>NZ_JBHYJD010000026.1:0-150404 GCF_042740555.1 Nonomuraea sp. NPDC059007 | reverse complement strand
TGCGCGTGGACGTCCGCGCGTGGGAACTGGCGGAGCTGGCACGCGTCGACGAGCGCCTGCGCGCGCTCGCCCCCGCCGTCCCGGGAGCGGTGATCCGGGTCGACGGCGAGATCAACCGTCCGCCGCTGGAGCCGGCGAGCTCCCGGGAACTGTACGCGGCGGCCCGCAAGGCCGCGGCCCACCTCGGACTGCCCGATCCCGGAGAGGTCGCGGTCGGAGGCGCGTCCGACGCCAACTTCACCGGCGCGCTGGGCATCCCCACGCTCGACGGGCTCGGCCCGCTGGGGGACGGCGCCCACGCCGAGCACGAGTGGGTCGACCTGGACTCACTCGCCGGCCGGGCCCGGCTCGTCGCCGCCCTGATCGACACGCTGACGCGCCCGTGACCGTTCGGCGCGTACCTCGATCGCGTCGAGCATCATCTCCAGGCCGACGTCGAAGGCGGACGGGCCGCCGAGGCTCGGGAGCCGGTCGGCATGATGGGCGATGGCGGGGTACTTGCCGGCGTCCAGTTGCCGGTACTCCACCTGCCAGGCGAGCTCGTCCCTGCGCCGCACCTCCGGGTCGAGCGCGTGGACGGCCGCCTCCAGGCTCGCCACGGAACGGACGAAGCTGCCGAACGCGCGCTGCACCACCGCCACCTCCTCGTCGGCGACTCCGGCCCGCCGTACGGCGTCCAGGGTGAAGTCGACGCTGGAGAACTCCGTGGGCCGCCGCGTGGTGCGCATGACCATCTGCTGGGCGAACGGCGCGTAGCGGAGGTAGTGCTCGCGTACCCGCTGGGCGATGTCGCGCAGGTCGGCCCGCCAGTCGTCGGTGGGCGTGACGGTGCCGCCGTAGGAGCGGGCCCTGAGGCCGTCGACCAGTTCGAGGAGCAGTTCGTCCTTGTCCTTGAAATGGCGATACAGCGAGGTCGGGTGGGCCTCGAGCTCGGCTCCGAGCTCCTGGAAGGTCAGCGCGTCCAGGCCGTCGCGCAGCGCGATCTTCTCGGCGGCCGCGAGGATCACCTCCCGGTTGAGGCTGTCACGCGCGCGGCGTGGCCGCGCCTCCCCCTTGGAACCCTTCTCCTTCGACTGGCGCGTTGATGCCACCAAAGCCTCCCTCGTCTGCCGATGCACGCATTTTCGCACCACCTGATCGCAGTGACGGGCTAAAGCATAGTCAATGCGAATGACTAGAAACATGCCTAATACCCTTGCCTGGGTTCTGACTTGCCCATACTCTCCCTCTCATCACCCCCAGAAAGGTCAGAGCATGAGCACCAGGTTCAGACTCGGAGCAATTGGGCTCGCCGCCCTCGCCCTCCTCGCGGCCTCGTGCACGAGCGGAGGCACCGGCACGGCCCTGAAGTCCGACGCCCGCCCCGCCACGGCCGCGCCGGTGCGTCAGGGGGGAAGCATCGTCATCGGCGCCGAGCAGGAACCGGACTGCACCGACTGGATCGCGAGCTGCGCCACCTCGATCTGGGGCACGTTCATCATGGACATCCCGACGATTCCCCGGGTGTTCGAGCCCAGGAAGATCGACGGCACGTGGGGGCTCGCGGCCACGAACGTCATGGCGTCGGAACCCGAGGTCACCGCCGGGCCGCCGCAGAAGGTCACCTACCGGATCAACCCGGCGGCCGTCTGGTCGGACGGCGAGCCGATCACCTCGGAGGACTTCGCCTATACGGCGCTGGCGATCCGCGACGGCAAGGACGTCCTGAACCGGACCGGATACAGCCACATCACCAAGATCGACACTCCTGACCCCAAGACGGCGGTCGTCACGTTCGACGCTCCGTACGCGAGCTGGAAGGGCCTGTTCAGCGACGGCGGCGGCCTGCTCCCCAGCCACCTGCTCAAGGGCAAGGACCGCAGCGCCCTGATGAAGGACGGCTACACCTGGAGCGGAGGCCCGTGGAAGATCGAGTCCTGGACGAAGGGCGTCTCGGTCGTCCTCGTGCCGAACCCGAACTACTGGGGCGACAAACCCAAGCTCGACAAGGTCACCTTCCAGTTCACGGCCGACACCGCCGCGGCGTTCCAGGCGTTCAAGACCGGCCAGCTCGACGCGCTCTACCCCACGCCCCAGCTCGATTCGATCGACCAGATCAAGAGCGGGCTGCCCAACGCCAGCTCGATCGTCGATCCCGAGTCGGGCAACCTTGAGGCGATCTGGTTCAACAACGCCAAGGCGCCCTTCGACTCCGTGACGTTCCGCAAGGCCGTCTCGCACGCGATCGACCGCAAGGCCGTCGTCACCCGCCTGTACGGCGCGCTCGGCGTCACCGAACCCGCCCAGAGCGCGCACACCCCGCTCGTCGGCCGCTACGGCAGCACCGACTTCGCCCAGTACACCCCCGACCTCGCCAAGGTCGACTCCCTGATGCGGGGCGACGGGTGGGCCAAGGGATCCGACGGCGTCTGGGCCAAGGCGGGAAACAGGGCGGCGTTCTCCGTCAGCACGATGACCGGCAACAAGCGCCGCGAGCTGACCGAGCAGATCCTTCAGGAGCAACTGCGCGCCGCCGGCTTCGAGGTGAAGATCGACAACACCTCGGCCACGGACCTGTTCGCGAGCAAGCTCCCCAAGGGCGACTTCCAGATGGGCCTGTGGACCCTCGTCGACACCTTCCCCCAGCCCTCGCTCGCCGCGTCCTTCTCCTCAAGCGCGATCCCCACCGAGGACAACGGCCGCTCCGGGCTCAACATGTCACGCATCGACCTGCCCGGTCTCGACAAGGTGCTCGACACGGCCGCGTCATCGCTCGACGAGGCCGAGCGCGTCGAGATCTCCCACCAGGCGGACAAGCTTCTCGCCGACTCCGCCGCCCTCCTGCCGCTCGACGTGATCCCCAACATCCTGCTGTGGAACAACAAGATCGGCGGCCCGCTGGCCATCGACCCCGCGCGCGGTCCGTTCTGGAACCTCGCCCAATGGGGCCTGGCGAGCTGAGACGCCGATGTTCGCCTACCTCGCACGGCGGCTGCTCTACTCGGTACCCGTCGTCCTCATCGCCTCCTTCCTGCTCTTCTGGGCGGTCAGGATCGCCTTCGACCCGCTGGCCAAACTGCGCGGCGGGCGTGACCCCGGCGCGCTCGCCCGCGCCGCCGAGCGCCTCGGCCTCGACCAGTCGATCCCCGTGCAGTACTGGCACTGGCTCACGCGGTTCGTCACCGGCGACTGGGGAGTCAGCTCGCGTACGGCGGGCCCGGTCCACGGCCTGATCCTGCCCGCCCTCGGGACCACCCTGCAGCTGATCGTCTGGGGTGTCCTCGTCGCCGCGGTGGTCGCGCTGGCCGTCGGCGTCTACTCGGCGGTGCGGCAGTACTCCGCCGGCGACCTGGCCTTCACCGGGCTGTCCTACCTCGGGGTCGCGATGCCGCCGTTCTGGCTCGGGCTGATCCTCATCCAGATCCTCGCGGCCTGGCCGCAGGAACTGCTCGGCCTGACCGATCCCCCGCTCTACTTCGTGGGCCTGCACTCCCCCGACGGCGGCGGCCCGCTCGACTACGCGCGCCATCTCGTCCTGCCCGTGCTGACGCTGACCGTGGGCCTGGTGGCGAGCTGGAGCAGGTTCACCCGGGCCACCATGCTCGACGCCCTCACCAGCGAGTACGTGCGGACCGCGCGGGCCAAGGGCGTGCCGAAACGCCGGATCGTCACGCGGCACGCCCTGCGCACCTCGCTCGGCCCCTTCGTCAGCGTCACCGCGGTGGACGCCGGCCTGCTGTTCGGCGGGCTCGTGGTCACCGAGCAGATCTTCGCCATCCAGGGCATGGGCCGGTTGTTCCTCGACTCCCTGCTCGCGGGCGACGTGTTCGTCCTCGTGCCGTGGACGCTCGTGGTCGCGGTGGTCGTGATCGTGTTCAACCTGCTGGCCGACCTCGCCTACGCCGTACTCGACCCGAGAGTGAGGCTCCGATGACAGCGGAACGCACCCCGTGGCAACTCGCGCGCCGGCGGTTCCTGCGCCACCGTCTGGCCGTCGCGGGGCTCGCGGTGCTCCTCCTCCTGCTGCTCGGCTGCTTCGGCGCGGACCTGATCGCTCCCTACGAGCGCGGCGCCCAGAACCTGATGCTCGGGCCCGTGCCGCCGTCGGCGGCGCACTGGTTCGGCACCGACGAACTGGGCCGCGACTACCTCACCGAACTCCTGTACGCGGGGCGGATCTCGCTCGCTATCGGCCTGTGCGTCGCCGTGCTCGCCACCGTGGTGGGCACCGCGCTGGGGGCCGCGGCGGGGTTCTTCGGCGGCTGGGCGGACGAGATCATCATGCGGATCACGGACCTGTTCATCGTCCTGCCCGCGATCGTGGTCCTGGCGGTCGTGCTCCAGGGCGCCGGCCGTTCCCCCGTCGTGATCGTCCCGGTGCTGGCGGCGATCGGCTGGACCACCGTGGCCAGGATCGTCCGCGGCCAGGTGCTGTCACTGCGGGAGAAGGAGTACGTCGCCGCGGCCACCGTGCTGGGCGTGACCAGGTGGCGCATCATCGTGCGACATATCCTGCCCAACCTCACCGGTGTCATCGCCGTCAGCACCTCTCTCGGCGCCGCGAGCGCGGTGATCGTCGAATCGACGCTCTCCTTCCTCGGGTACGGCGTGCAGCCTCCGGAATCCAGCTGGGGCAACCTGCTGAGCCAGGCGTCCGGGCTGATCGGCACCGGCAAGGTCTACCTGCTGTACTTCCCCGGCCTGTTCATCCTCCTGACGGCGCTGGCCATCAACTTCCTCGGCGACGGCCTCAGAGACGCCTTCGACCCGAAGGGAGCACGCCCGTGAACGCCCTGCTGGAGGTCGACGACCTCACCGTCCAGCTCCCCACGGACGCCGGCACGGTCGCGGCCGTCACCGGGCTGTCGTTCTCCGTCGCGCCCGGCGAGACGCTCGCCATCGTCGGCGAGTCGGGCTCGGGCAAGAGCGTCACGTCGATGGCGGTGCTCGGGATCCTGCCCGGCCGCGCCCTGGTCACGGGGTCGGTCCGGTTCCGCGGCGAGGAGTTCCTGGGCCGCTCCGAGTCCGACCTGCGCACCCTGCGGGGCAGCCGCATCGCGATGATCTTCCAGGACGCGCTGACCGCGCTCACCCCGGTGCACACCGTCGGCGCGCAGATCGCCGAGGCCATCAGCGTGCACGACGCCTCGCTCACCCGCGCCGCGCTGCGCGAACGGGTCGTCGAGCTGCTCGACCTGGTCGGCATCCCCTCGCCGGCCAGGCGCGCGAGCCAGTACCCGCACGAGCTGTCCGGCGGCATGCGGCAGCGCGTCATGATCGCGATGAGCATCGCCAACGAACCGGACCTGCTCATCGCCGACGAGCCGACGACCGCCCTCGACGTGACCGTGCAGGCGCAGATCCTCGACGTGATCAGGCGGATCCAGCGACGCACGGCGACCGCGCTCATGCTGATCACCCACGACCTGGGCGTGGTGGCCGGGGTCGCCGACCGGGTGCTGGTGATGTACGCGGGCACCAAGGCCGAGGAGGCCGCCGTCGAACCGATCTTCTACACGCCCGCACACCCCTACACCAGGGGTCTGCTGGCCTCGCTCCCCCGGCTCGACGCCCGGCACGGCGAACGGCTCTACCAGATCCCCGGCCAGCCCTCGCGGGCGCCGGGCTGCCCGTTCCATCCGCGCTGCGAGCACGCGCGCGCCGGTCTGTGCGACACGACCGTCCCGTCGCCGGTCCGGATCGGCGACGGCCATACGGCGTCCTGCCTGCGCGCGGCGGAGCTGGAGGAGGTGCGCCCGCGATGACGGCGCTGGAGGTCACGGACCTGGTCAAGACCTATCCCGTGCGCGACGGGGCGTTCCGCCGCCGGTCCGGCACCGTGCGGGCGGTCTCCGGGGTGTCGCTGCGGATCGAGCGCGGCAAGACGCTCGGGCTCGTCGGGGAGAGCGGCTGCGGGAAGTCCACGCTGGCCGCGTGCCTGGTACGGCTCGTCGAACCGACCTCGGGCCAGGTGCTTCTCGACGGCACCGACTTCACGGCGCTGCCGTCCGACCGGTTGCGCCGGGCACGGCGGCGTATCCAGATGGTCTTCCAGGATCCGTACGCCTCGCTCAACCCCCGCATGACCGTCCGGGCGATCCTCACCGAGGCCCTCGAAACCCACGGCCTGGACACCGGGCGCGTCCCCGAACTGCTGGAGCTCGTCGGACTCGACCCCCTGCACGCCGGACGGTTTCCGCACGAGTTCTCCGGAGGGCAGCGCCAGCGCGTCGGCATCGCCCGCGCGCTCGCCGTCGAGCCCGACGTGATCGTGCTGGACGAGCCGGTCAGCGCGCTGGACGTCAGCATCCAGGCCGGCGTCATCAACCTCCTGGAGGACCTCCAGGACCAGCTCGGGCTGACGTATCTCCTCATCGCGCACGACCTGTCGGTGGTACGGCACGCCAGCGACGAGGTGGCCGTCATGTATCTCGGCCGGATCGTCGAGCAAGGACCGCCGGACGAGCTCTACCAGCGTCCCCGCCACCCCTACACCCAGGCACTGCTGTCGGCGGTGCCGATCCCCGACCCGCGGGCCGAGCGCGCCCGCCGCCGGATCATCCTGACCGGCGACGTCCCGAGCCCGACCGACCCCCCGTCGGGCTGCCGCTTCCGGACCCTCTGCCCGAAGGCGAGCTCGATCTGCGCCGCCGAGGTCCCCCCGCTCGTCACCGACGCGCGGGGCCACGGCGTCGCCTGTCACAAACCGGAGTTGATCCATGTCCTCTGACGCCTGGCGCGACCGCTTCGACACTCCGATCATCCAGGACATCCGTCCCTGTCCCGGCGACCTCAACCTTGAAATGATCTACGCGGCCGGACTCAGCGACGCCGAGGTGTCCCTCTGGAATCCGGCCACCGGCGAGACCCTGCGGGTGCCGGATCTGCCGCCGCACGTCGCGAACCCGGTGCCCGCCGCGGACGGGCGCGCCATCCTGGTGCTGCGCGACGAGGACGGCGGCGAGGTCGGCCATCTGTGGTCCTGCCCGGTCGACGGCGAACCCGTGGACCTCACCCCCGGGCTGCCTCCTTACACGCTGCGCGGCATCGACGTCGCGCGCGACGGCTCGGCGGTCGTCATCGCGACGGTCACCGACGAGGGATTCACGCTCTACCACCTGACCGGCTCAGGCCCCCACCGGCTGTATCGCAGCAGGAACGAGGCCTGGAACAGCCTGGTCTCTGCCGACGGAACGCTGGCGAGCATCGACACCACGGACCACAACCCCGGCATCCGCCGCTTCGCCGTCACGGTGCTCGACGCCGCCGACGGCGCGGTGCTGGCGTCGGTCTCCGACGGGCCGCTCGCGCCCGTTCGCGGAGTCCGGTTCTCGCCGGTCGCCGGGGACCCCCGGATGCTGCTGAGCACCGAACGCACCGGGTACGCGCGGCCCGCCGTGTGGAACCCCCTCACCGGTGAGCGGACCGACGTCGAGGCGCCCGAGCTGGCGGGCGAACTCGTCCCGCTCGACTGGTCCGGCGACGGCGCCCGGCTGCTGCTCGTCCACGTCGACGGCGGCCTGCACCGCGTCTACGAGTACGACCTCCAGGCGGGCCGGCTGCTGCGCGTGTCCCATCCCGACGGCGCCTACTTCTTCCCCGAGGTGGCGTGCGCGGTGACGAACCAGTGGAGCTCGCACTACGGACCGGACGGTCAGATCCGGCTGCTGCGCCAGCGCGCCGACCTGCCGTTCGAGATGCTCCGCCTGGAGCGCGGCGAGAGCGAGCCGCGCGTGGTCATGGCCCCGCGGAACGTCGTGCCGGGCATCCCGATGCGTTCGGTCACCGTCACCTCCAAGGACGGGACCGCGCTGCAGCTCTGGGTCGCGGCGCCGGCGGGCGCGAGCGGGCCGGTGCCGCTGGTCCTGCGGGTGCACGGCGGCCCGAACCTCGCCGACGTGGGCGGATACCACCCCGCCGCGCAGGCGTGGCTGGCCGAGGGCTTCGCCTACGCGTCGCTGAACTACCGGGGTTCCGTCACGTTCGGCAGGACGTTCCGCGAGGGGTTCTGGGGAGCCGTCGGCGACCGCGAGCTGGAGGACGTCGAGGCGGCCTGGCGGTGGCTGGTCGAGGAGGGCATCGCCGACCCGTCTGCCGTGTTCATCCGCGGCTCCTCCTACGGCGGCTTCCTGACGCTGCTCTCGCTCGGCCGGCTGCCCGGCCTGTTCGCGGGCGGGTTCGCGTTCATCGCGCTGGCCGACTGGAAACTCGCCTACGAGGACATGCACCCCGCCCTGCAGGCGGCCTGGCGCGGATTCCTGGGCGGGCGGCCCGAGCTCGCGGAGGAACGTTTCCGGCTGAGCTCCCCCATGACCTACGTCGAGGACGTGCGGGCGCCGGTGCTGATCAACCAGGGCCGCCACGACACCCGCACCCCGGCCCGCCAGGCCGAGGAGTACGCCCGCCGGCTGCGCGCCGCCGGCGGGGACGTGCTGCTGCGCTTCTTCGAGGGCGGGCACGGACCCGTCGGCAACGACGGCGTGGTGGGCAAGATCGAGCTGGAGATGGAGCTGGCCCGCAAGGCCTTGCGCGGGGAACGCTGGTCCTGAGGGGCCCTCCCGGCCGGGGTCCCGTCTCAGGCCCCGGCCAGGAACGCCTTCAGCTCCGCGGCGACCAGGGCGGGGGCCTCCTCCGGGAGGTAGTGGTCGCTCGGCAGGGCCGTACCGCTGAGATCGTCGGCGTAGTCGCGCCAGACCTTCAGGACGTCGTAGGTGCGGCCGACGAAGCTGTGCTCGCCCCACAGCGCCAGCACCGGGCAGCGCACGCGACGGCCCGCCGCGGCGTCGGCCTCGTCATGCTCCAGGTCGACGCCCGCCGCCGCCCGGTAGTCGGCGCACGACGCGGCGATCGCGGCGGGCTCGGAGAAGCAGCGCACATACTCACGGACCGCGGCCTCGTCGTACGCGGCGCCGCCGGAGTGCCGTGCGGTCATCCGGCCGCGGATCCAGAACTCGGGATCGTTGCCGATCAGCCGCTCGGGGATGCCGTTCCCGGCGGCGAGGAAGAACCAGTGGTAGTAGCCGAGGCCGAAGGCGGCGTCGGCGTGCGCGAACGTGTGCCGGGTCGGCACGATGTCCAGGACGGCGAGCGCCTCGACGGCATCGGGGTGGTCGAGGGCCATCCGGTGGCCCACCCTCGCCCCCCGGTCATGGCCCACCACGGAGAAGCGCTCGAACCCCAGCTCCCGCATCACGCCGAGCTGGTCTCCGGCCATCGCCCGCTTGGAGTAGACGTCGTCGGTGACCGGCTCCGGTTTGGCGCTGTCGCCGTACCCGCGCAGGTCGGTCAGCACGACCGTGTGCCGGGACGCCAGCGCCGGGGCCACGTCGTGCCAGATGAGGTGCGTCTGCGGGTAGCCGTGCAGGAGCAGCACGGGCGGCCCGTCGCCTCCGGCGACCGTGTGGATGGCGACGCCGTCCACGTCGATGGTGCGTGCTCGGAACGTGCTGGGCAGCGGGACGCTCATGCTTTCCTTCACGGGGCTTCGGCAGTGGGTGGTACCGATTCGAGCAGGTCCGTCAGGTCGGCGTCCAAGAGCGGCTACCTATCTGACCGATCGTCGCTGCCTATCGGTGGAACCAGGGCGAACTCAGTACGCCGCCACCTGGTCGAGGTGTGCCCGGACGGCGGCACGGTCGACGCCCAGGTGGTTCAGGAGCTGCGCCACCGGGTCCGGCTCGCGTTGGGCGAGCAACGCCAGGAGCAGCTGGACGGGCGCCTGGGCGTTCCTGTTCTTACGTGTCGTTGCCTTGATCGCGTGATTGACGGCGGCTCGGGCACCGGTGGCGAGCGCGGTAACGGGCACCGGAGGGTGCCGGAGCGGCCCGGCTTGCGGCGCCTGGCCGACGTCCAGGCCGATCGCGCGCAGGGCCGCCGTATCCAGGTCGGCGAGCGCGGCCCGTGCGGTGGCCAGATCCACGCCGAGCGCGCGGCTCGTGACGGAGCCGGGGTCGCCGAGCAGGCCGAGCAGGAGGTGCTCGGTGCCGATGCGACGGTCGCCGCGCTGCCTGGCTTCTTGAGCCGCGGCCTTGACTGCCGCCGCGAAGGGACTCTTCTCGCTCGCGAACATCGCGGTGTCTCACTTTCCGTATCTGGCGTGCACGGATTGCCGGGACATGCCGAGTGCGTCGCCGATCTGCTCCCAGGTCCACCCCTGCTCGCGGGCCAGCGCCACCGAGACGGCCTCGACCTGTTCGGCCAGCCGGTGCAGCGCTCCCACCGCGCGCAGCCCGACGGCCGGGTCGTTCGACCTGATGTGTTCGGACAGCTTCTCCATATCCACGTTGTCAGGCTAGATTGACAGGCCAGCTATGTCAATCTAGCCTGACAAGCATGGGCGATGTTGTGATCATCGGTGCGGGGCCCGTCGGGCTCATGCTGGCCTGCGAGCTGAGCCTGACCGGCGCCCGCCCCGTCGTACTGGACAAGCGAGCGGAGCCGGGCCAGACGCCCAAGGCCAACGGCCTGGGCGGGCAGATCATCGACCTGCTGGAGCACCGCGGCCTGCTGGAACGCCTGAGCGCCGACAGCCCCTTCTGCGGGGTCCCGCCGGGCTTCCCCTTCGGATCGGTCCCGCTGCGCTTCACCGGGGTCGCCGGCATCCCCCTGCGCATGCTGATGATTGCGCAGCCCCGGCTGGAGCGGCTGTTGCGCGAACGGGCGGCCGAGCTGGGCGTGTCGATCCGCTGGGGGCACGAGCTGGCCTCGCTCACGCAGGACGAGTCCGGAGTGAGCGCCCAAGGCGCCGGATTCGGCCTGCGCGCCCACTACGCCGTGGGCTGCGACGGAGGCGGCAGCCGGGTCCGCGAACTGGCCGGAATCGGTTTCCCCGGCACCACCGACGAGGAGGAACTGTGGATCGGCCACTTCACCGCCGGCACCGAGACCGGCGTGTTCGACCACCCTCAGCTGGCCGGGCTGAAACCGGGCTGGAACCGCACCCCGGCCGGGCGGATCCTGGCCGCCTCACTCCAGCCCGGCGTCCACATCGTCGGCGTGCGCGAGAAGGGCCGGCACCCGGCCGGGCCGGTGACCCTCGCCGGCTTCCGGGCGGCCATCCACCGCGTACTCGGCGACGACCTGCGGCTGGGCGAGCCGATCTGGCTGTCACGCACGAGCGCCCAGGCCCGGCTGGCCGACCACTACCGAGCCGGACGGGTGTTCCTCGCCGGTGACGCCGCCCACCTGTTCCCCGCGGGCGGCTCGGCGCTCAACGCCGGCATGACGGACGCGGTCAACCTCGGCTGGAAACTGTCCGCCACACTCAAGGGCCGAGGCCCGGAGCACCTGCTCAACAGCTATGAGTCCGAGCGCCGTCCCGCGGCTGAACGCGCCCTGCTGCAGACCCGCGCCCAGGCGGCCCTCGATCGCCTGCCGCGGGAGGAGGGCGAGGCCCTGCGGACACTGCTCACCGAGGTCTTCGCCTACGAGCAGCCCCTGCGCCACATGGCGGCCCTGCTGCACGGCTCCGACCTCCCGTACGGCGCCGCCACCCACCCACTGACCGGCCGCCTGCTACCCGGCCTGCGCCTGACCACCGGCGCCGGTGAACGGCGACTGACCGAATCCCTGCGGCAGGGCCGCCCCGTCCTGCTGGATCTCGGCGGTGAGGCCAGACTCGCCGACGACGCCCACCACTGGATCGACGTGGTCCGAGCGCACTGCGACAACCCTCCCGCCGACGCCCTCCTGATCCGTCCCGACGGGATCGTGGCCTGGGCGGGCACCGACGGGCTGGCGACGGCCGCAACGGAATGGTTCGCACCCCGCACCTGAAGGAGGCCGTCGCGGGCAAACGCTCAAGGCCGCCCGGAACCCGCACGCGAACCCGGCGACGGCGCCGTGGACGTGGCGGGCAGGGTGAGGGTCAGGACGGCCCCGCCCCCCGCGTGGTTGGCCGCGGTGAGGGTGCCGCCGTGCAGGCGCGCGTTCTCCGCGGCGATGGCCAGGCCCAGGCCGCTGCCCTCGGTCCGGGCGCGGGCGGCGTCGCCCTTGGTGAACCGGTCGAAGACATGCGGCAGCAGGCCGGCGGGAATGCCGGGCCCGTCGTCGGAGACGGTGACGACGAGCCGGTCGGCATCAGCCCGTACCCGGACGAGCACCGGCACCGCCGCGCCGCCGTGCCGCAGCGCGTTGCCGACGAGGTTGGCCAGGATGACGTCCACGCGGCGCGGGTCGAGGCGGGCGCGCAGCCCGGCCGGGATCTCGGTGCGGACCCGCTCCTGCCAGTGCCGCAGCGCGAGCGTGTTGGTGATGAGCTCGCCCAGGTCGACCTCGTCGAGGTGGAGTACGGCGGCGCCGGCGTCGAACCGTGACACCTCGATCAGGTCCTCGACGAGGCGGGTGAGTCTGCGTGTCTCGTCGGATACCAGGTGCAGCGCCTCGGCGGTGAGCGGCG
Organism: Nonomuraea sp. NPDC059007; assembly: GCF_042740555.1. NCBI lineage: Bacteria > Bacillati > Actinomycetota > Actinomycetes > Streptosporangiales > Streptosporangiaceae > Nonomuraea > Nonomuraea sp. NPDC059007. The sequence continues at coordinate 138,028 of NZ_JBHYJD010000026.1, read as the reverse complement.
CGAGCCCGCCGCCGGAGGCGTCGGCGTCGAGGACCTCGGTCACCGCGCTCATGGCCGCGAGCGGGGTGCGCAGTTCGTGGGAGACGTCGGCGGCGAACCTGCGTGCCCGCGCCTCCATGGCGCGCAGCGTGTCGGCGTCGGCCTGGAGCGTGGCGGCCATTGTGTTGAAGGTCCGGCCGAGGTCGGCGAGCTCGTCCTCGCCGGCGACGTTCACCCGGGTGTCCAGCCGGCCGCCGGCCATCTGCACGGCGGCCGCACGCAGCCGCCGGACCGGCCGCAGCAGCCGGCGCGCCGCCAGCAGCGCGGCCAGGATGGAGGCCACGGCGACGGGCAGCGCGGCGGCGCGTGCGGCGGCGGCCAGCGTGTCCACGTCCTGCTGCTGGGAGGTCAGCGGGAAGGACGCGTAGACGACGAGCGGTGCGGGACCGTCCGGGCGGGCGGCGGCGGTGACGGGAAGGGCCACGGCCAGCCAGGGTGACCGGACGTGGTGGAAGCGCTGGGCCAGCGCCGTGGTCGCCGTGGCCGCACGGGCGCGCAGCGGCGCGGGCAGCGGCGGTGCCGGCGCCCCGGCGGTGACGAGCGGGCCGCCGCGATAGGACAGGGCGGTGCGCTGACCGCGCGCGCCCATCGCACGGTCCAGTTGCAGCGCCAGGGTACGCAGGTCCGCCTCGGCGGGGTCGGCGGGCAGGTCGGGCGCGCGGGAGGTGACATGGGCGCGCAGTTCCTGCAGGGCGTCGGCTTGGGCACGTTCCACGATCGCGGTGCGGCCCTGGTGAAAGGTGACGGCGGCGGCGACCAGCGCGCTGAGCGCGGAGACCAGGAAGAACGCCACGACGAGCTGGGCTCGCAGGCCGCGGGCGAACGCCGGCCGGATCACAGCGGGCCGAACCGGTAGCCGAATCCGCGTACGGTCTGGATGTAGCGGGGATTGCGGGAGTCGTCCTCGATCTTGGCCCGCAGCCGCATGACGCACGCGTCGACCAGCCGGTAGTCGCCGTGGAAGGTGTGCTCCCACACCTGTTCGAGGAGCTGCTGGCGGCTGAAGGTCTGTTCGGGCGCGGCCGACAGGAACAGCAGCAGCTTCATCTCCGTGGGCGCCAGCGCGAGTTGCGCGCCCTTCTTGAGCACGCGCAGCGCGACCCGGTCGATGAGCAGGTCGCCCTGGGTGGTGCGCGCCTGGTTGCCGGAGGCCGGCGGTGCGGTACGGCGCAGCACCGCGCGCATCCGGGCCTCGATGACCTCGCCGCTGGCGGGTTTGATCACGTAGTCGTCGGCCCCCGCCTCCAGCCCCACGACGATGTCCACGTCGTCGTCGCGCGCCGACAGGATCACGATGGGCACCTGGCTGAAGGCGCGGATGCGGCGGCAGGTCTCCAGGCCGCTCATGCCGGGCAGCATCAGGTCGAGCAGCACGATGTCGGGGGCGCCGGCGACGAGTTCGGCCAGCCCGTCCTCACCGCTCGACACCGCCACGGGCTCGTGGCCGTGGTGGCGGAGGCCGAGGCTCACGCCCCGGCGTACGGCCGGGTCGTCCTCGATCAGCAGGACCCGGGTCATGAGAAGCCTCCCTGCCCGACGGGGTCGGCCGTCCCGTTCTCGTCACACCTGACCCGCCAGGGGTTGTCCCCCATGCCGGGTTCCAGCACCTCGATGACGGCATCGCCACCGGCGTCCGAGGCCGCGGCGGCCGTGCACACCACCTGACTCACCGCAATGGCCCGCATGTCGCGCACCAGCCACGGCAGGCGTACTTCCACTCCGCCCTCCGTGGCGCGGGCCTGGACCGGCCGCGCCGCCGGCGGCAGGTGCGTGATCAGCCCTCGGGCGCGCTCGTCCGCCGTGGGACCCGCCCACAGCTCCTTCATGGCCTGCGGCAGCCGGTCGCCGGCCAGGGCCGGGCGGGAGACCGGCCAGGTGCCCTGCGGCGTGACGAAGTACACCCGCAGAAGGCGGCTGCCGCTCGCGGTCAGGCTGCCCCGGACCAGCTGACCGGCGGGGTGGGCGTCGGTGTCGGTGATCCCGCAGCCCGCAAGCGTCGCCGCCGCGACCACGACCGCCAACACGCGGCGCAGGACCACCGGCATGTGTCGTCTCCTGTTCACTGGTCGAGTCTGCTCAGGTCCACCGTCCCGGCGCCCGGCACCGGTCGCGGGATCGCCGCCCACAGCCCCAGCGCGGTCACCGCCGTGACGGCCAGCGCCGCCCATCCGCGCCGCCCTGTGGCCCATCCGGCGCGCAGCCGCACCGGATCCTCGACGGCGGTCTTCGAGACTACCGCAGCCAGCAACGACAGCCCGATCGCGGCGATCGTCCAGGCCCAGTTCCAGGCCCAGCTACCGGGTCCGGGCGCCGGCCGCGGGAGCAGCAGGTAGATCGGCCAGTGCCACAGGTACAGGCTGTAGGACAGCTCGCCCAGCCGGCGCGGCGCGGCACTGCCGATCACCCGGCCCATCCGCCCGTCCGGCACGTGGGACAGGAGCGCGATCAGCACGGCGCTGCCCAGGGAGTGGGCGAACATCCCTCCCTGGAACAGGCCGGGCGCCTTCTCCCCCGCGGTCACCACCCACGAGGCGCCCAGCCCGCACAGCAGCAGAACGCAGATCACGTCCGTGGCCGGGCGCGGCAGGCGGGCCACGACGTTCCGTGCGGGCGCGGCGGCGGCGGCGCCGAGCAGCAGCGAGAACGCCCGGGTGTCGCTGCCCTCGTAGGCGCGGGTGGTGTCCACCGCCGCCCCGAGCTTGATCATGAGCAGGAGTGAGACGAGCGCGCCGGCGACCGCGACGAGAGCGACCCGCCGCTGCCCGCCCGGCCCCCGCCCGGCCACGGCGACGATCAAGGGCCAGGCCAGGTAGAACTGCCATTCGACGCCGATGCTCCACAGGTGGGCGAACAGGCGGGTGCCGGAGGCGTCCCAGTAGCCGATCTGCTCGCCGATGTAGTGCCAGTTGACGCTCTGGGCGGCCACCCACGGCGCGTCCTGCAGTGCGGACCTCAGCATGTCCGGCCTGGCGAACGCCCAGGCCAGCAGCAGTGTCGCCACCACCATCAGGGTCAGCGCGGGTAGCAGGCGGCGGGCCCGGCGCGCCCAGAAGGCCGCCAGGCCGAGCCGGCCGTGCCGGCCGAGCTCGTCCAGCAGCAGGCCGGTGATCAGAAAACCGGACAGGACGAAGAACAGGTCGACGCCCAGGAACCCGCCGCCCAGGTGCCCGGCGTGAAACAGCAGGACCGCGGCGACGGCGAGCCCGCGCAGCCCGTCGAGCGCGCCGATATGCGCGCGGCGGGAGGTCGCGGGCATCAGCCGCAGCCGAGTTTGACGAACTGCTCGTCGCCGGTCCATGGCCCGGTGGCCCAGTCGGCGGGGGCGGCCGGGGCGAAGCCCGCCAGTTCCCCGAGTCGCTTGGTGAACCAGGTGGCGAAGGCCGCCGACCCCTGCTGGCAGGAGTGGATGCCGTCCTTGGCGCGCTGGGCCTTGCCGGCCGTGTAGTCGCTGCCCCACAGCTCGGCGGCGTCCAGATAGCGCACGTCAGCGCCTCCGGCGGCCTTGGCCGCCATCGCGGGCGCCCTCTTGATCGCGGCCTCGTGCGGCTTGAAGAACTCGTCGATCTTGAACGGCGGCGCGGACACCAGCACGAGCCGGGCACCGGCGTCCTTGGCCGTCCGGGCGAGCTTCTGATAGGCCGACAGTTGCTGGCGGGCGGTGCCCCAGTCGTAGCCGGTGAGCTGGTAGGCGATCACCGTCGGGCGGAAGGAGGAGAGGTCTTCCTTCAGCGCCTTCCAGGTGTCGGCGGCTATCTTGCTCGTCACCGGGTGGCCGCCGGCCACGAGGGTGCCGCCACCGGCGGAACTGGCGTTCTTGAACGCCGCCCCACCGGCCTTCAACGCGGCTTCCAGGGCCGGGGCCTGCGCGCCGGCGATGGAGTCGCCCATCCACAGCACCCGGACGTCGGTCGCCGCCTTCTGCGGGTTCCGGGCCGTCTCGTCGGCCGCCGCTTGTCCGTCGCCTGCCGACGCGCCGCAACCCGCGAGCATGACCACCGCCGCCACGGTCACGGCCGCCGCGGCACGGCGGCGACCCGCCGGCCCTTGGGCAAACCGGACATTCAGGGAGAGATTCATCGATCGCATGGCCGTCAGGCAACCAGGCGAACCCGGAGATCACCGGCGTTGTCATCGTTTCATCACACAATGAGAGACTTGCCGTCATAGAAGCGGGCGGGTACCCCCGGGCGACGCCGGCAAGCCTTCCCCATCAGGTTAGACAATCACCCAGAAAAACATCATTCATGGATTATTGACGCCTTTTGGGGAAGGGCTCCAGCAGGTTTGGAGCCCGGCTCTAGTCACCCACGCCACTATGGGTAGATATGCCCAAAGTTCCGTTGTAGAAGAGGGTCACATGGCATTCCCCCACCGGTGGCTCGCGCTGCTGATCGTCCTTACGGCCATGTTCATGAACCAGCTCGATGTGACGATCGTCAACGTCGCCCTGCCCTACATTCAGCGCGAGCTGGGGGCGGGCGTCTCACTGCAGCAGTGGATCCTGGCCGGGTTCGCGCTCGCGTTCGCGTTGCTCCTGGTCACCGGGGGGCGCCTGGGGGACATCGCGGGCCGCAAGAAGGTCTTCCTCGTCGGCGTCGCGGGGTTCACCGCCGCGTCCGCGCTGGCGGGCCTCGCCCAGAACGGCCAGATGATGGCCGGCGCGAGGGTGGCGCAGGGGGTGTTCGCGGCGCTGATGGTGCCGCAGGTGCTGTCGGTGATCCAGGTGATGTTCCCGCCGCCCGAGCGCATCAAGGCGATGGGGCTGCTCGGTGTGGTCGTCCCGATCGCCTCGGTGGCCGGGCCGGTCGTCGGCGCCCTGCTCACCGCCGGGCCCGGCTGGCGCTGGATCTTCTGGGTGAACGTCCCGATCGGCGTGCTCACGTTCGCGGGCGCGGCGCGGATGGTGCCCGAGTCGAAGTCGGACCGGCCGCTGCGCCTCGACCTCCCGAGCGTGCTGCTGCTCGGGCTCGCCTCGGTCATGCTGATGTTCCCGCTGGTACAAGGGCACGAGCTGGGCTGGCCGCAATGGGCGGTGGTCTCGATGACCGCCTCGCTGCCGGTGTTCACGGTCTTCGGCCTGCGCCAGTTCCGCCGGGAGGGATTCTCCCCGCTGGTCCCACCGGCGCTGTTTCGCAACCGGTCGTTCGTCGCCGGCTCCATCCTGATGGCGCTGGTCTTCTCCGGCATCATGTCGTACATGATCGTGCTGGTATGGGACTTCCAGGTCGCGCACGGCTGGACTCCCCTGCGCATGGCGCTGACCGGCCTGGGCTGGACGATCGGCCTCGGCCTCACCGCCACCCTCGCGATCAGGTACGGCGCCGTCGCCGGCCGCCGGCTCATCGCGATCGGCCTGGTCGTCATGGCCGCGGGCATGGCCGCGCTGATCGTGGTGCTCCGGCTGCACGGCGGCGCCACGCACTCCTGGCAGGTCTTCGCCTGCCTCCTCGGGGCGGGCATGGGCTCCGGCCTGGTCGTGCCCATCCTGGTGGACCTGGTCCTGGCCGGAGTACCCGCCCGCGACGCGGGCGCGGGATCCGGCGTGGCCAACGCCACCATCCAGCTCGGCACCGCGGCGGGCGTGGCCGTCGTCGGCGCGATCTTCTTCGGCCTGGTCGGCGCCGGACCGCGCGACCCGGCGGCCTGGGCGGGCGCCACCTGGCAGACCCTGCTCTACAACGCCGGGGTGTTCCTCGCCGCGGTCCTGCTGGTCCCGCTCCTGCCCCGGCGCACCCGTACGCACGGTACGCCGTCGGGCGACCGGCAGGTGCCCACCGGCGCTTCCTGAATTCTTCCCGCCCATAATAGGAACAGGCGCACGCACAAATCGGGGAAAGAAAATCGTTTGCGCCTATTAAAAGGATCTCTGCATAATGGTGAGAGATTCTTGTCAAGGCGGTGCAACTTTGTAACACTGATCACGTGGGGTGGCGCGAGGACTCCGCAGCCCGGCGACGCGTGCACCAAGCGGCGGGCCGGCGGTGACCATCGCGTACGTAATGTTCGAGCGCACTTCATGTGCCATTCATTACAGTCCTGCACCGGGGGGCAATACCCATGGCTAAGGGGATACGGTTCGCAATCTTGGGACCGTTGGACGTGCAGCGTGGAAATCGGACGATCGCGGTCAACGCCGAGAAGCAAAGAGCGATCCTCGCCACGCTGCTGCTGTCGGCGAACCGTGTCGTGCTGGCGGACGACCTCATGGAACGACTCTGGGAGGACCGCCTGCCGCGCTACGCGCGCGCCTCGCTGCAGACGCATCTGGCCCGGTTGCGCCGCACGCTCGGCGACGTGGAGGTGATCCACACCATCCCCGGCGGCTACCTCATCGAGTCCGACCAGGACCACCTCGACCTGCTGCGGTTCCGCGCCCTCGTCGATCGGGCCGCGAGGGTGGAGAACGCCGGCGACCTGCCGGGCGAGCTCAGCCTCCTGCACGAGGCGCTGGCGCTGTGGCGCGGCACCGCGCTGGCCGGCATCCGCTCCGACTCCATCCTGCGCGATGAGGTGCCGCAGCTCACCGAGGAGTGGTTCCGGTGCCTGCACCGGCGTTTCGACGTGGAACTCGTGCTGGGAAACCACGACGGCGTCGTCCCCGAACTGCGAAGGCTCGTCCGCAAGTATCCCTTGCGCGAGCGATTGTGCAGCCAGTTGATGATCGCGCTGTTCCGCTGCGGCCAGCAGGTGGAGGCGCTGAAGGCGTTCGCGTCCGTTTCCGCCGTGCTGCGCCACGAGTACGGGCTCGACGTCGGCGACGAACTGGAGCGCCTTCAACACGCCGTGCTGACCGGCGACCCCGACCTCGTCTCCGTAAACGGTTACCGAAGAGGAGGCAGGGATCTGGGCACGGCCGTCTCCTCATGGACGACGCCGCGCCAGTTGCCCGTCGGCATCTCCGACTTCGTGGGACGGACCGAGCTTCTGAAGCGGGTCGACACGGTCCTTGACCCCGGCGGGACCGGCTCGATGGCGATCGTCACGCTGACGGGGCCCGCCGGCGTGGGCAAGACCACCACGGCCGTCCGGATCGCCCATCATGTCCAGGACCGGTTCCCCGACGGCCAGATGTACGTCCGGCTGAACGGGACGGGCGAGCATCCGCGCACGCCCGCCGAGGTGCTGGGCGAACTGCTGGAGGCGACGGGGCTGAGCCTGCCGGCGATCCCGGAAGGCCAGGAGCAGCGATCGGCGCTCTTCCGGTCCCGGCTGGCCGACCGCCGGGTCCTGCTCGTCTTCGACGACGTGCGGGACGTCGAGCAGGTACGCCCGCTCCTTCCCGGCACCCGGACCTGTGCCGTGCTCATCACCAGCCGCCGCCTGCTGTCCGCGCTGGCCGGGACCGTCTCGGAGCGCCTGGTCTGCCTGTCGAAACGCGAGTCGCTCGACCTGCTGACCGTCCTGGCCGGACGCCGGCGGGTCCAAGAGGAGGCCCTGGCGGCCGAGGAGATCGTCGCCGCCTGCGGATACCTGCCGCTGGCGCTGCGGATCGCGGGGGCGAGGCTCGCGGCCCAGCCGCTGGCGCGCCTGGGGTCCCTCGCCGCCCGGCTGCAGGACGGGCACCGCCGTCTGGACGAACTGCGGATCAGCGATCTCGACCTGCGGCGCAGCCTGGAGCGCAGCTACGTCGCGCTGGACTCGCCGGCCCGCGCCGCCTTCCGGCGGCTCGGTCTGCTGTCCGACACCGTGGTCACGCCGCTGACCCTGGCCGCGCTCGCCGACCCCGCCGACGAGCGGCTGGCCGACCGGCTCATCGAGCACAACCTGCTCGAACCGGTCGGCCTCAACACGCTGCTCGACCCGACGTACCGCCTGCACCCCCTGTCCTCCCTTTACGCGGCCGGCCTCGCCGAGCACGACGACCCGGTGATCACGAGCGCGGCCCTGCGCCGCTACACCGACTCCATCCTCGCCTTCGCCGAACGGGCGTCGGGGCACCTGCCCCGGGCGGTCGGCCAGCTCCCGCCGGAGAGCGGTATCGGCGCGCCGGTCCCCGCGCACGACATCTCCCGCGTCGACGAGCGCCCCTGGCGGTGGCTCGCCGCCGAGCGCGACCATCTCCGTGCGATGGTGGTCCGCTGCTGCCGGTACGGCTGGCACGAGCGGGCCGCCCGCATCACCGAGATCATCGCCCAGCTCGCCAGCCACAGCGACGACCTGGCGACGCTCATCCGGTTGTGCATCGTGGTCCGCGACACCGCGTGGGCCAACGGCGACGAGCGGACCGGGTGGCGGGCCGAGCACTGCCGCGCCCTGCTGCTGCTCAGGCAGGGCCGGGTGAGCGAGTCACACCGGCTGATCGTCAAGTGCGTGAGCAACTTCGAACGGCTTGAAGCCGCCGGGGAGCTGCCGTACAGCCTGGCGGTCCTGGCCTTCGTGAGCGTGACGCGGTCGAAGGCCGGTGACGGGCTGGCGCTGGCGAAGCGGGCGTACCAGCTGGCCAGGGGGCTCTCCGACCCGCACGCCGAGGTCCTCGCGCTCGGCACCACCGCCGACGCGCTGCTGGGCCTGCGGCGCAAGGCCGAGGCGCGCGCCGCGCTTGAGCGGGTGCTGCGGCAGTCGCGCGAGCTGGGCGAGACCCGTCTGGAGGCGGTGACGCTCAACCGGCTCGGCTGGTCGTCGCTGCGCGTCGGCGATCTGCGGTCGGCGCCCCTCCGGGCCCACGAGGCCAGGGAGCTCACCGGCATCGGCGACCGCTACGGCAAGGCACGTCCGCTCGCGCTGCTCGGCGCCGTCGCGCTGGAGCAGGGGCAGTTCGCGGAGGCGATGCGGCTGGCCGAGGAGAGCCGCCGCACCTTCGCCCGGCTCGGGGACACCTGCGGCGAGGCGGAGGTCGCCTGCCTCGAAGGAGAGATCCATCTGCAGGCAGGCAGGGCGCGGGACGCCGTCGCCCTCCTGGTTCCGAGCCTGAGCCGGCTCAACGAACTGGGCGCGTACCGTGTGCGGGAGCGTGCCTCGCGCATCCTCGCCCAGGCCAACATCGCGCTCGGCGAGCACCAGCGGGGCGGCCGGTGGGCCGGGGAGTTCGCGGCGCGCTCGCTCAGGCGGGACGGTCGCAGCGGCGCCGCCTGAGCCGGGCGCGCACGACGCGGACCGCCACGACGGCGCCCACGATCGCCGGCGGGATCAGCGTGCCCCACAACCCCAGCTCGGAGCCGAACTCACGATAGGAGACGCCGACGGCCGCCCCCACCCCCACGTAGAGGCACGACCAGGCCACGGCCGCCGGCAGGGCCCAGCGGATGAACCGCCGGTACGGCATGGCCAGCGTGCCCGCCGCGATCGGCACCAGGGAGTGGATCACGGTGACGAACCGCGACCCGAAGACGGCGGGTCCGCCCCGGCGGCGGAGAAAGCTCTCGGCCTTGTCCCATTTGCCGGCTCCGATGCGCCGGCCCGCCCAGCTGTGCCGGATCGACGGCCCGAACCGGCGGCCCAGCACGTATCCGAGCGTCTCCCCCGCCAGGCACCCGACGGTGGTGGCCGCGACGAGCAGGACGAACCGGAGCGGCGAGTCGACGGTGGTCCCCGCCAGCAGGACCACCCCGTCGCCCGGGACGAAGAGCCCGACCAGCAGCGAGGTCTCCACGGACATGAACAGCAGCGTGGCTCCGCAGAGCAGCAGGGGGTGGGCGTCGGTCAAGTATTCGATCAGCCCCATGCTGGGCGATCTCCTCTGAATGGTGTGTTGACTGGCCGATAGCCGCGTTGTCAGGGTCATCTCAGGGGCGGCCGGGCAAACGTCAGGGTTGTTCCCGATGGCACCCGTCACCGTACCTGACGAGCATGGTGGTACGCGGTCGGTGACCGGCGCCCGCCTCTCCCGTGCGAACGACAGCTTCGAAGGAGTGGTCCCATGATCTCCTGTCCTTCGGGACATCCGATCGACGGTGCCGAGGACGAGCCTCGAGCGCTGCGGCTGCTCATCGGCACCGACACCTACCCGCCCGACGTGAACGGCACGGCCGGCTCCGCCTACCGGCTGGCCCACGCCCTGGCCGCACGAGGGTACGACGTGCACATCGTGTGCCAGTCCGAGCACGGGCCGCCCCGGGTGGAGAGGGCGGGCGGCGTGACGATGCACCGGCTGCGGTCGGTACGCACGCGGGCGCGGCGGGCGAAACGCGTCACCGTGCCGCTCCTGCTCATGGGCACGCTCACGAAGTTGCTGCGGCGGATCGCCCCCGACGTGGTCCACGTGCACAGCCACTTCCTGGTCGGGCGCACGCTGATCAACGCGGCCCGCCAGTTGTGCGTGCCCGTGGTGGCCACCACCCATGTCACGCCGCCGATCCACCCGCCGCCCCGCGCGCCGTCGCCGGCGGGGCGGGGGTCCGTGGCGAGCAGCGCGGTGGACGATCTCGTGGGGGCCCTGGCCTGGCGCGATCTCGCCCGGGTGTTCGGGCGCGCGGACCACGTCGCGGTCCCCACCCGGGGCGCCGCGGAACTGCTCGCCGACAAGGGCCTCACCCGGCCGGTCGAGGCGGTGCCGTGCGGCGTCGACCTGAGCCGGTTCCGGCCGAGGGAGGAGCCGAAGACGTGGGCGCGCGCGAAACTCGGCCTGCCCGACCGGGAGACCGCCTTGTTCGTCGGCCCGCTGGACGCGGAGAAGCGGCTCGACGACCTGCTCCGCGCCCTCCGGTACGTGTGCCGGCAGGCGGACGCGCAGGTCGTCCTGGTGGGCGCCGGACCCGAGCGACCGCAGCTGACGCGGCTGGCGGACTCGCTCGGCGTCGGCCGCCGCACCCACTTCCTCGGGCACGTCGCGGAGGACGACCTGCACCTCGCCTACGCCTCTGCCGACGTGTTCGCCATGCCGAACGTCTCCGGCCTCGAGAGCGTCGCCACTCTTGAGGCGATGGCCAGCGGCCTGCCGGTCGTCGCGGCCGAGGCGAACGCGCTCACGCACCTCGTCCAGCAGGGCAAGACCGGATATCTCTACCGCACCGGCGAGGTACCGGTGTTCGCCCGCCTCCTCACGCGGGTACTGACCGACTCCGAACTGGCGGCGACGATGGGCGGGATCGCCCGCGCCGTCGCGGTCACCCACGACCATCTGCGCTCGCTCGCCAGGTTCGAGGAGATCTACACCGGCCTCACCCAGACGTACGGCCGGCGCGTCCAGCAACTGGCCTAACCGGCTGTCTTGTCCGCCACCAGGACCCGGAAGGCCAGGCCGGGGACCTCGTGCCGACGGCCGTTGGTGAACCCGGCCGCGGCCAGCATCCGCGTGTAGGACTGGACGGTGTGCACCTCGCCTTCGAACGTCCAGGTCAGCATCAGGATCGAGAACAGGTGCGGGGCCGGGTCCTCGGCGGGCGGCGCGTCCAGGGTGAAGCCGACCAGCACGATCTTGCCGTCGGGCTTGACCGCCGGCGCGAGCCTGCGCAGCAGCTCTCCCGCGCGCTCCTCGGAGAAGTGGTGCAGCACGTTCGTGACCAGGACCACGTCGTACGGCCCGCCGAGCGGCACCTCGAACATGTCGCCCGGCAGCCGGTGGACGCGCTCGCGTACCCCCATGCGCTCGGCGTGCTGCTCGGTCAGCGGGAGCACGTTGGGCCAGTCGAGCGCCCACATCCGCGCGTGCGGGTTGCGCTGGGTCAGGGTCAGTCCGTACATGCCGTGGCCGCAGGCCACGTCCAGCACGTCGAGGCTGTCCCGCCCGACCGCCCAGGGCTCCAGCGCGTCGGCGACGACCCGGGCCGTGGGGCGGGCCACCGCGACCGCGTAGGACGCGAAGTCCTCCCAGTACGCGTAGCCGGGGGTCTCGGCGTGGACCTCCATGACGGTCCCGCCGTGGCGTACGGCCTGGTCCAGCCGCTTGAGCGCGTCCCACTCCCAGTCACTGGCCATGACGTGGACCATGTCGCCGAAGTACGCCGGGCTCTTGCTCACCAGGAACTGCTCGGCTCCGGCGAGCAGGGCGAAGCGGCCGTCGTTCTCCTCGGCCAGGCCGACGGCGGCGAGGGCGTTCAGCAGGATGCGCATGCCGCGCACGTCGCTGCCCAGGCGGCCCGCCACGGTCTCGGCGTCGGCCGGCCCCTCCTCCAGGCAGTCGAACACGCCCATCGAGACGCCCGTCCTGAGCAGGCTCGTCGTCTTGTACGCCTGCATCATGCCGAGCAGCGACTCGCGGGTGATGGATTTCTTGCCGGCGTTCATCGTCCCTCCCTGTCGTCGACGAGGTGGACGGGAGAGCCTCCCGGCTCGGCCTCCCATCGGTAGAACTCCCTGGCCATCGCATCCCGCGGGGAACGCCAGGTCTGCGGGTCGTACGGCTCGATGAACTCCGTGAGCCGCTCGCTCAGCCGCCGGAACTCCGGGTGCCGGCGGATCTGGCTCATCGTGTGCTGGGCGTTCTCGCGTACCTCCATGAGCTGGAAGTACAGGCCGTGGAAGGAGAAGAGGCTGCGGCTCACGGCGCCGCCGAGCCGGGGCAGGTCGGTTTGGTCTGATTCGGCGAATAACCGGGCGACGTCCGCCTCGGCGGAGGGCCGGATGCGCGCGACGACCAGGATGCGTTCCATGCGGTTTCTCCTCGGCGTTTCGCTGACGGCCCTCGGCCGCGCGTCGGGCGGAAGCGGGGAACGGAAACCAGACAACGATCTGGCCGTCAGTCTGCATCGGCGGGCTAGCACGGGGCTCGAATCCACCTCGAGGACCTCGACCGCCCTTCGACCTGCCCTCTAGTCGCGGCCACGAGCATGGCAGGTGTCCGCAAGCTTTGGAGGCGGCATGTATCCCCCTTCCAGCACCCCGAAGCCGCGCGAAAGGCCGCGCTGGATCGTGACGCTGTTCCTGACCGACATGTGGGAGAGGTTCAGCTTCTTCGGGATGCAGGCGATCTTGATCTTGTTCGCGGTCGCCCCCGCGAGGGAGGGCGGGCTGGGCCTGCCGCACTCGACCGCGGTCGCCCTGTACGGCGCCTACGTGGGCCTGATCTTCGTGCTGTCCCTGCCCGGCGGCTGGCTCGGCGACCGGGTCCTGGGCGAGCACCGTGCGACGCTGTACGGCGGGATCGTCATCGCGCTGGGCCACTACCTGCTGATGCTGCCGGTCCGGCCCACCGCCTACCTCGGGCTGGTGACGATCGCCGTGGGCACCGGGCTGCTGAAGCCCAACATGCTGGCGCTGCTGGGGCGGTTCTACGGCCCCCACGAGAGCAACCGGCGCGAGGCCGCGCTCGTCGTCTTCTACGTCGGCATCCAGATCAGCGCGCTGCTCGCGCCCCTGGTCACCGGTTTCCTGGGCGAGCGCATGGACTGGCACCTCGGATTCGGGGCCGCCGGGCTCGGCATGACATTCGGGGTGATCCAGTACGCCGCCGGCTCACGGAGGTTCGGCGGGATCGGCAGCGTCCCGGCGCAGCGGGCGAGCCGGGCCGAGCTGCGCACCGTGGCGGTCCGGGTGGCGCTGGCCGGCGGCGTCATCGGCGTGCTGCTCGCGGCGGCCGTCCTGTCGGGCGGCTTCGCGATCACCCACGGGATCGCGCTCGTCGGGCTCGTCACCCTGCTCGCGCCGTTCGCCTACCTCGCGATCCTGCGCCGGCGGGCGCGGCTCAGCCGGGCCGAGAACCGCCGGTTGTCGGCGTTCCGGTGGATGCTGCTCGCGGTGGCGCTCTTCTGGATGTTCGTCATCCAGGCCGGCTCGACGCTCAGCCTGTTCGCGCAGCGGCACACCGCGCGCGAGGTGGGCGGCTTCCTGATCCCGGCGAGCTGGTTCCAGGCGGCCATCCCCTTGTTCATCCTCGTGACCGCGCCCGTCGCGGCCTGGTTCTGGACCCGCGGAGGCGGGCGCGTCGGCGTGGTGGACAAGATCGCTTTCGGGCACGGGCTGGCGGCGGCCGGCTTCACCGCGATCAGCGTGGCGGCCGTGCTGGCGGCGGGCGGGCCGGCCGTCTCGCCCGTGTGGCTGCTGTTCGTGCTGCTCACGCTGGCGGTCGGGGAGGTGATCCTCGGGCCGACGGTCATGAGCGCGACCGTGGACCTGGCCCCTTCCGCGTTCGCCGGCCGTACCATGGCGCTCTACTGGATGTTCGCGGGTGTCGGTGGCGGGCTCGGCAGCCTGCTCGGCCGGGTGGTCTCCGGTGGGGATCCGCAGCCCGGGTATTTTCTCGGGCTCGCCGTACTCGCGCTCGTGACGGCCGTGGGGTTCGCCGTCGCCAGGCGGCGGCTCGCGGCCGCGATGTCGCCCTCGGACGCGGTGGCCGTATCCTCGGCGGTGTCCTGACCTCACGCCAAATAATGCGCGAAAGAAAGACGAAAGCGGCAGTTTACCAGCATCGACTACAAAGGGTGAAGGGACCGCACTCCCCGGTAGGCAGAACCCCGATCGTGCCGACGCCGCTACGTGAGGAAACGATGCGACATGCGCTTTCAAGTGCTCGGAACCCTGGAGGTACTGGAAGGTACGCGGCGGTTGACCCCGAGCGCGCCGAAGCAGCGGACCGTGCTCGCGCTCCTGCTGTCCTCGGCGAACGAGGTCATGCCGACCGACGCGCTGGTCCAGGAACTCTGGGAGGGGCACCCGCCGGTGAGCGCGCCCACCACCCTGCAGACCTACGTCTACCAACTGCGCAAACTGCTGTCGCGGGGCGACCGGGAGGCCGACGGGCCGCGGCTCGTCACCAAACACGGCGCGTACCTGCTGGCCGTCGAGGACGACCTGCTGGACGCCGTCCGCTTCGAACGGCTCGTCCACGCCGCACGGCAGCACCTCAAGACGAACAAGCTCGAACCCGCCTCGGCGGCGCTGTGCCAGGCCCTCGGCCTCTGGCACGGATCGGCGCTCGCGGACGTGGTCACCGGGCCCCGGCTGGCGATCTACACGACCCGGCTGGAGGAGCTGCGCGTACACGCCACCAAGCTCAAGATCGAGGCTTGGCTGCGGATGGGCCGGCACCACGAGGTGATCGCCGAGCTCAAACAGCTCACCGCGGTCCACCCGCTCGACGAGTGGTTCCACCTGCGGCTGATGGAGGCGCTCTCGCTGGCCAGCCGGCGGCATGAGGCGCTGGAGGTCTATCACCGGCTTCGCTACATCCTGCGCGAGGAACTGGGCCTTGAGCCCGGCTCGGAGATGCAGGAACTGCAGCGGACGGTGCTGGCCACCGGCCATGTACCCGGCCTCGGCCACGGCCCGCTGTCCGGGCGGCACGGGCCGGCGTCCACGCGAAAGGCCGACTGCGTCCTGTGAGCTCACGACCTCATGGCCACCATGAGGTCGGCGAGCGCCGTGGTGTGCCGGGCGTCACGAAAGCGCGGATCCGCCAGCACGTCCTGGAGGAAGCAGATCGTCGTGCGGATGCCGCGCCCCGTGACCTGGAACTCGCTCAGCGCACGCGCCATCCGGGCGATCGCCTGGTCACGATCGGGCGCCCACACGATGACCTTGGCCAGGAGGGAGTCGTACTCGGCGCCGATCGTGACGCCGTCGGCGCCGTGGGTGTCGACGCGGGTGAACGGTCCCCCGGGCGGGACGAAGCGCTCGACGACGCCCGGCGTCGGGAGGAACCCCCGCCCCGGGTCCTCGGTGTTCACCCGGCACTCGATCGCCACGCCGCGCAGCACCACGTCCTCCTGGCGGAGGGAGAGCGGGCGGCCGGCGGCGATCAGCAGTTGCTCCCTGACGACGTCGACCCCGGTGACCATCTCGGTCACGGGGTGCTCGACCTGGACCCGGCAGTTGGCCTCGATGAAGAAGTACCCGCCCGCGTCGTCGACCAGGAACTCGAACGTCCCTGCGCTCACGTAGCCCACGCGCCGTGCCAGGGCGAGCGCGGCCTCCCGGACGCGCACGGCGAGCCCGGCCGCCAGTCCGGGCGCCGGGGACTCCTCGATCAGTTTCTGCCTGCGCCGCTGGACGGTGCAGTCGCGCTCGCCCAGGCTCACGAGGCCGCCGTGGAGGTCGCCCAGAACCTGGACCTCGATGTGGCGGGCGTGCTCGACGTACTTCTCGACGAAGACCCGCGCGTCGCCGAACACCGCCTGGGCGTTCGCCCTCGTCTCGGCGAACGCCCGCGGGAAGTCCCGCGCGTCGCCGACCACCGCCATGCCGCGGCCGCCGCCGCCGGCCACGGCCTTGATGATGACGGGGTATCCGATCGTGTCGGCGACCTCCTTGGCCTCCGGCCCGCTGTGGAGCGGGCGCGGGCTACCGGGAAGGACGGGCAGCCCCGCGGCGGCGGCGAGGTTGCGCGCCTGTGTCTTGTCCCCCAGGGAGGCGATCACCACCGGTGACGGGCCGATGAAGGCCAGCCCCTTCGACGCGCACATCTCGGCGAAGTCGGCGTCCTCGGACAGGAAGCCGTAGCCGGGGTGGACGGCCTGCGCCCCCGTGCTCAGCGCCGCCTCCAGGATCGCGGGCGGGTAGAGGTAGCTGCGCTTGGCCATCGCCGGTCCGATCTGCACCCGCTGGTCGGCCAGCCGCAGCGCGGGCGAGTCGCGGTCCGCCGTCGAGTGGATCATGATGACGCGGAGGCCGAGCTCGCGGCAGCTCCGGGCGATGCGCAGCGCTATCTCGCCCCGGTTGGCGATGAGGACCGACGAGAACATGGAGCCTCCAGGCGCGCTGTCGTTCAGGGGGTGGCGAGCGGGGCGACGGCGAACAGCTTCTGCCCGTACTCGACCGGCGTGCCGTCGGGCACGAGGATGTCGACGAGCCGGCCGGAGGTGTCGGCCTCGATGGGATTCATGAGCTTCATGGCCTCGAGGATTCCGATCTGCTGCCCCTTCTCGACCATGTCGCCGATACCGGCGAACGGCGCGACCCCGGGCTCGGGCGCCAGGTAGAAGGTGCCCACCATCGGCGCGCACACGTGGTGCACGCCGGGTCCGCCGGGCGCCGGATGCACCTCGTCGGGTGCGCCGGGCGCCGGAGCCGGGGCGGGTGCCGGAGCCCCGGCGGCCTCCGGCCGTTCCAGCTCGACGACCGTGTCGCCGGACCGCAGCCGCACTCTGCGCATGCCGCCGCCGACGGCGATGAGCTCGGCGGCGTGGTGGCACAGCTCGGCGATCAGCGCCCGTTCCATCGGGTCCGCCGCGCTCATCGTGGCCTCGCGTCGTACTGGCGGAACCGCTGGCGGCGCTCCGCGATCAGCTTGCGCGGCTCATGGATGGCCAGATCCTCGAACGCCTCGGACACCGCCGCCGCCAGCAGCCGCGCGGTCGCCGCCGGGTCCGCGTGGGCGCCCTCCCCCGGCTCGGGGATCACGCCGTCGACGATCCGGTGCCGCAGCAACTCGCGGGCGTCCAGGCGGAGCGCCTCGGCGGCCAGCGGCGCGGCCGCCGGGCTCTTCCACAGGATGGACGCGCACCCCTCGGGGCTGATCACCGAGTACACGGCGTTGGACAGCGCCAGGACACGGTTGGCGACGCCGAGCGCGAGCGCCCCTCCGCTGCCGCCCTCCCCGGTGACGACGGTGACGACCGGCACGGGCAGCGCCGACATCAGGCGCAGGTTCTCGGCGATCGCCCACGCCTGGCCCTCCTCCTCCGCCTCGATTCCGGGGTACGCCCCGGGCGTGTCGACCAGCGTGAGAATCGGATGTCCCAGCTTGGCGGCCAGCCGCATCAACCGGGCCGCCTTGCGGTATCCGGCGGGCGTGGGCATGCCGAAGTTGCGCTCGACACGCTCCCTGGTGGTGTGGCCCTTCTGGTGGCCGATGAAGACGATCGGCCTGCCGCCGAGCCGGGCGAGCCCGCCGACGACCGCCGGGCAGTCACCGCTCAGCCGGTCACCGTGCAGTTCCACGAACTCCTCCAGCATGTAGCCGGCGTAGTCGAGCGTCGTGGGCCGGTCGGCGTGCCGGGCGAGCTGAACGGCCGTCCAGCCGTCCCTGACCGGCAGCCGTTCCGGCTGGAAGACGAGCTGGACCGGCTCGGCGGCGGGCGCGCGCTCGGCCGGCTTCCGCAGGGAGCAGAGGCGGGCGAGCGTGGAGCGCAGCGCGGCGCGGGGCCGTACGTCGTCAATGAGCCCTTTCGCGCGCAGGAACTCCGCGGTCTGGAATCCGCAGGGAAGTTCCTGGCCGATCGTCTGCTCGATCACGCGCGGGCCGGCGAACCCGATGTGGGCGCCCGGCTCGGAGAGGATGACGTCGGGAAGCGTCGCGAAGGACGCGGCCACCCCGCCGTAGGTCGGATCGGTGATCACCGCGATGGTCAGGATCCCGGCCTCGTCGAGCTCGGCCAGGGCCTGGCTGGTCCTGGCCATCTGCATGAGCGACAGCGCGCCCTCCTGCATACGCGCGCCGCCCGAGGCCGTCACCAGCAGGAACGGCACCTGCTCCACCAGCGCGACCTCGGCCGCGGCGACGATGCGCGCTCCCACGCCGACGCCGAGGCTGCCGCCCATGAACCGGAAGTCCATGGCGGCGGCGACGGCCGCGTGGCCCTCGATCGTGCCGCGCACGCACAGC
The DNA here is from genome assembly GCF_042740555.1 of Nonomuraea sp. NPDC059007. NCBI lineage: Bacteria > Bacillati > Actinomycetota > Actinomycetes > Streptosporangiales > Streptosporangiaceae > Nonomuraea > Nonomuraea sp. NPDC059007. The sequence goes on along the minus strand of NZ_JBHYJD010000026.1, from coordinate 119,574 downwards.
ACGGCCTCGTCCATCCCGGTCTTCGCGCGCGCCTCGCGCAGCCGGTCGGGATACGGCCGGCTGTCGACGAACCCGAGCGGGTCTTCGAGGGTCGGCGGCGCCTCGATCGCCCGCACCGATCCGTCGTCGAAGATCTGCTCGATCCGCTGCCGGGCGGTGAGCCGGGTGTGCGACGCGCACCCCGGGCACACGCCGAGATCGCGGGTGAACCGCTTGCCGTACACGATCTCCCCGCACCGCGCGCAGCGGATCCATTCGGCGGCTTCGGCCGTGGGGGGAAAAGTGATGGTCATCGTCGCTCCTCCTTTTCCTCGCTCGACCACCCGTCGGCGAAGTTCGTCCGCCCGATCGCCTGCAAACCGGCCCATACGTGCCGCCCCACCGCGTGCATGATCCGCCGCGGGTCCCCGGGGCCCGGCCGTCCTTCAGAACTGGTCCACGACTTCATAGATCCCGTAGCCTTTGCCGCTGTCGTGGTACGACCGGAGCGCGGACGTCTGCCCCTTGTGCCACGTGCCCTGCTCCCAGGCGGTGAACTGCGACAGGCTCGTCCACTCGCTGAGCACGGCGAACTCGCTCGGCTCCCGCGCCGACTGCAGGAGCTGGCTGCTCAGCAGCCCCCCGGTGCCGCGCATCCCCAGGCTGACCCGCCGGTAGGCGTCGATCACCGAGCCTTCGTCGCCGGCGGCGGCCGCGTAGTAGACCAGGACGCGGACCGCGCCGCTCACCGGCCCGCCTCCGAGCGATCGCGGCCGAGGTCGTACACCACGTGCAGGGTCGTCATCGTGCCGTGCGAGCGGTAGGGGTGCAGCTTCTCGCGGTGCTCGACGTGCGCGTCGCTCTTCTCGAACACGCGGAACGCGGCCTCGCCGGCCCAGTCGCTCATGATGTAGTAGACGCCCTCTTCCTCGGCGCTCTTCGACAGCCACTGGCCGACGTTGGCCGGATTGCCGCCGACCACGTCCGCGACGGAGTACCAGACCCGCTCGAAGTCCTTCTCCTTGCCCGGGAGGATCTGCATTCTCAGCATCACCCGGAACACCCGCGCCTTGTCGCCCATCTCAGATCCCTCCGTCGACGTGGACGGTCTCGCCGGACATGTAGCGGGAGCGGTCGCTCGCCAGGAACAGCACGACGTCGGCGATCTCCTCCGGCTCGCCGAGCCGGCCGAGCGCGGTCATGGCACGGTAGCGCTGCTCCTGCTCGGGGCTGAGGCCCTCAGCGGCGTGGGTGGAGATGATCCCGGGGGCGATCACGTTGATCCTGATCCCGCGCGGGCCGAGTTCCTTGCACAGCGATCTGGCCAGGCCGAGGACTCCCGCCTTCGAGGCCGTGTAGTGCGTACGCAGGGGCACGCCGGCCATCGCCGCCTTGGAGCCGATCGCGACCACGGAGCCGCCCTCCGACATCAGCGGCAGCGCGCCGCGTATCACGAGGTACATGCCGGTGAGGTTGGTGTTCAGCACCCGCTGCCACTCGTCCAGTTCGAGCTGGGCGAACGGGATGTGGCTGATGGCGCCGGCGTTGTGCACGACGACGTCCAGCGTGCCGAGCCGCGTACGGCATTCGTCGATCAGCCTGACGACCTCGTCCGCCTTGCCCACGTCGGCCTGGACGACGCCATGCTTGCCCGGTGTGGCGGACAGGTCTTTCTCCAGCCGCGCCGCCGCCTCGTTGTCGGCGCGGTAGCAGGCGACGACGTTGCAGCCCTCCTGGGCCAGGCTGAGCACGACCGAGCGGCCGATCCCTCTCGTGCCTCCGGTGACCAGGACGTTCTTGCCCTCAAGCCGAAAGCTCATGATGGTTCTCCTCTGGGTTCGCGGTTCAGAGCAGCGCGACTGCGGCTCCGGTGTTCAGCGTGAGAGCGAGTAGGGCCAGCCCCGTCCGGGTCCTGTTCCACCGCGCCCACCGGCGGCGGAAGGCGTCCAGGTCCCAGCCGGGTGGCAGCGCGTCGGGATCCTGCGCCTTGACCCAGCGGTTCATCGGAACGTTCCGGGTGAGCGAGACGGCCACCACCGAGCCGGCCGTCAGGGCGGCGGCCGCGCACAGCAGCCGCCCCGCCGGGCGCGGCTCCGCCGCCGCGACGAGCACGTCGGCCAGGACGGTGACCATCAGGCAGGCGGGCTGGAACGGGTCGTAGCGCCCGACGGCGAACGCGTGGGCCCTGACGTAGTCGCCGGCCGTTAGCGTCATGTAGAACGGCACGACCCCCAGCACGGTGGCCATCAGCACGCCCGCGGAAAGGCCGTTGGCCAGCAGGGCCAGCGGTAGCGCCACCTCGGTCATGGCCGGCTCACGGCTTCCCGGCCCGCTGCGCCGCCCGCTCGACCTTCTCCTTGATCAGTTTCATCTGGCCGGGCGAGCTGCCGTTGATCCGGTCGGTCATCTGCTCCAGGTTCACCGGGGAGTCCGGCCTCATGCGGAAGTCCTGGATCCAGCGCATCTCCACGCCGCCGGGCACCTCCGCGTACTCCCAGTGCAGGTGCATGTACTCGAACCAGCCCAGCTCGGTGCGGTGCGCCTGCACCGTGCGCGTCCTGGCGTTGGCGGTACGCTCCGACACCCACGACCAGGCGTTGCCGTCCTTGTCGGGATGCATGGTGAGGCGGAAGCGGACCATGTCGCCCTCGCGGTGCAGGACCTCGGCCTTCGCGTACTCGCTGAAGAGGTCCGGCCACGACTCGACGTCGTTGGTCATGGTCCAGACCAGCTCCATCGGAGCCGCGATCACGATCGCGTTCTCGGTGTGTCCCCCGGCCATCGCTAGTTCACCGCCGCCCGCTCGTTGACGTAGTCGAGGACCGCGCGCGGTGTCTCCAGCGTGGCCGCCACCTCGTCCGGCACGATCACGCCCCAGTCCCGCTCCAGGCGGCTGGCCATTTCGAGCACGGCCAGGGAGTCGTAGGCGAGGTCCTTGAACGTGGTGTCGATGATGTCGCCGTCGAGGTCGATCGACTCGTCCTCACCGGCGCTGAGCCGCATCAGGGATCGCAGGTCGTCGAGCGTGAGTTCTTTCATCGGTCTCCTCCTGTCGCGGAGCTGTTGGGTGCGCGCAGCACGAGCGCGGCGTTGAACCCGCCGTACCCGCGGGCGATGATCAGCGCGGAGCGCACCCGGCAGGGACGGGGTTCGTCCCTGACCAGGTCGATCTCGTAGTCCGGGACGAGCTCGGCCACGCCGACCGTCGGCGGCAGCACCGAGTCGCGCATGGCCAGCAGCGCGGTGGCCACGTCCAGGGACGGCCCGCCCGCGTACATCCGGCCGGTCATGGTCTTGGGCGCCGTCACCGGCACCCCGTGCGCGCCGAAGACGGCCGCGATCACCCCGGCCTCGGCCCGGTCGAGCTCCGGGGTGCCCGCGGCGTCGGCGAAGACCACGTCGACGTCCCCCGGCGTCAGGCCCGCCTCGGCGAGTGCCAGCTCGACGGCCCGGCGCAGTCCGGGCGGGCGTCCGGTGCACGGGGCCGGATCGAACGTGGCGGCGTGGCCGGCGATCACGCCGTAGACCTTCTCCGCTCCACGCGCCCGGGCGCTCGCGGCGTCCTCGACGATGAGGATGGCTCCGCCCTCGCCGGCCACGTAGCCGTTGGCGCCGGTGTCGAAGGGCCGGTAGGCGAGCGCGGGATCGCCCTGGGTGCTCATCAGGCCGTTGGCGATCTGGCAGGTCAGGCCGTACGGGCTGAACGGGGCCTCGGTGCCGCCGCTCACGACCAGGCGGGCGCCGTCCTCCAGCAGCCGCCGGGCCTGCGCGAGCGACTCCAGGCCGCCGGCCTGCTCGGCGACCACGACCCCGCACGGGCCGCGCATGCCGTGCCGGATCGAGATCTGGCCGGTGGTCGCCGCGTAGAACCAGGCGATCGACTGGTAGGCGCCCACGTGCCTCGGGCCCTTGCTCCACAGCTCCTGGATCTCGCGCTGGCCGAACTCCACCCCGCCCGCCGAACTCGCCGTGACCACGCCCATCTCGTACTCGGGCAGGGCCGACGGGTCCACGCCCGCGTCGGCGAGCGCCATGTCGGTGGCCACCAGCGCCAGGTGGGTCCAGTGGTCGGTCTGCGGGATCAACCGGCCGGGCACGTGGCCGGCCGCGACGAAGTTCCCGACCTCCCCGGCCACGCGCACCGGGTAGGAACCGCTCTCGAATCGCCTGATCGTGCCGATCGCCCTCGTCCCGCTCAGCGTGGCGGACCAGTGCGCCTCCGCGCCGAGACCGGTGGGGGCGACGACACCGATCCCGGTGATCACGGGGGCGCTCGTCATGCGACCTCCAGTCCCGGCGCGGTCAGCACCATCGCCGTCTGGAAGCCGCCGAAGCCGCTGCCCACGCTGAGCACCACGTCGACGGGCTGCTCGCGCGCCACGTGGGGCACGTAGTCGAGGTCGCACTCCGGGTCCGGCGTTTCGAGGTTGGCCGTCGGCGGCACCGTGCCGTGCTCGATCGCCAGCGCGCTGGCGGCCACCTCGATGGCCCCGATCGCGCCGAGCGAGTGCCCGACCATCGACTTGATCGAGCTGACCGGAGTCCGGTAGGCGTGCTCGCCCAGGCCGCGCTTGAACGCCGCCGTCTCGTGCCGGTCGTTCTGCTTGGTGCCGGAGCCGTGGGCGTTGATGTAGCCGACGGCGTCCGGGTTCAGCCTGGCCTGGTCGAGGGCGACCCGGATGGCCTCCGCCATCTCCCGGCCGTCCGGCTTCAACCCGGTCATGTGGTACGCGTTGCCGCGCGTGGCGTACCCGGCGATCTCGCAGTAGACGTGAGCCTCGCGGCGCCGGGCGCGTTCCAGGTCCTCCAGCACGAACACGGCCGCGCCCTCGCCCAGTACGAAGCCGTTGCGCTCGCGGTCGAACGGGCGGGAGGCGTGGGCCGGGTCGTCGTTCCTGGGCGAGGTCGCCTTGATCGCGTCGAAGCAGGCCACGGTGATGGGCGAGATCGGGGCGTCGGTCGCACCGGCCAGTACGACGTCCGCCGAGCCCTCGGCGACCAGCCGCGCCCCGTACCCGACGGCGTCGAGCCCCGAGGTGCAGCCGGTCGAGATGAGCGTGACCTGGCCCTCCGCGCCGCACGCCCAGGCGACCTCGGCGGCCAGCGAGCTCGGCACCAGGTGCCCGTACAGGTGCGGGACGCCGTAGGAGGAGTCGACGAGCCAGCCGCGGCCGGAGTCGCTGACGACCACGTACTCCTCTTCGAGGCTCATCGTGCACCCGACCGCGCTGCCCAGGGTCACACCGGTGCGCGTCGGCTCCAGGTCGGAAAAGCCGAGGCCGCTGTCGGCCAGCGCCTCCCGCGTGGAGACGACCGCGAACTGCGCGGCGCGGTCCATGCGGCGGATCTCGCGCGCGCTGAGCCCCTCCGCGGCCGGGTCGAAGTCGCATTCGGCCGCGATGCGCGACCGGAACGCCCCGGCGTCGAACATCGAGATCCTCCGCGTCGCGGTACGGCCGGCCGTCAGCAGTTCCCAGAACGCCTTGCGGCCCGTGCCGCCAGGAGCCACGACACCGATGCCGGTGAGGGCCACCCGCCTGCGGTTCATCTCTTCTCCCCCACGTTGAGCGAGGGCTCGGCGGGGCTGGGCAGCGGCTCGGTGTCGACGTGGCCGAGGTCCGGCCGCGGCGCGAGCGGGCCGAGGTGGAAGACGACCATGGCCTGCGCGTCGCCGGTGTTCTCGACCCGGTGCCGGACGTCGATGGGAATGTGGAGCGCCTCGCCCGGACCGAGCCGGACCGGTGTTCCGTCCACCACGACGGTCAGGTCGCCCCGGACGAGACAAAGGAACTCCTCCGAGTAAGGGTGGTAATGCTCGGACACGAACTCCCCCGGTTCCAGCGTGAGCATTCCCATGAATCCGGACGTCGCGCCCACGGTCGCGGGGCCGAGCAGAACGCGAATTTCACCGCCACGCCGCCGATTGGGTGTGATCTCACTGGCTACGATCTTGGCTGCCCGAGTAATCGTCATGTCGAAGCCTCCCCTTCAGGCGGACTCTGCTTGAAGCAGCATGACCGCGCCGGCTAGAGGAATACTCGAAGCCTGCTCAAGCCCCTCCGCAAATGGCGCCCGGCGCCATTCCCCCACCGATATTCGAGTCCGCCTCAAGGTGCCGGACGGATACTTCGGGTGGTGACAGAGGGAGGAGCGACATACGTGATGGCCCACATTCTCACCGCCGCCGTGCTGGTCACCAGCGGGCTCGCCGCCGGTGTGCTGTTCACCCACGCCGTCGGCGTGTGGCCGGCCCTGCAGGCGATGACACCGGAGCGCTACGTCGCCGCCCACAAGTTGCTTGGCCGCGCCTACGACCCCATGATGCCGATCATCGTCGGCGTCTCCACGGTTCTCGACATCAGCCTGGCCTTTATCACAGAAAACAGCCTGACCCAGAATCTGTTCATCGCCTCGGCCGTATGTCTGGTCGGCGTCGGCGCGGTTTCACAGACCAGGAACGTGCCGATCAACAGGCGGGTGAAATCACTCGACCCCCAGGCCATTCCAGCCGACTGGAAAGACCCGAGAAGCGCCTGGGGCAAATGGAACATGGTCCGGACGACATTCGCCGTGCTCGCCCTCGTGGGAAATGCCGCGGCGGCCGTCTCCGCGTTCTGAAATCAGATCTCGGCCGAGAGGATTCACATGTCCGCGACCGGCAGCGTGCGGGGCGCCGGCCTCGCCCCGCCCCGCGACCCCGCCCAGCGCAAGGCCGACGTGCTCGGCGAACTCGAGACGGCGAGGTACGCCTGGCTGGCGACCGGCGGCGAGTCCGGCGCCCACCTCGTCCCGCTCGGCTGCGTGTGGGACGGGGCCCGCCTGGTGATGGCCACGCGCCAGCAGCACGTGACCGTGCACAACCTGCGCCGGCGCGCCGAATGCCGCGTCGCGCTCGGCGATCCCACCGACGTCGTCCTCATCGACGGCACCGTGGAGATCACCGCGCACCGCGACCTGCCGCCCGACGCCCCGGGCGTGCTCGCGGACCTGCCGGTGAACCCCACCCGGGTTCCGGGCTGCGTCTATCTCTTCCTCACGCCCCGGCGCATCCTCGCCTGGCGGCACCGCGGCGAGATCCCCGGCCGCACCGTGATGACCCGCGGCCGCTGGGTCGTCTGACCCGCTCGAGAAGACCTCGGAGGAGCACAGATGCCTGAGGTGACGGTGCCGATCGGCGGCATCCCTCATTCGGCCCTGACCGACCCGTATCCCTTCTATGAGCTGTTGCGGACGCAGGGCCGGGTCCACCACCTGGACACCCCCATCGGGCTGAAGGCGTGGTTCGTCCCGCACTACGAGGACGCCCGCCCGCTGCTCGGCGATCCCCGCTTCAGCAAGGCCGTGCACCACTCCGACGTGGTCAGGGAGGACGGGCAGAAGGCCGAGAGCTCGTTCGCCGACAACATGGTCAGCACCGACCCTCCCGAGCACACCCGGCTGCGCAAGCTGGTGCAGAAGGCGTTCACCCGCCGCCGGATCGAGCTCCTGCGCCCCCAGGTGGAGCGGTTCACCGGCGAACTGCTCGACAAGATGGAGACGGCGGGCGAGGTGGAGCTCATGGAGGACTTCTCCTTCCCGCTGCCCATGATGGTCATCGGGGAACTCCTGGGACTGCCCCCGAACGACCTCGCCGACCTGCGCGAGAAGAGCATCTTCTGGTTCATGGAGGAGGAGTTCACCGGCAGCCCGGTCGACGTCTTCCGGGCGCGGCAGGCCGGCATCGGGGCGTACGTGCGCGACCTGATCGAGCGTCGGAGGGGCACCCCCAGCGACGACCTCATCCAGGGGCTGATCGAGGCCCGCGACGGCGAGAACCGGCTGTCGGAGCGGGAGCTCGTCGCGACGGTGATGCTGCTCATCTTCGCCGGCTTCCTGACCACCGTGAACCTGATCACCAACGGCATGTACGCGCTGGTGCGCAACCCCGGCCAGCAGGCCCTGCTCGCCGCGCAGCCAGACCTCATCGGCTCCGCTGTGGAGGAGTTCCTCCGCTACGACAGCTCGCTGGCCGTGATCGAAGGCCATGCCACAGAGGACATCGAGATCGCCGGAACCCTGATCCCGGCACACTCCCTGATCATCGTCCCCGTGCACTCGGTCAACCGCGACCCGCAGGCGTTCCCCGACCCGCACCGGCTGGACATCACCCGCAACCCCAACCCGCACCTGGCCTTCAGCCACGGTGTGCACCACTGCCTGGGCGCGCCGCTGGCGAGGCTCGAAGCGCAGGTGGCCATCACCGCGCTGCTGCGCCGGTTCCCGAACATGACGCTCGCCTGCGATCCCGGCGAGGTGCGCTGGCACCGCGACTTCTTCCAGCGGTCCCTGCACGCGCTCCCCCTGCGGCTCAACCCCTGACCGTTTCCTCTGGACCGTTGAGAAAGGACGCCGGATGTCCGCAACACCCCTTGTCAGGACAGCAACGGGATTCTTCCAGGCGCAGGCCCTGTTCGCCGGGATCGAGCTGGGGCTGTTCGCCCGCATCTGCGCCGCGCCGGCCACCGCCGTGGAGATCCAGCGCGAGTTCGGCCTGCATCCCAAGCTGACGAGCGACTACCTGGACGCGCTGGTCGCGATGGACCTGCTCGTTCGGAACGGCTCCGCGTACGGCGCGGCCCCCCTGACCGCGGCCTACCTCGACCCGCGCCGGCCCGAGTACATCGGCGGCTTCCTCGCCCACAACCAGCGCCGGCTCTACCCGGCCTGGGGCAAGCTGCCCGGCTTCCTGCGCTCCGGCGAGAGCCTGGTGCGGCAGCTGTCGGAAGCCGACTTCACCGATGGCCTGTACGCCGACCCGACGCGCACCCGCCACTTCGCCGACGCGATGGACGGCTACGCGGTGCTGCTCGGCCGCCCGCTGGCGGAGAAGTACGCGTGGGACACGGTCAAGTCCTTCACCGACCTCGGCGGCTGCCGGGGACTGCTCACCATGCGGCTGGCCGCCGCCCACCCGCACCTGCGCGGGGTGACCTTCGACCTGCCCCCGCTGGAGCCGCTCTTCGACGAGCTCATCGAGAGGGAGAGCGGTGCGAGCGACCTGCGTGACCGGGTCAGCTACCAGGCGGGCAGCTTCTTCACCGACGACCTGCCCGACACCCAGGTGTACATCTTCGGCCACGTGCTGCACGACTGGGTGGACGAGCGCCGCAGGGCGCTGGTGAACCGGGCGTTCGAGCAGTTGCCCCCGGGCGGCACGCTGCTGATCTACGACAGCATGATCGACGACGAGCGGCGCGACGCGGCCTTCGGACTCCTGATGAGCCTCAACATGGCGATGATCAGTGGATCCTCGGAGTACACGGCCGCCGAGGGCCTCGGCTGGTTGAGGGAGGCCGGCTTCGAGGTGCGGCGGCCGGTCGCGCTGAACGAGCTCAGCACCCTGCTCATCGGCGACAAGCCGCTCTGACGGCACCGCTGCCTTCAGCCGGGGGGTTCAGGCGGCTCCGGCGGAGAAGGCGCGTTCCTTCAGCATCGGGATCCGCTGGGCGGTGCGCAGGAAGGTGCGGAAGCCCAGGCGGGCCAGCGGGCTCCTGGTGACGAACCGCCTGGCCGTCTTCAGGGAGTCGCGCACGGCGGCGAAGCCGTACTCGGTCATCTGTCTCTCATAGGCGGCGATCGCCGCGACGACGTCCTTCCCCTGCGCGGCGGTCAGTTCCCGGCACAGCAGCCGGGCGTCGCGCAGCGCGGTGTTGGCCCCGAGGCCCAGGTGCGGGGCCATGGTGTGGATGGCGTCGCCGAGCAGCGTGACGTTCGTGGCGGCCCACGGCCCCGTCGGTACGGCGCTGCGGATCGGCAGCAGCGACACCGTCTCCGGCGGGGTCAGGTCGATCATCCGGAGCAGGTCCGGGTGCCAGTTGCCGATCATGCCGGTGACGAGGTCGCGGATCTCGGCGCCCGGCAGCTCGGCGGCGTCCGCGGGGAACTGCCGGGTTTCCGCACCGAAGGCCCACAGGATGTAGCTGCTGGTGTTGTCGTGCATCGCGCCCTCGCGCTCGCTGGCTCCGATGCCACCGGGCAGCACGACCGGATCGCCGCCGAAGTCGTGGGGCGCGCAGAACATCGAGTAGCCCCTGGCCGGGACGATGTTGGTCAGGCCCTCGTACAGGTGGGCGGGGATGAGCCGCTTCGTCTCCTCGGTGAGCGGGAACTTGCCGGCGACGCGGGTGATGCCGGTGTCGATGCGCTCGGCCTGCGGAAGGTACTGCTGCCGCACCCGCGAGCCGCTGCCGTCGGCGGCCACCAGGACGTCGGTCGTCTCGGTAGAGCCGTCCGCGAAGTGCAGCGTGATCCGGCCGTCGGCCCCGCGCTCGTAGCGCTCGAACGTCCGGCCGAAGCGCACCACCTCGTCCAGGCCGGTGAGGAGGATCTGGCGCAGGGTGATCCGGCTGACCGAGTGGTGGTCGCGCCAGTTGGCGTCGCGCTCGCCGGCCTCCAGCTTGATCAGCGGCCGCAGCCGCTCGGTCATGAACACGAAGTCGAGCCCGCCCCTGCCGGTGGTGGCCAGGAACGCCTGCCACAACTCGGGGGACATGCACGCGCGCAGCGCCTGGGCACCGAGGGGGTTGATGTGCAGCCGGTAGCCCTGGAGGCGGTTGGCCGGTGTGCGGTCTCGCTCGTACACGGTGACGTCGGCGCCCGCGTTGTGCAGGCCCTGAGCCAGGCAGAGCCCGCCCACCCCGGCGCCGACGACTGCTACGTGGAAGGTCATGCTTCCCCGTCCCGACGATCATCCATTCGGATGACTGTCTCAACCAAACGTATGGATACTTAGACGGTAACCCGGATCCTCGTACGCGGCAATCGCTTTCATCGGCGACGACCACCTTCGTGCCGTTGACGGTCTCGACGCCCGCCACTCGCCCTGACCAGCCATCACCCGCGACCGCGCCGGGCAATATTTACGTTTTCTTGACGCCTTGATCGCGCGGCATCGACCTTCGGGCTCAGTAGCGTGCATTCGTCTGACATGCCGCGAAAGTGGAGGTGGCCCGGTGGCCGGCGCTGTCCGGGAGCGAACGATGCGGCAATGGCTGCTGAAGGGGCTCAAACGCCCCGAAGGGCTGAGCAGCGCACCCCACGAGGAGGAAACGCCCGAACACCAGCATTCCTGGTGGCAGGTCATGTGCCTGACCGGCGTCGACTACTTCTCCACGCTGGGCTACCAGCCCGGCATCGCCGCCCTGGCCGCCGGCGCGCTGAGCCCCATCGCGACGCTCGTCCTGGTGGCGCTGACGCTCTTCGGCGCCCTGCCGACCTACCGGGCGGTGGCCGAGCAGAGCCCGCATGGGCTCGGGTCACTGTCGATGCTGGAGCGGCTCCTGCCGGGCTGGCGCGGCAAGCTGCTGGTGCTGTTCCTGCTCGGGTTCGTGGCCACCGCGTTCATCGTCACCATCACCCTGTCGGCGGCCGACGCCACCGCGCACATCCTGCACAATCCGTTCGTGCCGGAGTTCCTGGCGAGCTGGCAGGTTCCCGTCACGCTGGTGCTGATCGCCGCGCTCGGCGGGGTGTTCCTGGCGGGTTTCAGTGAGGCGATCTCGATCGCCGTCGTGCTGGTGGCCGTCTACCTGCTGCTCAACGTGGTCGTGGTGGGCTCGGCCGTCCAGCATGTGCTCACGGCGCCGGAGAAGGTGACCGGCTGGCAGAACGCGCTGAGCACCGACTACGCCAGCCCCCTCGCCATGGTCGCGGTCTCGCTGTACGTGATGCCGAAACTCGCCCTGGGCCTGTCCGGCTTCGAGACCGGCGTGGCCGTCATGCCGCTGGTCAAGGGTGACGTCGCCGAGCGGGTCAAGGGCGCGCGCAAGCTGCTGACCACGGCCGCGCTCATCATGAGCGTCTTCCTGATCACCTCCAGCTTCGCCACCACCGTGCTCATCCCGCCCGCGGAGTTCGCCGAGGGCGGCGCGGCCAACGGCCGGGCCCTGGCCTACCTCGCCCACCTGTACCTGGGCGACTGGTTCGGCACCGCCTACGACCTGTCCACCATCGCCATCCTGTGGTTCGCCGGAGCCTCCGCGCTGGCGGGCCTGCTCAACATCGTGCCGCGCTATCTCCCCCGGTACGGCATGGCCCCCGACTGGACCCGGGCCTCACGCCCGATGGTCCTGGTCTTCACCGCCATAGCGTTCGTCATCACCATGGTCTTCGACGCCGAAGTCGAGACCCAGGGCGGCGCCTACGCCACCGGCGTCCTGGCCCTCATCCTGTCCGCGGCCGTCGCCGTCACGCTCTCGGCCTGGACCGCACGCCGTACCCGGCCCGCCCTGTTCTTCGGCTTCGTCACCCTGGTCTTCGCCTACGCCACCGTCGCCAACATCATCGAACGTCCCGACGGGCTCGTCATCGCCCTGCTGTTCGTGCTGGCCATCGTGGTCGTCTCCCTCATCTCGCGGGCCACCCGCTCCACCGAACTGCGCGTCACCCGCATCTCCCTGGACGACGCGGCCCGCCGCTTCATCAACGAGGCGGCCGAGCTCTACCTCATCGCCAACGAACCCCATGGCAGGGACGCCAAGGAGTACGTCGACAAGGCCCGCGAAGCATGGGAACTGCACCGCCTGCGCACCAGCGAGGGACTCCTCTTCCTGGAGGTCACCGTCCCGGACGCCTCCGAGTTCGCCGGGGAACTCCGCGTCACCGGCGAGGAACGCCACGGCTTCCGCATCCTGCGCATGCACAGCACCACCGTCGCCAACTCCATCGCCGCCCTGCTGCTGCACCTGCGCGACCAGACGGGCAAGACCCCGCACGTCTACTTCCACTGGGCCGCCGAAGGCAACCCCATCGGCGCCCTGCTGCGCTATCTCGTCTTCGGCGGCGGCGACATCCCGCCTCTGACCCGCGAAGTCCTCCGCCAGGCCGAACCCGACCCCGACCGCCGCCCCGTCGTCCACGTCGGCTGACCTCCGTGGTCAGTACGACTGGGCGGGGCGGGCGGCGTGGTGGCAGGCGGCGAAGTGGTCGCCGACCGGTTCCAGGACGGGTTCCCGGCTCGAGCACTCGTCGGTGGCCTTCCAGCAGCGGGTGTGAAAGCGGCATCCGGGCGGCGGCGCGACCGGGCTGGGCGGGTCGCCGCCGAGCATGATGCGCTGACGTCCCCGCAACGACGGCCGGGGCACCGGCGCGGCGGACAGCAGGGCGCTGGTGTAGGGGTGCGCCGGCGTGCCGTACACCTTGGCGGCGGGCCCGATCTCGGCCACGCGGCCGAGGTACATCACGCCGACGCGGTGCGAGACGTGCCTGACGACGGCGAGGTCGTGGGCGATGAAGACCAGCGCCACGCCGAGGGTGCGCTGGAGCTCGGCGAGGAGGTTGACGACCTGCGCCTGGACGGACATGTCGAGCGCGGAGACGGGCTCGTCGCAGACGATGACGTCGGGCTCCGTGGCCAGTGCGCGGGCGATGCCGATGCGCTGACGCTGGCCGCCGGAGAACTCGTGGGGGAAACGGTTCATGCGGTCGGGGTCCAGGCCGACGAGGTCGAGCAGCTCGCCGACCCGCGCCCGCCTGCCGGAGGCGCCGCCGGCCAGCCGGTGCACCCGCAGGGGCTCGGCGACCAGGTCCTGGACGGTCATGCGCGGGTTGAGCGAGGTGAGCGGGTCCTGGAAGACCATCTGGACGCTGCGCCGCACGTCGCGGGCGGGGAAGGGGCGGCCACGGAAGGTGACCTCGCCGCTGTCGGGCTTCTCCAGCCCGACGAGCATCCTGGCCAGCGTTGACTTGCCGCATCCCGACTCGCCGACGATACCGAGCGTCTCACCGGCGTGCAGCTCCAGGCTCACCCCCGACACCGCGCGTACGGCGCCGCCCTTGGACAGCAGGCCGCCGCGGTAGGTCTTGTGCAGGTTCACCGCGCGCAGCACGGGCTCAGCCGACATCGAGCAGCTCCTTGGTGTGGTGACAGGCGGCGGCCCGGCCGGAGCCGCCGTCCAGCAGGGTGAGTTCCGGGCGGGTCCCGGTGCACAGCGCGGTGACCCGGTCGCAGCGGGGGGCGAAGGCGCAGCCGGCGGGCAGTGAGGACGGGCTGGGCGGCTGGCCGGGGATGGCGCGCAGCTCGCTGGCGGGGCGTTCCAGGTCGGGGATGGCGCCGAGCAGGGCCCGGGTGTAGGGGTGCGCGGGCCGTTCGAACAGCTCGTAGACGTCGCCGGTCTCCACGATCCGCCCGGCGTACATGACCGCGACGCGGTCGCTGACCTCCGCGGCCACGCCGAGGTCGTGGGTGATGAGCAGGACGGCGGTGCCGAGCTCGCGGCGCAGCCGTTCGATGAGCTCCAGGATCTGCGCCTGGACGGTCACGTCGAGGGCGGTGGTGGGCTCGTCGGCGATGATCAGGTCGGGTTCGAGGGCGACGGCCATGGCGATGAGGATGCGCTGGCGCATACCGCCGGAGAACTGGTGGGGGTAGTCGTCGATCCGCTTGCCGGGGGCGGGGATGCCGACGAGCTCCAGCATCTCGATCGAGCGTGCCCTGGCTTCGGCGCGCGTGGCGCCGACGTGGACCCGGAACAGCTCGCCGAGCTGGTCACCGATGCTCAGGACGGGGTTGAGCGCGGACAGCGCGTCCTGGAAGACCATCGTCATGTCGTTGCCGCGCAGCGCGCGCCGCCGCTCGGCGCTCATGGTCAGCAGGTCGTGCTCGCCGAGGCGGGCCACCCGCGAACCGACCTGGACCCCGGGGTGGTCGAGCAACCCCATGATCGCCTTGGCCGTGACGGATTTTCCCGATCCGGACTCGCCCAGCAGGGCGAGGGTCTGGCCGCGCTCGATCACCAGGTCGACGCCGCGCACCGCGGGGAGCAGGCGTCCCGAGGCGGTGAACGTGACCTGGAGGTCACGCACCTCAAGAACCGTGTCGCTCACAACGCCTCCCCTATCCAGTGACGGAACTTTGCATCATCCTGATGCTTCATGCCTGAAAACACCTTCAGTATTGACCTGTATGAATGATTCTGGCAAGCTCCAAGAAAAATGCCGAGAGGAGACAAAGGGTGCTAGAAGCGGCAAAGGCCTACACCGGCTACCGTTCGTACGAATATCTGGAGGCGGGTCCCGATTACCGGGTCTTCGACCTCGCGCCCGAACTCGGCCGCGTCCCGGCCTACCAGGGGCTGGAGCTGAGCGCGGAACAGGAGACACGCGTACGCCGCCTGCTGACCGACAGCCTCGTCGTCTCCCTGCACGACCACCCCTCGGTCTTCCCCGAGGACATCGGCCAGACCGTCGACTACAACCGGACGGCGCGCCACCACACCGGCTACCAGGGTCTGGCCCACTCCGGCATTACGGTCGTGTTCGACAACCTCATGGACGGCACCTGCTGCATCACCAGCCAGGCCGGCTGGAAGTGGACCGACGTGGTGGCGGACATCGGCATGCGCCTGTCCGACCTCGCCCACCAGGACTACCTCCTCAAGGTCGAGCGCCTGGCCCACGTGCGCGAGGCGCACGAGAGCGGCCGGATGGGCCTGGTGCTCGCCCTGGAGGCGGCGACCATGATCGAGAACGAGGTGGACCGGATCGACATGCTGTACGGCTTCGGCGTACGGCAGATGGGCATCGCCTACAGCGAGGCCAACACCCTGGGCAGCGGCCTGAAGGAACGCCGTGACGGCGGCCTGACCACCTTCGGCGAGCGGGCCGTGCGCCGCATGAACAAGCTCGGCATCGCCATCGACGTCTCCCACTCCGGCGACCAGACCTCGCTCGACACCATCAGCCACTCCACCAAGCCGATCCTCATCACCCACGCCGGCGCCCGCTCCGTCTGGCCGACCAACCGGATGAAGCCGGACTCGGTCATCAAGGCGGCGGCCGAGCGCGGCGGCGTCATCGGCCTGGAGGCGGCCCCCCACACCACGCTCTCGCCCGACCACCCCAGGCACTCGCTGGAGTCGGTCATGGACCACTTCACCTACTGCGTGGACCTGGTCGGCATCGACCACGTGGCCTTCGGCCCCGACACCCTCTTCGGCGACCACGTCGGACTGCACGACGCCTTCGCCCAGCACCTGTCGATCAACGAGGCGCACGCGGGCACGACCTACCCCAAGGTCGAGTACGTCGACGGCCTGGAGAACCCGACCGAGTGCTTCTGGAACATCATCGGCTGGCTGGTCACCCACGGTTACTCCGACGAGGAGATCACCAAGGTGGTCGGCGGGAACGTCATGCGCGTCCTCGAGGAGGTCTGGATCTGATGCGACGTGGATTCCCCCTGGCGGCCGCGGCCGCGATCGCCCTGCTCACCGCGTGCAGCACCCCCAGCGTGCCCGGCTCCACCGGCCAGGGCGGATCCCAGGCGCCGGCGACGAGTGACCGCCTGACCATCGGCACCACCGCCGACGTGGTCAACTACAACCCGCTGGTCGGCAACAGCCGTACCGACTCGTGGGTGACGAACCTGATGTACCCGCACCTGACGCAGATGGACGAGGCGGGCAAGCGCATCCCCTACCTGGCCACCGAGTGGTCCTACTCCGAGGACGGCAAGACCGCCACCGTCAAGCTGCGCGACGACATGAAGTGGTCGGACGGCAAGCCGGTCACCGCCGACGACGTGGTGTTCGCCGTGACGGCCGTGCAGAAGGAGAAGTTCGGCGTGGTCGCCGGGCTCATCACCGCCATGGAGAAGGCGGAGGCGGTCTCCCCGACCGAGGTCAGGTTCACGCTCAGCCGGCCGGACGGCACCTTCCTGGACAACGTCGGCTTCTGGCTGCCGATCGTGCCCAAGCACGTCTTCGAGAAGGCGCCCAGCGTGCAGAAGTTCGCCAACGACGCCGACTGGGTGAGCGCGGGGCCGTACAAGCTGACCAAGGTCGAGCGCGGGCAGCGCTACATCATGGAGCGCGTGGAGCCCTACGGGCCGGGGCAGCCGACCGTGAAGGAGATCGTCTTCCGGGTCTTCCCCGACGTCAACACCGAGGTGCTGGCGTTGCGCAACGGCGAGATCGACCTGATCGGCAACGTGCTGCCGCCCTCGACGGCCGCCGACCTGAAGAACGACCCGAAGCTCAAGCTGGTGCAGGTGCCCTCGCTCGGCTGGGCGCACCTGCAGTACAACACCAAGCGCAAACCCATGGACGACGTACGCGTCCGTCAGGCGCTGGCCCACGCCGTGGACTACGAGGCGATCAGGAACATCGCGCTCAAGGGCTACGCCAAGTCGGCCAACTCCAGCGTGCTCACCCCCTCCCAGCCCGACTACGCCGACCCGAGCGTGTCGGAGTACGCCTTCGACCCGGCCAAGTCCAAGCAGCTCCTACGGGAGGCCGGGGTCACGAACCTGAGCCTGAGCATGATCTACGACCAGGCCGACCCGAACATCGCCCGCTGGGCGCCCATGGTCAGGGACGCGGCCAAGCAGGCCGGGATCGAGATCAAGCTGCAGGGCCTGGAGCGCAACACCTACCTGGACAAGACCCTCAAGCGCGACTTCGACATCTACGCCGGCTCCTGGGCGATCATGGACAACCCTCCCGCCAACCTCGGCCTGGCCTTCAAGACCGGCGGGTTCATCAACTACGCCCAGGTCAGCGACCCCAAGCTGGACAAGCTGATCGACGAGGGCCAGCGCGCGCTGACCCGGCAGGAGGCCAAGGCGCCCATCCAGGAGGCCGCGAAGATCATCCATGACCAGGTCTACGACAACGTCCTGTACGTCGAGACCTTCAACATCGCCCACTCCACCAAGTGGACCGGGTTCAAGCCGATGCCCAGCGAACTGCTGTCCATCGTCAACCCGCTCTCGCTGGCCGCAGTGAAGCCGGCGAGCTGATCCCGATGCGGTTCGTCGTCACCCGGCTGCTGCGCGGCCTGCTCACCCTGTGGTTCGCGGTCACCGTGACCTTCTTCCTGGTGCGCCTGCTGCCCGGCGATCCCGTGCTGGCCGTGGCCGACCCGAACATGACCGAGGAACTGCGCGCCAAGCTGCTGGCCGACTTCGGCCTGGACCAGCCGCTCGGCGTGCAGTACCTCAACTACCTGGCCCAGCTCGTCCAGGGCAACCTCGGGATGTCCTTCAGGCAGTCGATCCCGGTCACCACCGTGCTCATGGACCGGCTGCCGTGGACGCTGATCCTGACCGGCTCGGCGATGCTGGTGACGATCGTGCTCGGCATCCCGCTGGGCGTGCTGGCCGCCACCCGGGCCAAGGGCTGGGTGGACCGCGTCATCCAGCTGACCGGCATCACCGCCCAGTCGTTGTTCGTGCCGAGCGTCGGCATCTTCCTCATGTACGTCATGGGCGTCACGCTCGGCTGGTTCCCGATCGGCGGCGCCGTCGACCTCGACGCCACCGGCCCGGCCGCCTGGCTCAGCATGCTGCACCATCTGGTTCTGCCCTGCCTGTCGCTGGTCCTGATCCAGCTCGGCGGCTACGTCCTCACCATGCGCTCGACGCTCATCGAGGCGCTCGGCGAGGACTACGTCGCGCTGGCCAAGGCCAAGGGGGTCAAACCGCGCGCGGTGGTGTGGAAGCACGCCCTGCGCAACGCGCTGCTGCCGACCACCACCATCGCCGGCCTCCAGCTCGGCACACTCGTCGGCGGCGCGGTGCTGACCGAGACGATCTACGCCTACCCCGGCATCGGCCGGGCCATCTACGAGGCGGTCGGCCAGCTCGACTTCCCCGTACTCCAGGGCGCGTTCGTGCTGCTGGCGGCGGCTGTGGTGGCCGCGAACCTGCTGACCGACGTGGCCTACGGAATCCTCGACCCCCGGGTGCGCACCTCATGACGGCCGTCATCACCGACCTCACCCCCCGCCGGCGGACCTGGACCGCGTTCCGGAGCAACCCGCTCGGCCTGGCCAGCGCCGCGATCCTGCTCGCGCTGGCGGTCATCGCGCTGTGCGCGCCGCTCATCGCGCCCTTCCCCGAGGGGTACGGCGAGGACACCTTCCAGCCGCCCTCCGCCGAGCACTGGTTCGGCACCGACGACATCGGCCAGGACGTCTTCGCCCAGGTCATCTGGGGCACCAGGGTGAGCATGGCGGTCGGCCTCAGCGCCTCCGTGCTGGCCATCGTGATCGGCCTGGTGGTCGGCATCTGCGCCGCCTACTTCCGCCGCCTCGACACCCCGCTCGGCGTGCTGGTCGACCTGTCCTTGTCGCTGCCCGTGCTGCCGCTGATGATCCTGGTGGCGGCGCTGGCCGGGCCCAGCGTACGGACACTGGTCGTGGTGATCGCGCTGTTCAGCTGGCCCGAGGTGGCCCGCGTGGTGCGCTCGTCGGCGATGGCGATCGTGCCCATGCCGTTCGTCTCGGCGGCGAAGGTGATCGGCGGGTCGGCGTTCTGGATCGTGCGCAAGCACCTGGTGCCCGGGGTCGTCCCCGTGGTCGGCGTCTCCGTGGTGCTGACCACCTCGCGGGCGGTGCTCGCCGAGGCCGGGCTCTCCTTCCTCGGCCTGGGCGACCCGAACAGCTGGTCCTGGGGGACCATCCTGCACAAGGCGCAGCAGTCGGGCGCGCTGGCCTCCGCGTGGTGGACCACGCTCTTCCCCTCACTCGCCATTCTCCTGCTCGTCCTGTCCACCACGCTGCTGTCGGTGGCCTACAACGACGCGCGCAACCACCGGAGCGCCTCATGAGCTTCTCCCAGCGCCTGCCCCTCTCCTTCTACGACACGGCACGCGAGCGGGTCAGGACCGCCATGGCCGAGCTGGGCCTGGACGCCCTGCTGCTCGACGACCCGCTCGACGTCGCCTACCTGACCGGGTTCACGCACTTCCCGAACGAGCGGCCCGTCGCCTGCTGGCTGCCGCTCGACGGCCCCACGGTCCTGCTGGTGCCCGACCTGGAGCGGGAGTACGCCGCCGACCAGGGAGCACACGCCGAGCTCGCGGTCTACCCGGAGTTCCCCGGCGTGCGCCCGCCGTTCGAGGTGCTGGCCGATCAGGTGCCCGCGCCCGGCGCGGCCGCGTACGCGCCCTCCACGAGCGTCGGCCGCGCCGCCGCGCTCGCGCGGGCCTTCCCCGGCACCCGCTGGCGCCCGGCCGACGTGCTCGGCCCGGTACGGCAGCGCAAACTGCCCGAGGAGGTCGTCCTGCACGAGGAGGCCGCCAGGATCGCCGACGCGATGATCGCGGCAGGCGTGGAGCTGGTGCGCGACGCCCTGGCCGCCGGCGGCGAGCTGCCCGCGGAGAGCGAACTGGCCGCCCACGTCATCGGCTACGGCTCCCGCCTCATGTACGCCGAGCACACCGACGTCGTCGTCGTGCCCATGCTCACCGGCGGCCTCGTCTACGGCGGCCCCAACTCCGCCCAGCCCCACCGCCTGCCCGGCGGCGAGCGGCTGCGCCGCGGTGAGACCTTCATGCTCTCGCTCGGCTGCGCCGTCGGCGGCCGGTTCGTCGAGAGCGAGCGCACCTTCGTGATCGGCGAGCCCACCGCCGAGCAGATCCTCTACTACGAGACCGTGCGCGAGGCCCAGGAGGTCGGCACCCAGGCGCTGCTCGCGGGCGGCACCTGCGCGCAGGCCAACGGCCGCTGCCTGTCGGTGATCAGGGACGCCGGGCTGGGCGATTACCTCAGGCACCGCCAGGGCCACGGCATCGGCCTCGGCTTCCACGAGCCGCCCTGGCTGGAGGACGGCGACCCGACCGTGCTGGCCCCCGGCATGATCCTTTCCAGCGAGCCCGGAGTCTACGTGCCGGGGCACGCCGGTTACCGCATCTCGGACACCGTGCTGGTCACCGAGGGCGCGCCGCGCCGCCTCACCTCCTACCCGCGCGAGCTGTCCGACGTCGTCATCTGAAGGAGTCACGTGTTCGTCGAGATCAACGGCAACCCGCTCAACGTCGAGGTGCTCGGGGAAGGAGAGCACACGATCATCGCGCATCACGGCGCGCCGGGACTCGGCTCGCTGGCCGAGCCGCGCTCCAGCTTCGGCCGGCTGGCCGACGCCTACCGGGTCGTGGTCTTCGACGCCCGCGGCTCCGGGGCCAGCGGCGAGGCCGGGCCGTACACACATGAGCAGTGGGTCGCCGACGTCGAGGCGCTGCGCGAGTGGGCGGGCGCCGAGCGGATCGTGATCGCGGGCGGCTCCTACGGCGGGTTCATCGCGATGGAGTACGCGGCCAGGCACCCCTCGCGCGTCAGCGCCATGGTGCTGCGCGACACCTCGGCCGACAACGCCAACCAGGAGCTCGCCATCCGCAACGCCGCCGCCTCCGCGCGGGTCAGCATCGACCGGGCCAAGCTCGACCGGATCATGGCGGGCACCGTGCGCGACGACGCCGACCTGCGCGAGTGCTGGCTGGAGATCCTGCCGCTGTACGACCACGACTACGACCCGGCGGCCGTGCGCGCGCGGGCCGAGGCCACGCCGTACCACTACCGCACGCACAACTACGCCTTCGCCCACAACCAGCCGGACTACGACATCAAGCACCTGCTGCCGGGCATCACCGCGCCCACCCTCGTCACCGTCGGCCGCCATGACTGGATCACCCCCGTCTCGTGCAGCGAGACCATCGCCGCGCTGATACCCGCCGCCGAGCTGCGCGTCTTCGAACACTCCGGGCACTCGCCGCAGGTCGAGGAGGCCGAGCTGTGGGAGGCGACCGTCCGCGCGTTCCTGGGCAAGGCGCTCGGCGCCCGGTGAACTCGCCTCAGCCAGAAGGTGCCCGCGCGGCGGTGAACGCGCGATGATGCCTCCGATGAATGATCTCGATGAGCTCGACCGCAGGATCCTCGCGGCACTGCACGTGAACGGCAGAGCCAGCTGGACCGACATCGCGCAGGTGATCGGCACCTCCACCACCACGGTGGCCCGGCGTGCCCAGCAGTTGTTCGCCTCCGGGGCCGTCCGCGTCGCGGTGCTGCCGAACCTGGAGCACGATGGGCCGGTGCACGTCTTCATGGTGCGCGTCAGTTGTGCCCCCGGCAGCCAGCTCCAGGTGGCGGGGCTGCTGGCGCGCAACCCCGACATCCGGTTCGTCGCCATCGTCACCGGCGCCCACGACATCGTCTTCGAGCTCGTCGCGCCCAAGGCGCGCGACCTGTACTCCATGCTCGTCGACTACGTCCACCACATCCCGGGCACGCTCAACAGCAGTGCCGACCTGGTCCTGCACACCTACAAGGTGACCTACGACTGGAGCCTGCAGCTGCTGGACCAGGCCGACAAGACGCTGGCCGTACCGCCGAAGCCGCAGTCGTGCGAGCCCGGCCACCTCGACGAGGTCGACCGCGGCATCCTCGCGGCCACCCGCGTCGACGGCCGCGCCAGCTTCCAGTCGATCGCCGACGGCCTCGGCATCAGCGAGAGCACCGCCAGGCGGCGGCTGGAGGCGATGCTCGAACGGGGCTGCGCGACCGTGGCGACCTTCATCCCGGCGGCCGCGCTGGGTTTCGAGGCGGAGATCCTCTTCTGGCTGTCGGTCGAACCGGCCATGCTGGACAGCGTCGCCGAACGGCTCAACGCCGAGCGCGGGGTCCGGCTCATCACGGCGACGCTGGGGCAGGCGTCGCTGATGTGCGAGGTGATCATGCCGACCACCGCCGACATCCACCACTTCACCTCGCGGACCCTGGCCTCCATCCCCGGCATCCAGTCGTGGACGGCTAACGTGCAGGTGCTGGCGGTCAAGCGCGGCTACCTGATGTGGCCGTGGGCGGAGGCCCGCGTCGAAGCGGCACTCGCCGAGCCGCCCGGCTAGCCACGGTCGCACGCCGCTAGAGCGGGAGGGCGGTGATGTCGACGTTTCCACCGCAGCTGAGGATTCCTACGACCTCATCGCGTACCGGCAGATAGGCGCCGTCGAGGACGGCGGCCAGGACGGTGTCCAGATCGGGGACCTGCTCGATGAATTCGGCGGCCGCCGTTCCGGCGCCGGCGACGGTCATGGGGTGGTCGAAGGGGTGGATGAGCGACGCGCCGGTACGCGCGGCGAAGTGCTCGGCGGCGGCGAGGCTCTCCTCGTAGACGGCGCCGGTGACCGTTACCGAGGCCTGGTACCCGGCGAGGCGGCGGAGCTTGATGGCCGGGCAGGTCGTCGGGACGAAGACCGTGGCCGGTACGCCGAGCAGGCCGGCCGCCCAGGCGACGGCCTGGCCGTGATTGCCGCCGCTGGCCGCGCAGACGCCGGCCCGCGGGATCTGGGCGGCGAGCAGGCTGTTGAGCGCGCCGCGCGCCTTGAACGCGCCGGTGACCTGCAGCGACTCGAGCTTGACCCAGAATCCCGGATGGGCGGTCCCGAGCTGGCCGGCCTCGATCCGCATCGCCGGTGTCCGCCGGACTCGGCCGTCCAGCCGGGCTCGGGCGGCGGCGACGTCCGCGCCCGTCACCTCGGCGGGTCCGGCTACGAGCGCCGGCTCGGCGGGTGCGGCGTTACCGGCCACGGTGGGCGACCGCCTGGAGTTCGATCTTCGCGCCGAACGGCAGCGCGCCGGCCTGGAAGGTGAAACGCGCCGGAGCGACGGACGGGTCGGCGAAACCTCCGCCGCCACCAGTCGTTGAACTCGCCGTAGTGGCCGATGTCGGCGAGCACGCACTGCACGAAAACGATGTCCCGGGCCGAGTACCCGGCCGCCTCGGCGATGTTGGTGACGTTACGCCAGGCCAGATCGGCTTCGCTGGTGAAGGTGCCGGCCGTATAGGTGCCGTCGGCGCCGAGGGCGGGCATTCCGCTGATGAAGCAGAAGCCGTTCGCCGCGGAGGCGAGGCTGAACGGGAAACCGGACGGCAGGCCGGGTCCAGATGTCGTACGCATGACGGTCAAGACAAGACTCCTTGTGGGCGGATGGTCACAGGGACCGCAGGGTCTCGCGCAGCGCCAGGGCGCCCTCGACGCCGAGGGATTCCTCGATCCGACGTTGCGCGCTCTCCCAGAGCGGCGTGGCCGCCTTCAGCGCTTCGGCGCCCGGCGGGCTCAGATGGATCATGGTCGTCCGCCGATCCGCGGCGGTGGTGGCGAGGCGGACGAACCCTGATTTCTCCAGGACGCGCACGTTGCGCGCCACCGTCGATCGCTCGAGCTCGACCGCCTCGGCGAGCCGTTGGATCGACACCGGACCGGTGGTGTGCAGCTTGCGCAGCAGCGCGAACTGTGCGGCGTTGATCGCCGCGGGCTGCAACGCGGCGTCATAAAGAGCCGTGACTCTGCGCGCCGCGGCACGCAGAGTCGTGCAATGACACTGGGTCTCCATGAACCACCCGGGCTGGCCCGGCTGCGCTCTGACAAGGCCCGACCTCAACCAACCCCTCACCGGATCCCCGGGGTGTGGTCGCGCATCCCGAGTTGATCACGGCTGAGGAGACCCGGGGGCTCTGCACGCGGGGCATGGCGATCGCCGGACGGCGGCCCGGCCAGGACTCCGACGCCCGGGACTGGGGTAACAGTCCACGGGTACGCATCGTTCGAGGTGGACCGGGCCACCTTCGTCAGGCGGTTCGTGGACAGGATTACCGGGAAAGGCGCGTGAGTGCGCCGCCGGCCGGCGTCCACGAGCATGCCGATCGCGCGGGCTTCGTGATCACCGTCAGCGAGCTGGGATGAGGCGAATGACCACCACTCTGTTCGACCGCCGGACGGGCGGGCTCCGCCCCGACCTGCCGACGGCGGTCTTGCACGATCACCTCGACGGCGGGCTACGGCCTGCGACGATCATCGAGCTGGCCGATGCCATCGGCCACCGGCTTCCGTCGGCCGACGAGCATGAGCTGGCCCGATGGTTCGTCCGCGGTGCCGAGCAGCGTGACCTGGTGGCCTATCTGGACACGTTCCAGCACACCACGGCCGTCATGCAGACGGCTGAGGGGCTGCGCCGGGTGGCCCGCGAGGCCGTTCTCGACCTGGCCGCCGACGGCGTCGTCTACGCGGAGGTGCGGTTCGCGCCGGAGCAACACCAGGAGCGCGGGCTGCGCCTGGACGAGGTCGTGCAAGCCGTGCAGGACGGGCTGGCGGAAGGGATGGCCGAGGCCTCGACCCCAGGCGGCTTCCCGATCGTCGTCAACACGATCATCTGCGCGTTGCGGACCGAGCGCCGCTCGCTGGAGATCGCCGAGCTGGCCGCCCGCCGGCGGCGCCGTGACCCCCGGGTCGCCGGATTCGACCTGGCCGGCGCCGAGACGGGCTGGCCCGCCTCGCTGCACGCGGCGGCGCTCGGCCTGGTCCGTGCGGAGCTGGTCCGGCTGACCGTCCACGCCAGCGAGGAGCCGGCCCTGTGGCTCATCTCCGATGCGCTGGAGCACGGCGCGGAACGGATCGGGCACGGCGTCCGGCTGGCCCAGGACATCACGGATCTGGACGGCCCGGCTCCCCGGCTCGGCCGGTTGGCAGGCTATGTCCGGGACCGGCAGATCTGCCTGGAGATGGCGCCAACCTGCCATGTGCAGATCGGGGCCGTGGACTCCCTGGAACGTCATCCCATCGGGCCGATGCTCCGCCTCGGCTTCAACGTCACGGTGAACACCGACAACCGGCTGATGTCCGGAGTGAAGGTCAGCGGCGAGATGGCCGCCGTGGCCGACGCTCACCAGCTGACCGTCGCCGAACTGCACCGGCTGGTCGGCAACGCGATCCGCTCCGGTTTCGGCGACCATGACGAGCGGCAGGAGATCATGACCACCATCGTCGACCCGGCCTGGCGGGCCGCCGGCGGATGACGACTGGACGAACGTCTTCGATGCTGCGGAAAACCACAGGTACGGACGGGTAAGCGCCTCATTCCACGCGGTGACCGGCCCGTCCTACCGTACCTCGTCATGATCGGAAAATTGCTCCACGTCCGACGACGCCTGGCGGCCGGACTGGCGTCCGTGCTCACCCTGGCCGTGGTGATCATGCTGTCGTTCATGACCGACAGCACCATGCAGTCCTTGCCGGCCGGCGCCCCGGGCGAGCAGTTCAGCGCCGAGCGCGCGCTGGTGCACCTGAAGCGGTTCGCCGCCGAACCGCGGCCCATCGGCAGCCCCGCGAGCAAGCGCGCCCAGACCTACCTGGCGGGGCAACTGCGCGCGGCGGGGCTGCAGGTGGAGGTCCAGCGCGCGGTCGGCGCCTGGTCCGCGGCGGGGCTGGCGGCGTTCGGCCAGGTCGACAACATCGTGGCCCGGCTGCGGGGAACGGACCCGACCGGCACCGTGCTCATCGCCGCGCACTACGACTGCCCGGCTGCTGGTGGCCGTGGCATCGGCCGTGGTGCCGCCGGCGGTGTCGGCCGCCCTGGCGCAGGGGCTGTGGGAACTGCTGGTGTCCTGGCGGCCCGCCTACGACCTGATGGGCGGGCTGCTGCATCGCCCGCTGCCGTACCGGGCGGCGATCGCGGTCCTGTGCGCGCTGGCCGTCCTCGGCTGGTACCTGCTCCTGCGGCGCAGGCTCGGCCCGGCTGCGCTGGCGGTCGGGGCGCTGACCTGGCTCGCCGGGCTGGGTCTGCTGTGCTGCCAGGTCGCTCCCGGGGCGTCCTTCCTGTTCACGCTGCCGGCGCTGGCGGGCGCGGCCGGCTGGTGGGGCGCGCTCCTGCTCCGCGGCCCGGCCTGGGCGCGGGCGGCTGTGGCCCTGCTGGGTCCGGTCACGGCCGCGATGCTGCTGCCGGGGCTGGCCCGTGACGTCTTCGACGGAATGGGGCTGGCGCTGGGCGGGGTGAGCGCGCTGGTGCTGGCACTGTTCGGGCTGATCGTGGTGCCGGTCGGGGAACTGTTCCTGCCCGATCCCGCCACCCGGCCGAAGCGGGCCGCCGTTCTCGCGGCCCCGTTCACGGCCCTTCTCCTCGCGGCCGGGCTGGTCGCCGCCGGGCTCGTGGGGGACGTCTTCGACGCCGATCGCCCGCAACGCACCCATCTGGCGTACGTCATGGACGCCGGCACCCGTACCGCCCACTGGGTCAGCGCCGACGCGGACCCGGCGCGGTGGACCAGGCAGTACGTGTCCGGCCACGACGTCTCCGCGCTGCCCGCCGGGTACGCGCGGGGCACGCTGTGGACCGGTCCCGCACCGGCGATCGCCGCCGAGGGCCCGCGGGCCGACGTCCTGGCCCACCGAGCGGACACGCTGAAACTGCACGTGACCGCCGGGAAGGGCACGCGCTCGGTGACCCTGCGGTTCGACCGGCCGATCACCCACGCCACCGCCTCGGCCGGCCGGTTCGGGTCGGTGGGCGTGCCCGTCACCGGCACCCGAACCGGCACCTGGCCCGCGGAGATCCGCTTCCGCGGCCTCCCCGCTCAGGGCGTCCAGCTCACCGTGCGTCTACGGGACAAGGACCGGATCCGCCTCACGGTGATCGCCGAGACCGACGGGCTGACGGGGGTGCCCGGCTTCGTCCCCCGACCTCCTGGCCTGGTCGCCGCCACCCGAGAGGACGGCGATCTCACCGCGGTCACCCGCGGCTACACCCTGACCGGGCCCTCCTAGATCTCGAAACCCCGGCGTGGCTCGGCCTGTCGGAACGATGGTCCCAGCCTCGCCGGACCAGCACGTCGCCGTCGATGACGCAGGCGTGGTCGAGTCATTCGGTGCCTCTCCGATGGGGTACGTCCGCGACCTCCGGCCGGACCGGATACGCCATGACATACTCTCGACCGGTGACCGGGCCGGAGAAATCGCGTTATCGCTGGGGCGGTACCCATCTGGCGTTCGTGGCCCACCGCCGCCCGAAGGTGGTTCCCGTATGACGGTGCTGATGGGGGTGGTGGGGCCCGCCGTACACGGGCTGGACCCCGAGGACGACGAGCCGAAGGTGCTCGGGGTGTATCTCGCGGACGCCGAAGACGTCTGCGGACTGCACGGGCCGGCCGCACTCGCGCGCACATATGTGAGCCCGGGCGGCGACCTCACGATGCACGAGCTCCACAAGTTCGCGACCCTCGCGCTCGAAGCCGATCCGGCGGCGAGCGAACTGCTGTGGCTCGGCAGCCACACGGTCTGTACCGAAGCGGGGCGCGCTCTCGTCGAGCTCCGCGAAGCGTTCTTGTCGGCGCCATGCGTGCGCAAAGCCTATGGAGGCGCGGCCCTGCGGCTGTTCCGCCGGCCTTCGCCGCCTGCCGACGAGGACGCCGAGCTCATCACCGCGTACGCACGAGACTGCCTCCGGCTCCTCCGGCAAGGGCGTGCACTGCTGACGAGCGGGCGGCTGATCACCGACATGACGGCGCAGCGCGAGGACGTGCTCGCCGCGGCTGAGCTGGCCACGCGCAATCCGAAGGCGTTCTCCGCCGTCATCAGGACGGAGCTGGCGGCGCTCGACTCGATCGACTCGGTGCTGCCCGGCCGCCCTGACACCGCGCGGGTGAACGCCACACTGATCGAGCTGAGGCTGGCGAGCCTCCGGCAGGCGGCTCCCTAGCCTGCGCGACGCCGGCCTGGCGATCGTCAAGCTCGCGGGGCGGGACGCCCTCACACGGGGCTCTATGGGCGGCCGGCGACGGCCAGGTTGACGCCGAGGGCGATCAACGCCGTTCCGGTGAGCCCGTCCACGGCCTTGCGTACGGCCGGCTTCGCGAACAGCCGGCGCAGCGCCCCCACGAGGTTGGCCACCAGGAGGAACCACAGGACGGTCCCCACCACCGCGATCAGCGACAGCACCAGCGCGTCGCCCAGCACGGCCTCGCCGGAGACGAACTGGGGCACCAGCGCGATGAAGAACAGCGCCGCCTTGGGGTTGAGCACGTTCGTCAGCAGCCCCTCGCTGAACGCCGCCAGCGGGCCGCGCCTTCCGGGGTGGGGCAGGTCCAGCCGCAGGTCACCGCCTTTACGCAGTGCCGCGTGCCACGCCCTGACCCCGAGGTACAGCAGGTAGCCGGCCCCGACGACCTTGACCACGGTGAACGCCACGGCCGAAGCCGCCAGCAGGGCCGCGATGCCGCTCGCCGCGGCCAGCACCCAGACGAACACACCGGCCGAGACCCCGGCCGCGGCGGCCATGCCGTACGCGCGACCGGAGACGGCGGAACGCCGGACGACCACGGCGAAGTCAGGCCCGGGAGACATCGCGCCGAGCATCATCACACCCGCGAAAGCCACCATTTCCGCCGCATTCATCACGACGGCTACCCTAGTACTTGTCATCGCAGGCATGCCCGAAACGGGCACTCCGGGGCCAGGCGCAGTGATCGTCAACCTCGCCCATAGAATATCCGGGTGATCTTGGATCTTCCCCCGGGTGAGTTCGGCGCCTATCTGTTCGACTGCGACGGGACCATCGCGGATTCCATGCCGCTGCGCTTTCTCGCCTGGCGGCAGGCGCTGGGCGAGTGGGGATGTGAGCTCTCCGAGGAACTGTTCTACGCGTGGGCCGGTCGGACGGTGGCCGACATCATCGCCGATCTCAATGCGAGCCAAGGGCTGGCCATGCCGGTGCCGGCCGTCGCTCGCCGCGGTGAGGAGCTCTGCCAGGAGATGCTGCCCCGGCTGACGGCGGTGCCCGGCGTACTTGAGCACATCGAAGCCGCGTTCGGCCGCATCCCGTTCGCCGTCGTCTCCGGTAGCGACCGTGAGTCGGTGACGGCCACGCTGACCGCCCTGGGGCTGCTCGACAGGTTCGAGGTGATGGTCTGCGCCGGTGATTATCCGCGGGCCAAACCCGACCCGGACCCGTTTCTGATCGCGGCCCGGCAGTTGGGCGTCGACCCGGAGCGCTGCCTGGTCTTCGAGGACGCCGACAACGGGATTCAGGCCGCTCAGGCCGCCGGCATGGCCTGGGTGCGCGTTCCTTCGCCGGGGCAGCGCTGACCGCCTCAGGCCGGGGACGGCTTCGGGTGCTGCACGATGGAGGAGGTGGAGCGGACGACGCCGATCCCGGAGACGGCGCGGCCGTCATTGTCCTTCCAGAGCTCGAAGTTGTAGCGGCCCGGGCGCAGGCCGGTCCAGGTGTGCACCTGCCAGGAGCCGCACTCGAAGCGGGCGGACGCGCCGCCGGGGCGTAAGGCGATCCAGTACTCGGTCATCCCGGTGGGACAGGAGAGGTTCGCCCAGACCTCGAGGTCGCCCTCCGCATGCTGCGTCCACTCACGAGAGGTCACCTGCTTGTACATGTTCGTGACCTTCCAGGGGAAGCCGCTGGCCGGGGATACCGGCGGAGAGGCCGAGGCGGGAGTCGCGTTCGCGGGACCCGGTTCCCGGCTGGAGAGCCAGAGGTATCCGCTACCCCCGGCGACGGTCACGACGGCGAGCGCGGCGGCCAGCGGGAGCCGCCAGGACCCGCGCCGTGGCGGCTGGCCGGCCGGTTCTCCCGGAAGGCCGGGGGGCGATCCCGGCTCCCCCGCGACTGCGCGCCACCGGGCCTCCCAGGCGTCCGGATCCCCGCCACAGGCCTCGACATACGAGCGGACGAAGTCCAGCGGCGGCAGCTCCGCCGGATTCAGCCGCCGGGAGATCGTGCTGGAGTGGTAGCGCATCCGCTGCCCGACCTCCTGCAACGACATCTCGCCTCGCAGCCGGCGCAGATCGTCGACGAACTCCGCGACGGGACCCGTTTCGCGGTCGATCGGCTGATCCTTGCGTCCACCTCGCGACATGGCCCGCTCCGGGTTGTTGCGGTTGTTGTTGCTATTGATGCGCAGCCCGGAAGCGATGACAAGAGCAGTCAGGTATGGCGAGCTGGCACTGTCCCCCCAACTCCCGACCAAAGGAGATGACGGATGTCAGGCCGAGTCCGGACACTGCTGGGCGCCCTCTCCATCATCGTGGCCACCCTGGCCCTCACACCGGCGGTGGCGTCCGCCGACAGCGTCCTGCACCGCGACACCTATTCCTACGCCGGCGGCTACAAGATCAACCTCACGATCTTCGGGAACGCCGCCCGGGCCCGGGGCATGTGCACCATCACCAACCTGCCGGAGTCGATGATCATCCGCGCCTGCCAGTTCCTCCGCAGCACCTCCGGCGGCGCCGGCACGGAAAGCGGCAACGGCTGGCAGCGGCACTTCCCCAGGGCCTACTCCAGGATGCTGGGGCTGGCCTGCGGCACCTTCTACCGGGTGTTCATCCGCTTCCAGGCCGTGAGCGCCAGTGCGCCGTCCACTGCCTACGGCTCGTGGTGGCGCCCCTGCTAGCAACCACGTGATGGCCCACCGGTAGATGCCGGGCATTCGCTCAAACGAGCTTGGGCGAATGCTCGGCACTTGACCTTGACACCGTGACAAGGCCTTCACTGTCACCAAGGAGGTGGTTCCCATGCCCGACTCGAACAGATCCGGCCACGATCCGCTCGACATCGCCCGAGGGGCGATCTACAAGTCCCAAGCGGGCGAACGCGAGCTCCTCGACCACTACCGGCAGGTGCTGGACACCTGGCCGGTTCCCGCCGAGCACATACGGGTACCGACTCGCGAGGGCGAGACCTTCGTCCTCGCCTCCGGCCCGCGGGACGCGCCGCCCCTGGTGCTGCTGCACGGCTCGGGCGCGAACACGTCGATGTGGCGCGCGGACGTCGGCACCTGGTCGCGGCACTTTCGTACGTACGCGGTCGACCTCGTCGGCGAGCCCGGCCTGAGCGCGCCCTCGCGTCCCGCCCTGGACTCCGGCGCCGTGGCCCTCTGGCTGGACGACGTGCTGGACGGGCTCCAGGTCACCGGCGCCGCGTTCGCCGGCACGTCCCTCGGCGGCTGGACGGCCCTGGACTACGCGATCCGTCGTCCAGGACGCGTGACCCGCCTGGCCCTGATGTGTCCCGGTGGTGTGGGACGGCAGAAGGTCGGCTGGATCTTCAAGGCCCTCCTGGCCCGCCCCTTCCGGCGCGGCGGGCTACGCGAGTCGGCCATGGCCGTCGCGGGACTGGACGCGGACAGGGACCGGCAGGCGCTCGACGCCGTCGTCCTGACGTTCACACACTTCAACCCCCGCAGGGAAAAGCTCCCGGTCTTCCCCGACGACGCGTTGCGCGGCCTCACCATGCCCGTCCTGGTCATCGTCGGTGGCCAGGACGCCATGTTCGACTCCCACCAGAGCGCGCGGCGTGTCCGAGAGTGCGTCCCGCACGCGACCGTGACCCTGCTCCCCGAAGCCGGTCACGCCATCTTCGGCCAGAGCGAGCCGATCGCCGAGTTCCTCCGCCGAACTTGAGAACTCCTCGCCGAGGTGCAGTCACCCGGCGCAGGAGGAACGGCAGCTCACGGAGCGTGGGCCTCCAAGAAGCCGAACGCCCACACCCCGGCCCGCCGCGCCGAGCCGCCGTAAGGTGATCACTGAGCACAACCTCGCCGCAACACCGGCGGGAGTGCGATGTGTGTGCTTATTCGCAGCCCTCTTTTCGGAGGAGTGTGCGTATGAGGTCCTCGGGCATCGGCGTTCTGCTGACGATGAGCCCGGCCTTGCCGTACTCGGTCAGTGAGCCGCCCGTGACGTACATGGAGTCGGGGACGGAGTCCTTCTCCTCCACCTCCGAGCCGTTCTGGACCGCGTAGTCCTTGACGGAAAGCCCCAGGGCGGCCAGGCTCGCCCGCACCTCGTTCACGCGGCGGTTGTAGAAGGGCTTGCAGTGCAGGGGTTCGCCCTGGCCGGTCAGGGCGGCGATGATCGCGTACTCCTCCCCCGGGCGGGCTTCGCGGCCGAGCCTGAGGGTGGCCGTGCCGGTGAAGTCCTTGGCCACGGTGATGCCGATCGGGCACGTACGGCCCACCCCCAGGTCACATCCCTGGCGGTCGATCGTCTTGATCTGGTCGGCATGGGGGAAGGAGCCGCTGGTCCAGCCGGGGGCGTCGGGGCTGATCTCGCCGACGTTGCTCGGGGTGGCGGGCACCACCTCCAGGGAGATGTCGAGTCCGGCCTCGCGCAGCTGGCGTTCGTACACCCGGGAGTCGGCGTACAGGTCCTTGACCTCGATGACGTAGCTGTCGGCCGTCTCCTTGATGGCCAGTGCCGAGGCGGGCTCGGAACTCAGGAGCGCGGCAGCCGACCAGCCCATCGCGGCGAGCGCCGCGGCCACCGGCAGTGCCACCAGCGGACTCCAGCGGACGCGGGCCGTACGCGGCTCGAGCTCGGCCGTGTCCATGATCTGCGTCATCAGGTCATGCGCGACCGGCGTGAGCCCGGGGCCGGGGTCGCGTGCCATCCGCTTGAGGAGTTCGTCCTGGGCGAGGGTCATGCTTTCTCCTTGACGAGGCTTACGGCGCGCCTGCCGTACACGCTGAGGTCGATGTCGGTGGCGGCCAGTTCGGCGGCCAGCCGTTTGCGGGCACGGTGCAGGCGCTGGCGGGCCGCCACGCGCGAGCACCCGAGCACCTTCGCGATGTCATCGGAGCCGAGCCCCTCCCATCCGGCCAGCGACAGCAGTTCCCTGTCGTCATCCGACAGGCGGGCGAACGCCTCCCACGCCCCCTGCGGCAGCGGGTCGGGCGGAGCGTCGGCATACAGCGCGAGTTCCTGCTGCAGGCGCTGGGTCAGCGCCGAGCGGCGCAGCGTGGTGCGGTGGTGGTTGGCCAGGGTCCGTCTGGCCGTCGCGTACAACCACAGCCTGGCCCCCTCGCCTTCCGGCACGTCCGCCAGGCGGCGCCAGGCCGTGGTGAACGTATCGGCGATCACGTCGGCGGTGTCGTCCGGGCGGTCGGTCCGCCGGCGGACGTAGGCGGCGACGGCCGCGTAGTGCTCGGTGTAAAGCTCCTCGAAACGCCGCCGGGACTCCGTCGGTGCCACATTGCCGTCCTTCCGATTGACCGTTGCCACATGCGAGTTGATGTCCGGCAATCTCCGGATGTGACAGGAGGGAGGCCCCGCGCTGGAGACAGAGCGCTTGTTCGGTCAGCGGGTGCGTTGGGCGATGAGGACTTCCAGGCCGTCGAGGAGGCGCTGGAGGCCGAATTCACGGCTTCTGTCCGGGGCCGGGTCGCCGGCTGCCGCTGGCCGGTCCAGGGCTGGGTGCCGGCCGAGGTGATGGATCGGGTGTTGCGGACGTGGCCGCCGAGCAGGAGGACGGCGTCCATCTGCCTGCTGCCCGACGGACTCGCCTCGGCCTGGCGGCTTTCCCACGCCACCACCATCCCCGCGACGGGCGCCGCGCCCTGTGCCACCGCCGCCCCTGAGTCACTTGGGGTCGTTGAGCGCCATGCGGGCGGCGCGCATCTCCGCGTACATCTCCCATGGTCCTTGCGGGAGGACGTGCCCGGTCTCCAGGAAGGTCTTGAGGTTGGCCAGTACGGACGGCCATCCGGCGGAGACCGAGACGTGTTCGTTGTGGTCGGACAGGTTCTCGTGGGTGACGGTGAGGCGGACGATGTCGCCGTGCGGCTCGATGTCGAAGGTGACCCGGCCGGGCCCGCCGGGCCGCTCCTCGTTCGGGCCGGACCGGGTGATCACCAGCCGCTTGGGCGGTACGGCCTCCAGTACCGTGCCCACGAGGTCGACGATCCCGGAACCATCGGTGCGCGGGTGCTCCCAGGCCGAGCCGACCTGCCAGTCGGAGACGTTGCGGTGCTCTGCCCAGTATTCGGCGGTCACGTCGGCGTCGGTCAGCGCGTGCCAGACGCGCTCCGGCGTGGCCTGGATGAAGGTGACGTACACAAAGGCCGGCAGGTCAGCCATTGTCGTGCTCCTCTCCTCGTCGCTTCAGGTGGCTCAGCGAAGAGACTACCTTGACCCGTCAAGGTAGGACAGCCCGATCAGGTCCTGCGTGAGATGACCATGATGTACTCGCAGGGGGCGTTGGTTCGGTTGGCGAAGCCGTGGTCCGCGTCGGCCTGGAAGAACAGGGAGTGCCGGCGTTCAGGGTCTCGATGATCCCGCTCACCCACAAGCACGAAGACCACGTGAGCGGCCTGATCGCACCGGACGGGTCCGAGGCGTTCACCAAACTCGAACGCGTGTGGATCGGCGCGGGCGACACCCGCGACCGGGTCGTACCCGTGTCGGAGAGTGTCGCGATCAACGACTGGGTCACCGCGATCCCGACACCGGGCCACACCCCCGGCCACACCGTCTACGACGTCAGGAGCGGCACCGGCCACCTTCTCGCCTGGGGCGACACCGTCCACGTTCCCACGCTCCCATTCGATCAGCCGAAGGTGTCCTGGGAACTCGACGGGGACCAGTCCCAGGCCCGCACCGCGCGAGCGGCCCTCCTCGAACGGCTGACCCAGCCGCACCACTTCGTAGCCGGCGCCCACCTCGACTCACCCGGCATCGTCCGTGTAACCCCGTCCGGGGGCGGTTACGCGCTGGAATACCTCGCCCCGCCGATCGGCTGATTGAGCCTGTCGGCTCTCGAGCACCCGGACAGCCTCCAGAACCGTGCTCATTTCTCGTACGGCTCGGCCTCGATCCGCAGAACGTTCGCGAACTGCCCGAACATCCAGTAGTAGCCGATGACCTGAATCAGCTCGACGATCTGGCGGTCGCTCAGTCCGGCGCGGACCGGTGCGAACACCGCGTCGTCCACCGGCAGCCCGCGCGCCACCGCCGTCGCGAAGGTGAGCACGGCCAGATCGATGCCGCCGAACCCGGAGTGGTCGCCGCGGTAGACCGCCGCGCGCTCGTCCGGCGTGATCGGCACACCGGGCGGGTTGTGCCGGACGCGCAGATAGTCCGCGCCGAGCACGCAGGCGGTGGCGTTCGCCGCGAGTTCACGCAGCCGCGCCGGCAGCTCCAGGTCCCTGATCTGCTGCAGACCCACCCGCATGAGCGTCGCCGCGCTCGCTTCGGAGTGGGCGACCATCATGAACAGATGGGAGTTCGGCGGCAACCTCGCATGCCACTCCCGCAGGTCGTCGGGCAAGGCGGACATGTCCGCGTACGGGATACGGGCCATGCCCAGAGCCTAGGTCACCGGGTACCTGGCGGGGCGGCGCCGATGGCGACCCGTATCGACCACGCTCGAGCGCGTCAGAACGCCGATGTCAGGAGTCATCCAGGGTGCCGGCCACAACCGAAGTGTGGGTGGCAAACCTCAACAGAAGGATGAACATGGCCAACACCATCGAGAAGTTCCCCGTGGCCACCCCGGTCACCACCGAGGACGCGCAGCGCATCGTCGACCAGATCCGCGCCGACGACGAACTGGCCTGGCAGGTCGCCGCCGAGCTCGACCGCGATCCACGGCTGCTGCTCGCCAGGCTGTTCGCGCTCTCGAGGGCGCAGCAGACCGGGCTGTCCCGGATGAGGCTGGAGCGTACCCGTTCCGCGTTCGCGCCGGTCGCCCGGGCTCTGCGCGAGGGTGACCCGGTGTTCGTCCGGGTCGACCCGGCGCCCTCGGTCACCACCGCCATCACGGGGTCGTTCAAGGTCACGGTCGACAACGACGGCGTCAGCGTGGAGGCCTCCATCTCCTGCTGAGGACCGTCCGTAGTATCGGCCCGCTCCTGGTGGGGCGGGCCGTCCCCCTGCCGGCGCACCCAAGCCATGTCAGGTCATACACAAACCGCCCGTGTCAGCAGGGCGGAAGAGTCGGTGGACAGGCCGAGGGTGGCCGGTGGGTGCCCGGCCTCGGCCAGCAGGTCGCCGACGGCGGCGATCATCAGGCCGTTGTCCGTGCACAGCGCGGGCGGCGGGACACGCAGGGCGATGCCCGCCGCGGCGCAGCGCGCCGCCGCCACCTCGCGCAGGCGTGCGTTCGCGGCGACGCCGCCGACGATCAGCAGGGTACGCACGTCGTGCTCCAGGCAGGCGGCGACGGCCTTGCGGGTCAGGATGTCGACCACGGCCTCCTGGAAGGAGGCGGCGATGTCCGGCACGTTCCGCTCGCCGCGCTCGACGTGGCGGGCCACGGCGGTCTTCAGTCCGGAGAAGGAGAAATGGTAGCCCTGGCCGAGCATGGCGCGCGGGAAGGCGATGGCGGCCGGGTCGCCCTCGGTGGCCGCTCGGCTGACCGAGGGGCCGCCGGGGTAGCCGAGGCCGAGCAGGCGGGCCACCTTGTCGAACGCCTCCCCCGCGGCGTCGTCGCGGGTGTCGCCCAGGTGCGCGATCGGGTCGCGGGCCAGGTCGCCCAGCATGAGCAGCGAGGTGTGGCCGCCGGAGACGATCAGCGCGATCGAGCGCTCCGGCAGCGGCCCATGCTCCAGCGTGTCGGCGGCGACGTGCCCGGCCAGGTGGTGCACGCCGTACAACGGCTTGTTCCAGGCGAGCGCGAGTGACTTGGCGGCGGCCAGCCCGATCTGCAGCGCGCCGGCCAGTCCGGGGCCGGAGGTGACCGCTATCGCGTCGACGTCGCCGGGCTCGATCTTCGCCTGTTCCATGGCCGTGCGCAGGCAGGGGACCAGGGATTCCAGGTGCGCCCTGGCGGCGATCTCCGGCACCACGCCGCCGAACCGGGCGTGCTCGTCCATCGAGGAGGCCAGCGCCGCGCCCAGGACGCGCCCGCCGGCGACGACGCCGACGCCGGTCTCGTCGCACGAGGTTTCGATCCCCAGGACAACGGCCACACCGACTCCTTATCGCGATTGATTTGCAACTACGAATAATATGCGACTCATGAGAACGGCTGAGGTCAAACGGCGCTTCCTGGATCACTTCTCGGCCGCGGGGCACACCGTGGTCCCCAGCGCGCCCCTGCCCGCCGCCGACCCGAACCTGCTGTTCGTCAACGCCGGGATGGTGCCGTTCAAGCCCTTTCTGCTCGGGCAGAGCGCCCCGCCGTACCCCCGGGCGGCCAGCGTGCAGAAGTGCGTGCGCACCCTCGACATCGACGAGGTCGGCAAGACCACCAGGCACGGCACGTTCTTCCAGATGAACGGCAACTTCTCCTTCGGGGACTACTTCAAGGAGGAGGCCATCCGGCTGGCCTGGACGCTGTCCACCACACCGGTCGCCGACGGCGGCTACGGCCTGGATCCGGCCAAGGTCTGGGCGACGGCCTACCACGAGGACGACGAGGCGTACACCATCTGGCGCGACGTCGTCGGCCTGCCCGAGGAGCGCATCGTGCGCCGGGGCAAGAAGGACAACTTCTGGTCCATGGGCGTGCCGGGACCGTGCGGCCCCTGCTCGGAGCTCTACTACGACCGCGGCCCCGCCTACGGCCCCGAAGGCGGTCCCGAGGTCGACGAGGACCGCTACCTGGAGTTCTGGAACCTCGTCTTCATGCAGTACGAGCGCGGGGAAGGCACCGGCAAGGAGGACTACCCGATCCTCGGCGAGCTGCCCGCCCGCAACATCGACACCGGCATGGGCCTGGAACGCATGGCCGCGCTGCTGCAGGGCGTGGACAACATCTACGAGATCGACGAGACCCGCCCGATCCTCGACGCCGCCGCCGCGCTGACCGGCACGCCGTACGGGGCGAACAAGGATGACGACGTACGGCTGCGCGTCGTCGCCGACCACGTCCGCACCGCGCTCATGCTGATCTCCGACGGAGTCACCCCCGCCAACGAGGGCCGGGGTTACGTCCTGCGCCGGATCCTGCGCCGCGCGGTGCGTGCCGTGCGGCTGCTCGGCCACGACGGACCGGCGCTGCCCGAGCTCCTTCCCGTGGCCCGCGACTGCATGGCGGCCTCCTATCCGGAGGTGGCCGCCGGCTTCGAGCGCATCTCCTCCTACGCCCACGGCGAGGAGCGGGCGTTCGACGCCACCCTCAAGCAGGGCAACGTCGTTCTCGACCGGGAACTGGCCGCCGCTCCCCTCCGGCTGCCGGGAGCCACCGCGTTCCGGTTGCACGACACCTACGGCTTCCCGATCGACCTGACCGTGGAGATCGCGGCCGAACGCGGCCTGGAGGTGGACGTGGACGGATTCCGGCGGCTGATGGGCGAGCAGCGCCGGCGTGCCAAGGACGACGCGCAGGCCAAGAAGCGTGGTCACGCCGGCACCGGCGTCTTCCGCGACGTGCTCGGCCGCGTGGGCCCCACCGACTGGCTGGCCTACCGGACGCTCGACACCGACGCCACCGTGGTGGCCCTCCTGCGGGACGGCGTACCCGCCGAGACTGCCGCGGAAGGGGAGATCGTCGGGATCGTGCTCGATCGCACACCCTTCTACGCCGAGTCCGGCGGCCAGGACAGCGACGCCGGCGAGCTGCGCGGCCCCTCGTTCGCCGGGGCGGTCCTCGACGTGCAGCGACCGGTCAAGGGGCTGATCGTGCACCAGGTCCGGATCACCGGCGGCTCGGTCGGCGTCGGCTCCGCCGTACATGCCGCTGTGGACGCGGACTGGCGGCTGGGCGCGCGGCAGGCGCACTCGGGCACCCACGTCGTGCACGCGGCGCTGCGCGAGGTGCTCGGACCCGCCGCCCTGCAGTCCGGCTCCTACAACCGGCCCGGCTACCTGCGGCTCGACTTCTCCTGGCGCGGCGGGCTGTCCACGGCCACGCGCAGCGAGATCGAGGAGGTCGCCAACCTCGCCGTCCGCCGGGACCTGCCGGTCGAGGTGCGGTTCATGCCGCTGCCCGAGGCCCGCGCCGAGGGCGCGCTGGCGTTGTTCGGCGAGACCTACGACGAGACGGTCCGCGTCGTCGAGATCGGCGGCGCCTGGTCGCGCGAGCTCTGCGGCGGCACCCACGTCGAGCACGCCGCGCAGATCGGCGCCATCGCGCTCACCGCCGAGTCCTCCGTCGGCGCCGGCCAGCGCCGCGTCGAGGCGGTCACCGGTATCGAGGCCTTCCGCTACCTGGCCCGCGAACGCGACCTCGTCGCCCGCCTGGCCGAACAGCTCAACGCGCCACGCGCCGAACTCCCCGGCCGCGTCGCGGGCCTGCTCGAACGCATGAAGCAGGCCGAACGCCAAGCCCAGGAACTGCGCGAACGCCTGCTCACCGCCGAGGCGGCCGGGGTGGCCGAGGCGGCCCGCGACCTCGGCCCCGCGCTGCTGGCCACGGCCCGCACCGACCTCGACCCGCGCGTACTGGCCGAACTGGTCCGCGACCGCCTTCCGGCCCGCGCCGCCGTGGTGGCGGTGGCCTCACCCGGCGGCTTCGTCGTGGCGCTCAACGAGGCGGCGGGCGGCGCGGGACTGTCGGCCGGGACCCTGGTCAAGGCGGTGCTCGACGGCAAGGGCGGCGGCGGACCGCTGCTGGCCCAGGGCAGGGCGCCCGCGGACCCCGAGGCGGCCTTCACCGCGATCGCCACGCTCATCTCCCGATGATCACGGAGCAGCAATGCCAAGATTCCAGGGTGGACATGACCGACATCACGCGCGCGATCGCGGCCGCGACTTCGGTCGCCGCGTCACTCGACCTGCCGGCCGGCGACGCCATCGTTCTCCACAACTCGAACAGGGTGGCGCTGCGGCTGACGCCGTGCGACGTCCTTGCCCGGGTCGCCCCCGCGGGGCATGAGGCCGCGCAGTTCGAAGTCGAGCTCGCTGTACGGCTCGCCCGCGCCGGATGCCCGACCGGCCTCCTGGAACCTCGGGTGGAGCCACGCGTGTACACGCGCGACGGCTTCACCGTGACGCTGTGGACCTACTACGAACCCGTGACCCCTCACACCTCACCAGCCGACTACGCCAAGGCACTGGAGCAACTTCACGCCGGCATGCGCGAGGTCGACGTGCCGGGCCAGCGGTTCACGGATCGCATCGCGGAGGCGGAAGAGGTCGTCGCCCATCCTGCTCTCTCGCCAGAGCTCGCCGGCGCGGACCGCGCGTTCCTCAGCGGCAGGCTGGGCAGCCTGCGACGGGCGATCGAGGACCGCGGCGCCGTCGAGCAGTTGCTCCACGGCGAGCCGCATCCGGGCAACGTGCTCGCCACGATGAACGGCCCGTTGTTCATCGACCTGGAGACGTGCTGCCGTGGACCCGTCGAGTTCGATCTCGCCCATGTCGCCGAGGCGGTCTGCGCGCACTATCCGAACGTTGACCAAGGGCTGCTGGGCGAGTGCCGGCAGCTCGTGCTCGCGATGGTCGCGGCGTGGCGTTGGAAACGCGGCGACCAGCTTCCGAACGGGAGCCGGTTCGGGGAGGAACTCCTGCGCGCGCTGCGCGAGGGTCCTCCTTGGCCGACACTCGACACGGTCGCCAGGCGACTGGATGGTGGGTAGAGCGACAGGCCGAGGGCCGCTCTGGTGTTCGGGACGGCGGGGTCTGTTCGTAGGGACGCGGTGGGCTTTTCGTTCTTACGCACTCCGCGGGCCGCATATCACCACCAATGGCATGACCCGCTCCAAACGACCCGCCCGGCGGCGTCAGGTCAGGACGCTTCGAAACGGACGGATCTGATTGTCGTCAGGCCGCCGTCCCACGTTTCGTTGGGGATGAGCGCATGATGCAGGTGGTCTTCGTTGCACGAATATGTCGTATAAAGAAGCGCTTTGAAGTTGGTCTTGTTCTGCGCGAGGCTGACGTCCGCGTGGAGGTCGTAGCACCCCTCCTTTGGGTCCTGGATTGTCGTCCAGGAAGAGTCGGAGACGGTGCGGTAATAAAAGGCCGAGCTCATGTCAACCACCTCTCATAATGCCGCGTGATGGGCCGGACCGGAAATCTGACCTGCTTGCGCAGCCTCATGTACCCTCCTCGATCTCCCGCACCCTGGGATTGAGGTAATCGTTGCCAAAGGCGATCGCTATCTTGGACTATCCGGGTTCACCGATCAGAAATCCTCCGCCGCGTCGTCAGTTCTGGTAGCCCCTCACCACCCGTGGAAGGATTGACGACCATGACCGACGCCAGACCGCCGGGCGACGACGAGGCCACGTTCATCGCGGCGGTCCGATCGGACGACACGGCGACGTTCGCGCTCCTCACCGAGCGCCACCGCCGTGAGCTGCAGGTGCACTGCTACCGGATGCTCGCGAACTACGAGGACGCCCAGGACATGACGCAGGAGACGTTCCTGCGAGCGTGGAACAAGCGGGAGTCGTTCAAGGGCCACGCCACGCTGCGGACCTGGCTGTACCGGATCGCGACGAACGCCTGCCTCGACTTCCTGGACAAGCGCAACGACCGCACACCCGTGCCGGCCGAGTTGCTGAACCTGCAGCCGTACCCCGACCGGATGCTCCCCGAGGACCCGCAGGACTCGGTGGTGGCGCGGGAGACGATCGAGCTGGCGTTCATCGTGGCCGTCCAGCACCTGCCGCCGCGGCAGCGGGCGGTGCTCATCCTGCGCGACGTCCTGGGCTGGCCGGCGTCGAAGGCCGCCGACGCCCTCGAACTGACCGTCGCATCGGTGACCAGCGCGCTGCAGCGGGCGCGCGTGACGATGCGCGAGCAGCTACCCGGCCGCCGCCTCGACTGGCGCAGCCCCGCCACCCACGAGCTGTCGGATGACGAGCGCGGCGTGGTGAAGTCGTACATCGACGCCCATGAGCGCAACGACCTCGACGGGCTGATGGCCCTGCTGCGCGACGACCTGCGCTTCGCCATGCTGCCCGACCCGGGCACCTTGATCGTCACGGCCAGAGACGCGGTGGACGGCTGGGTCTCCGGCGGGCTCTTCCAGCGCGGCCACGACGACTGGCGCTGCGTCGCCACGACGGTCAACCGCATGCCTGCCGCCGCGATGTACCTCCGCGCCCCCGGCGACGCGGAGTACCGGTTGTTCGCCATCGCGGTCCTGCACATCGTCGACGGGAAGATCGCCGAGCTCACCGGATTCGACGCCGCCGGCAAGCCGTGGCTGGGCCTGCCCCCTGTGATCGGGCAAGTCCCCAACGTCACCGAAGTCACTGGGGAATGAGCAAGGGGCCCGGGGAAGGCTCCCTCATCGCCTCGTCTGGTATCGGGTCAGGACCACGCCGCCGGGGAACGTCCGTGTCTCCAGCAGGGTCAGGTTCACCCAGCCGTCCAATGCCGTGAAGAACGGCGTGCCGCCGCCGACCAGGACCGGGTAGGTGGCCAGGGCGTACTCGTCGATCAGCCCGGCCCGCATGGCCGCCCCGGCCAGCGTCGCGCCGGCGATGCCCATCGGGGCGCCGTCCTCGGCCTTGAGCCGGGTGATCTCGGCGACCGCGTCGCCGGTGACCAGGCGGGTGTTCCAGTCGACCTTGTCGACCGTCGAGGAGAACACCACCTTCGGCGTGTCCCGCCAGTTCCGCGCGAACGCGATCTCCGCCGGGGTCGCGTTGGGCTGCTGGTCGCCGGTCGGCCAGTAGGAGCTCATCGTCTCCCACAGCTTGCGCCCGTACAACGACAGCCCGATCGCCCGCTCCCGGTCGAGCCACCACTGGAACAGTTCGTCGCTCGGCGGCCCGCCCCAGCCGATGTCGTCGCCGGGCGCGGCGATGTAGCCGTCCAGGCTCAGGTTCATGGCGAAGATCAGTTTCCGCATCGTGCCGGCCTCCTTTGAGTCGCTCTCACACGTACAGACGGACGCGGCGCGGAAACCTAATCGGTCGCGGATGGTCCCCCGGGTTCCGGATTCAGCACGGCGTACGCGGTGAGCTCGAACACCACCTGAGCCGATCGGCCGCGCTCTGGCGTGTGGTTCACGTGGGAGGTCAGGCCGTGAGGGCGGCCTCTGCTTCCCGGTAGATGACGTTCGGGTCCTCGGACAGCCACGCCTTCACCTGGCGGCTCCAGGCGTCGGCGAGCACCTCGGGCCGGTGCGCCTCGATGCCGTCGAGGGCCGCTGCGACGACCGCCTCGGGCGCGGTCTTGTCGCCGTCGTACCAGGCCATCATGTCGGTGTCGGCGGCGCCCAGGTGCAGGCCCGTCACCAAGGTACGCTGGCCGGCCAGTTCCAGGCGGACGCTGTTGGTGAGTGCCCACTCGGCGGCCTTGGCCGCGTGGTAGGCGCCCTGGCCGTTGAAGGCTAGCCAGGAGATCGCGGACAGGACGTTGAGGATCGCGCCGTCGGCCAGCCGCGGTGCGAAGGCGCGGATCACGTTGAGAGTGCCGTAGAAGTGGGTGTCCATCTCGCGGCGGATCGTGTCCAGGTCCCCGGCGATGAGGTTCGTGCCGGTGGAGATGCCCGCGTTGTTGATGACGATCTTGACGTCGGGTGCCGCGGCGGCCGCGGCGGCGACCGACGCCGGGTCCGTGATGTCCAGGCGCAGCGGGACGACTCCCGGTACGTCGATGAGGTCGGGACGGCGGGCGGTCGCGTACACCTTGCCGGCGCCACGGTCGAGGAGGGAAAGGATGAATTGCCGGCCCAGGCCCCGGTTGGCGCCGGTGACCAGCACATGTGCTCCGTTGATCTGCATACCGGTTAGGCTAAAACCTGACGTTGACGTCAGAGGCAAGTGTTGTGATGGAGGTCACGGTGCGTATCGGCGAGTTGGCGGCGCGATCGGGCGTCAGCGTGCGGGCCCTGCGTTACTACGAGGAACAGGGGCTGCTGGAGGCGGACCGGAGCGAGTCCGGGCAGCGTCACTATCCCGAGTCCGCGGCCGACCGCGTCGAGCTGATTCAGATGCTCTACTCCGCCGGTCTGTCCAGCCGGACCATCGCCGAACTGCTGCCCTGCGTCGATGCCCAGGTCAGCACTCCCGAATCGCGTGCCCGGCTGGCCGCCGAGCGTGATCGCATCAACGCGCAGATCACCGCGCTGACCCGCACCCGTGACAACCTGGACACGGTCATCGCCTCCACCGGAACCCCGGCCAGCGGCTGCGCGTGGATCGGGGACCAGGATGCCCCGGCGCGGGCGGGTCACTCCGCCGCGCGGTGATGGCCGCGCTCTGGCCCGCACGCCGGCCGTACCTGGGCTGAACCCGATGAAGGCCCGGACGGCGGGACATGTGGCGACGAACGACACGCCTCCGGTGGGCCCGTCCAGGGCCGGAGCTTGTCGGGGTTGCGTACCGCCCAGATGCGCTTGATCCGGTCGCCCGCGATGTCGAAGGCGAACACCGTCGTGGTGACGCCGTCCTGCCGGGCGACCAGGCCGGGCTGGCCGTTGACCGTGTGCTCCACCAGCGTCAGGCCGGGCGCCCGGCCGAGAATGCCGATCCAGGTGTACGCGATCCGCTCGCCGCCTTCGATGGGCTGAAGCAGTGCGCTGACCAGGCCGCCACTGTCGGCGATCGACGTGGCGTGCGGGTCGAGC
Source organism: Nonomuraea sp. NPDC059007 (assembly GCF_042740555.1). Lineage (NCBI taxonomy): Bacteria > Bacillati > Actinomycetota > Actinomycetes > Streptosporangiales > Streptosporangiaceae > Nonomuraea > Nonomuraea sp. NPDC059007. The sequence goes on along the minus strand of NZ_JBHYJD010000026.1, from coordinate 74,811 downwards.
AGAGCGACGAGGGCGCCGATGTCCCTGGCCTCCCACGCCTGCTTGAACTCCCTGACGATGCCGGCCTTGCGCCCGTTCGGGGTCGCGGAGAGCTGGGCGGACTGGACGCGGCGGCGGGCCGAGGAGGCCAGCTTGCGGCATGACTCCGGGGTACGCCCGACGATCTCGGCCACCTCGGCGAAGGGATAGCGGAAGACGTCGTGCAGGATGAACGCGACGCGCTCGGCCGGCGTCATCGCTTCGAGCACGACCAGGAAGGCCATGCCGACCGACTCGTCCAGGGTGACCCGGTCGGCCGGGTCGGCCGGGCGTGCGCTGTTCCACTCACCGGGTTCGGGCAGCGGCTCGGGGATCCACTGGCCCGTGTACCGCTCCCGCCGCGCCCGTGCCGAGCCGAGCAGGTCCAGGCAGATCCGGCCGGCGACCCTGGTCAGCCACGCGCTCGGGGACTCGATGTCCTCCCGCTGGCGCGGCGACAGGGCGTACCAGCGGGCGTAGGTCTCCTGCACGGCGTCCTCGGCGTCGGCCAGTGAGCCGAGGAGGCGGTAGGTGACGTTGATCAGCCGGCGCCGCTCCTCCGTGATCGCGCTCAGCCCGGGATCGATGGGGGTGGTCATGGTGTGAAGGACTCCCTTGGTCGCGTCTTCCTCACCGGTCAGACGACGTAGCGCCCCGGATTGTGAAGTGGCGCGTCACTTCACAATTCGCGGCACTGCATCGTCATAGCGGCGAATCCGCCACCCAGAAGGCGGACAACCAGGAGGCAGCGATGAACGACTTTCAGGCGGCCGCGGACCGCGTCGAGATCGAGGCGCTGCGCGGCGAGTTCACCGACGCGGCGATGATGGGCGACCACGACCGCTTGGCGTCCCTGTTCACCCGCGACGCCGTGTACCGCATCCCCGACGCCGGCATCGAGCACGCCGGCCGGGAGGCGATCCGCGCCGGCGCCGGGCAACTGTCGCAGGCGTGGGACTACTTCGTGCAGACCACGCACCCGGGTGCGATCCTGCTCGACGGCGACACCGCGTCCGGCCGCGCCTACATCTGCGAACTCGGACGCCTGCGCGACGGCGGTTCGATGCTCAACTACTCCCTCTTCCACGACCGCTACCGGCGTACCCCCGAGGGCTGGAAGTTCACCGAACGCGTCTTCGAGGTCAGGTATTACGACACCACCCCGCTACCGGGCTCGGCCCAGGTGACGGCGGCACCGTTCACGGAACCGGCGTCGGAGTAGCGCCTGGAGCGAACGGCGGCCGCGCTGAGGGCGCACAACTTCGCCGTCGAGATCCTCGACGACGTCGCCGCCGCGCGTACCCACCTCAAAGCTTTGATCCCCGCGGGCGCCGGAGTGTTCACCGCGTCCAGCGAGACCGTGCGCCTGTCCGGCATCGACGGCCTTCTCGTCCTCAACGCCGAACCCCACCCGGGACGCGCGACCGTCCTGCTGCTCCGCGAAGCCATCGGTTTCTGACCCACCCCGTGGCGGACCCTGGCGCGCCGGGGTGGGTGGCTGTGATGGGTCAGGGGGTGATGGCGTACTCGGTGAAGCGGCCGCAGGCGGTGAAGCCGAGGCGGCGGTAGACGGGTTCGCCGTCGGCCGATGCCTGCAGCACAGCGGTCTCGTAGCCCGCGGCGCGGGCGGTGCGCAGGGTGGCCAGGGTGATGGCGCCACCGTAGCCGCGGCGACGGGCGGTGCGGAGAGTGGCGATGTTGTAGATGCCGGCGACGCCCGCGGACAGGAAAACCTCGGCCGAGCAGACGGGACGCTCGTCGACGTAGCCGACCAGGTACCGGGCCGGGCAGTCCGCGGCGAGCGCCCATGGAGCGGCGTCGGCGAAGAACCGGCGCACGGCGGCGGCGGGCGGGATCCAGTTCGCGGCGAGGACCGTGGCGTAGTCGGCGAGCTGGGTGGGGGTGGTCACCGGGCGGATGTCCAGGCCGTCGGCGTACGCCTCGGGGAGGGGCGCACGCAGGTCCTTCCACATGCCCATCTCGGTCTCCGAGACTTCGAGCCCGGCGGCCTTGAGATGCTCGGCAAGGTCGGCCGGTGTGGAGGCGGGGCCCACCCACCAGGAGAAAGGGCGGCCGGTGGCGGCCAGGGTGCGGGCGGTTTCCGCGGTGCGCGCCTGGGCGGTGGCCGGGGTGAAGCGGGCCGCCGCGACGATGTTGAAGGTGTCGTCGGCCAGGCCGCTGTCGGCGATCAGCAGGTCTCCCGTCTCGGTGACGGACGCGCCTTCCAGGTTCCGGTGCAGGTGGCAGGCATGCTCGGCGAGATTCTGCTCCATCGCGAGCGCAAGGCCGGGTTCATTGATCGACGGATTCGTATCCACGACGATCATTGCAACATTCCGGCCGCGGCACTCGCACGCGCATTCTCCGTTCCGGTCCGCGACCTCGGGTGAGGACCCGCTTACAGGAACCACGCCGCCTGTCGTAGCGCTGTGAGTGCGCTGTCATCGTCGATCGGCATCGTCGAGAGCGTCAAGAACAGCTCGGTGACAAGAACAACTCGGTGACAAGAACAGCTCGGTGACAAGAACAGCTCGGTGAAAGGTACGACATGACAGGCAACGGGCACGACAAGACCCAGCAGATCCTCGACCGGGCGGTGGCCGAGCTCGACATCCCCGGCATCGCCATCGAGGTCAAGAACGCCGATGGTTCCTGGTTCGGCACCGCCGGGGTGTCCGACCTCACGACCGGAGCACCGCGCGTACCGGGAGAATTCCTGCCCATCGGCAGCGGCGCCAAGGGCATCACCGCCGCGACGCTCCTCACCCTGGAGGCCGAGGGCCGGGTGGACCTCGAGGACCCGGTGAACAAATGGCTGCCCGGCGTGCTGACCAATGGCTACGACGGTGACCGGATCACCATCAGGCACCTGCTCGGCAACACCAGCGGCCTGTTCGCCACGGGCCTCGCGCCGGGGCTGATCGGCAACTACGCCAGCCGGTCCACGTTCGACGAGCACCGCTTCGACGAATGGACCCGTGCCGAACTGCTGAAGCTGGCGGTCTCCGAGCCGCCCGTCGGGCAGCCCGGTGAGCGCTTCCTGTACGCCAACGGCGGCTTCTACATCGCCAATGCGATCATCGAGAAGATCACCGGCAACACCTACGCCGAGGAGATCCAGCGCGCCGTCATCCAGCCGCTCGGCCTGACCAACACCTACCCGCGCAGCGGAGGGGACACGGGATACCGCGGCCCGTCGCCGCGGGCGTACTCGACCCAGTTCTACAAGGACGGCGTCGACCCCGCGGACGTCACCACGGAGAACTGGGAGTCGATGTTCGAGGAGCCGGGGCTCGAACCCCTCGACGTCACCGAGTTCAACACTTCCTGGGAGACAGGGAACATCGTCTCGACCACCGGCGACGCCATCCGGCTCCTCGACGCCCTGGCCGGCGGCACCCTGCTGCCTCCGGGGCAACACCGCAAGATGTGGACCACGGTCTCGACCGACGGCGCCGGCTGGCTGCCGCACACCCGCTACGGCCTCGGCATGTTCGAGCTCGACAAGACGGTGACGGGCGGACTCACCATCCGCGGCATGGCCGGCAGCTACTGGGGACACATGTTCTTCGCGTTGAGCAGCCCGGACAGCGGGGTCGCCTTCGCCTTCCACACCAACACCGAGGCGAAGAACTGGGACGTGCCCTTCAGCATCGCCGAAGCGGAGTTCGGCTTCACGATGGGCGCGTAAACACGGGGGCACGGGCAGCCGGGCGGAGATCCCGCCCGGCTGCCCGTTCACCGGCAACCCTCCAAAGGACCATCAGTCATTTCATCCTTACGTCGCATGGGCACACCCGTTGGACGTGATCAATAATCTGGACGAATCGCCCACCCGACAGTCGCGGGGCCCTGCCAATCCGCTTGATGACCGGAGAAGCATGCCAAGATCCGTTCGCATCCTCAGCGTCGTTCTGATGACGGTCACGGTCCTGAGCCCTCTCGAAACCGCGGCGGCGGTCGTTCCTGAGAGCGCCGCCACGCCCGCCGGCCGGGCCATCGCCTGGGCGCCGTGCGCCGCGGACCCGACCGCGGACTGCGGCACCTTGACCGTCCCCATCGATTGGGCGAAACCCGGCGGCCCCACCATCGACCTGGCCGTGGCCAGGCGGAAGGCCACCGATCCCACGGCCAGAACAGGCTCCCTGATCATCAACCCGGGTGGCCCCGGCGAATCCGGGGTCGACTTCGCCCTGAGCCGCAAGGGCTACTTCAGCGAAGAGATCACCCGAAGGTTCGACATCGTCGGATTCGACCCTCGCGGTGTGGCGCGCAGCAACCCTGTGGTCTGCTCCGCCGACCTCATGCGGCAGGCGCCGGCGGACCCGTTCCTGAAGAGCCAGGCCGACTTCGACCGATGGCTCGACTACAACGACCGGCTCCGCACCGACTGCCGGGCCAGGACCGGACCGCTGTTCGACCACGTCGACACGCTCAGCGTCGTCAACGACCTGGACACGCTGCGCGCCGCCGTCGGCGACAGGAAGCTCACCTACTACGGCCTTTCCTACGGCACGCTGATCGGGCAGCTTTACGCCGAGCGGTTCCCCCGCCGGGTCCGGGCGCTCGCCCTGGACAGCAACATCGACCACAGCCTGCGCACCACCGCGTTCCTCGACACAGGGGCCGCCGCGGCCCAGGACTCCTTCGCGGAGTTCGCGGCCTGGTGCGAACGAGACAGCGCCTGCGCACTGCATGGCAGCGACCTGCGCGCCTTCTGGGCGAAGCTGCTCGCCCGCGCCGAACACGGCGAGTTGCACTTCCCCGGCGAACCCACCCGGGTGCTGACCAAGCTCGACCTCATCAGGCTCCCCTTCCAAGCCGCCTACGGGCCCTACTGGCGCGAACTCGCCGAGATGATGGTGACGATCAGCAACGGCGCCATGCCCTCGAAAGCGCTGCCGGAGATCTTCACACGTGAGCCGGCGCAGCGTCAGGCCCCGCACACCGCCAACCCCATGCGGATCGTCTGCCAGGACTTCCACCTGCCGATCCGGGACTACCGCGAGTTCGCGGCCCTCCTGCGCCGCTCGCAGCGCATCGCGCCTGACATGCGGGTAAGCCCGCTCACGTTCTCCTTCACCATGGCCTGCCTCGGCGAACCGGCCGCGATCCCCAACCCGCAGCACCGGCTGAAGGTCGACGGAACCCCGGCCTTGCTGCTGGGCAACGCACGGCATGATCCAGCCACGGGCCACGCCTGGGCGGTGAACGCGGCCGGCCAGATCGGCGGTGAGGCGCGGCTGCTGACCTACGAAGGCTGGGGACACAGCATCTACAACCGCAGTGAGTGCACCCGCGGCGCGATCGACCGCTACCTCATCGAGCAGACGCTTCCCGCTCCTGGCATGCGCTGCCCGGCGGTGCCCTACCCGAGCACATCGACCCCGCCCACGCTCACCGCTCCCCTACCTGACCTGCCCGGCCGGTTCTGAAAGACGGCCGACAAGGTGACCCCCTCAGCCGCAGGAAACCGACGACACGGCCCCGTGGCGAACGCCGTCAAAGCCCGCCTCACCACGGCGGGCCAGGCGGCTCGGCAGGTGGAGCTCGGCGGAGGCGAACAGGTCGCGCTCTACGGGGAGGCCACGCTGCGACTTCTTCGCCGCGGTGCCGGGGCTTGCGTTGGACGGTGATGCCCAGGTCCCGGCGTACGGCGGCGGCCATTCGCGGCTGTCAGGACCCGGCGGCGGCGCGGTCGCGGTGGGCGCGGATGTCGTCGTGGTGGTCGGAGGCCCAGCCGATCAGCTGTTTGACGATGTCGAGCAGGCCGCGGCTGAGGGGAGTGAGGGCGTACTCCACGCGCGGCGGAACCTCCGCGTAGGCCGTGCGGGTGATCAGCCCGTCCTGCTGAAGCTGGCGCAGGGTGTGAGTGAGCATGCGCTGGGAGATGCCGGGGACATCGCGCTGGAGGTCGGTGTAGCGCAGGGCGCCGTCCTCCAGGATCGCGATGATCAGCATGCTCCACTTGTCGCCGACCCGGTCCAGGATCTGGCGGATGAAGGCCATCTGGTCGGCCGGGATCGCCGCGCAGGGCCCCCGGCTCGCGGCGCTCGCCGGTCCCCCTGCGTGCTCCATGACGCACATCTCCCTCCGTGACGCACAGTGATGTGCCTTTTGTAAGCCTCTCCATACTGTCCTATCTTGACGTTACGCACAAATAGTAGGAATTGGAGGGGCTGCTGTGAAAGTCGCCCCTGGTGCGGACTGGACAGCTCCGCCGGCTCAAGTGAAAGCGAACTGATCATGCCTACTCTCGCCATCGTCGGCGCCGGCCCCGGCATGGGCCTCGCCATCGCCCGTACCTTCGGTTCCCAGGGCTACAACGTCGCTCTCATCGCCCGCAACCGGGCCAAACTCGACGACCTAGTCGGCCGGCTCACCGCGGAGGGCATCACCGCCGCCGCGTTCCCGGCGGACGTGCTCGACCACGACGCGCTGGCCCAGGCCCTCAAGGATGCCGCCGCTCGCTTCGGCGGCATCGATGTCCTGGAGCACTCCCCGGCCCCGAGCATCGGCTCCCTGGCCCTCGCCTCCCCGTCCGAGACCAAGCCGTCCGATGTGCAGGGGCTGATCGACTTGCTGTTCTACAGCGCCATCACCGCCACCCAGGCCGTCCTGCCCGCGATGCGCGAGGCCGGCGCGGGCACCCTGCTCTACACCAACGGAGGCGGCTCGGTCGATCCCCACCCGATACTCGGCAACGTCAACGCCGCCCAGGCAGCGTTGCGCAACTGGGTGCTCAACCTGCACAAGGAGCTGGCCGGCACCGGTATCCAGGCCGCGCACGTCGCCATCGGGGTGTGGATCGGCGCGGGCGGCCCTCCCGGAGCCCCGACCGCGGAGGCCGAGGAGATCGCCCCTCTCTACTGGGACCTGCACACCCAGCGCGACGAAGCCGAGCGCGTCTTCACCGTCTGACGTCTCCCAGCTCTCCCCATAAAGTCCCGATCCGCCGCGGCGTTCGTGCGGTGCGACCTGGCCGGCGCCGGGCTCAAGGCGTGATCCTTAGGCGTCTTGAACAGGCTAGGCTGGCGCTCGATGTCCTCCCAACCTCCTCACGCACGACCGAAACCGCTCAAAGCGCCGACCGCCCCGAAGCTGCCCTCGCCGCTGGCCGCGGCGCGACCGCCCGAACACGACCTGCAGGACGACGGCACCTACCGCGGCCTGGAATTCCACGGCAGCGACCTGGCCGACCGCCAAGCGGAAGCAGTCGACTACGAAGGCTGCCGTTTCGTCGTGACCAGCTTCGCCGGTACCCACTTGCGCCAGGCCGGGTTCGCTGACGTGGAACTGGAACGCTGCGACCTGTCCAACATGACGGCGAGGGCCTCGGGCATGCATCGCGCCCTGGCATCAGCGAGTCGGCTGACCGGCATGAGCTGGTCCGAAAGCACATTCCGCGAGGTGCTCTTCGACAACTGCCGCGCCGACCTGACCGGATTCCGATTCTCGACGTTCAAGAACACCGTCTTCCGCGACTGCGTCATGCCAGAAGCCAATTTCCAGAACGCCGACCTGCGCGGAGTCCGGTTTGAACGCTGCGATCTGAGCGGAGCCCAGTTCTCCCAGGCGCAAATGGACGGCACGCACTTCTCGGACTGCGTGTTGCTGGGCATCGGCGGGGTCACCAGCTTCAAGGGCGCGATCATCAAGAGCCGGGACGCGCAGGGGCTGGTTTTCGCCCTGGCCGGCGCGATGGGAATCACCATCGAGGAATAGCCACCCGCCTGGCCCAGGAAGTCTGTGAATGGTTCGACCGGATCATCGGGAAGCAGCCCTGACCTTCCGATGCCGGAGCGGCCCCAGGAGAAGCGGGCAGGGAACTCCCTGAAGCGGGGCTGACAGGTGATCTAGATCCCCGCCATCCACCGAACGGCTGATTCGAGGTTCAGCCTCGGGCGGCCCGTGGTGTGGCCGCACGGTCGATTCGGGAAAAGCGGCAGATCGCGATGCTTTTGCCATGGCAATCATCGAAGTCACCGGCCTCCGCAAGAGCTACGGACAGCTGAACGTGCTGGAGGGTGTGTCGTTCTCCGTGGCGGAGGGCGAGATCTTCGGCATCCTGGGCCCCAACGGCGCCGGCAAGACCACCACCGTGGAGTGCGTGGAAGGGCTGCGCAAGCCCGACGGCGGCACGATCAGGGTGCTCGGCCTCGACCCGGCCGCCGACGGCCGGGCGCTGCGCGAGCAGATCGGCGTCCAGCTCCAGCACACCCAGCTGCCCGACACGATCAAGGTCTGGGAGGCCCTGGACCTCTACGCCGCCTTCTACTCCCGGCCGCGCGACTGGCGCGAGCTGCTGGAGCAGTGGGGGCTGGCCGACAAGCGCGACGCCCGCTTCGGCAAGCTGTCCGGCGGCCAGAAGCAGCGGCTGTTCATCGCCCTCGCGCTGATCGGCAACCCGCGGGTGGCCTTCCTCGACGAGCTGACCACCGGCCTGGACCCGCAGGCCCGCCGCGCCACCTGGGAGCTGATCAAGCAAGTACGCGACAGCGGCGTCACCGTGGTGCTGGTCAGCCACTTCATGGACGAGGTCGAAGAGCTGTGCGACCGGGTCGCCGTGGTGGACCGGGGCCGGGTCGTGGCGCTGGACACGCCGGCCGGCCTGGTCGACGGGCTCGACGCCGCCCACGAGATCCGCTTCACCCTGATGGCTCCCTGCGATCCGGTGGCGCTGCTGGCCGGCCTGCCCGGCGTCGCGGAGGTCACCGTGACCGCCGACCGTGTGGTCGTCAGCGGCCGGGGCGACTTCGCCACCGCCGTCACCGCCCAGCTCGCCCGCCACCACGTGCTGGTCAGCGACCTGCGCATCGACAAGCGCACCCTCGACGACGCCTTCGTCGCCCTGACCGGCCGCTCCCTCTGACTCCGATTACGCAAAGGACTTCCGCCATGACCGCTCTCACCAAGCTCGCCACCGTCGAGGTCAAGCTGCTGGCCCGCGAGCCGGGCTCGATCGTCTCGATGCTCATCCCCCTGTTCGTCCTGCTGGTGTTCGGCAGCTCGATCCAGCCCGGTGACACCACGCTGCTGCCGATGACGCTGGCCATGTCGGTCGGCCTGGTGGGCCTGTACCTGCTGCCGACCACCCTGGCCTCCTATCGCGAGCGCGGGATCCTGCGCCGGATGTCCACCACGCCGGTCCGGCCGTACACGCTGCTGGTGGTGCAGTTGACCCTGCAACTGGTGCTCGTGGTCATCGCCTGCGCGCTGCTGGTGTCGGTCGCGGGCAGCGTGATCGGCGCCCACGTCCCCGGTGCCGCGCTGCCGCTCGCGGCGGCGCTCACGCTCGGTGTCGCGGCGATGTTCTCCATCGGCCTGCTCATCGCCGCCCTGGCCAAGACCGGCCGCTCCGCCAACGGCGTCGGTGTCCTGCTGTACTTCCCGATGGCCTACCTGGCCGGTCTGATCCAGCCGGTCAACCAGATGCCCGCCTTGGTGGCGGGGATTGGCGAATACACTCCTCTGGGTGCTTTCAGGCAGGTGCTCGCGCAGGTCTGGACAGGCCAGCCGCCGAGCCTGATGCTGCTGGTCGTCCTGGCCGGATACGCCGTGCTCATCGGTACGGCGGCGGCCAGGTTCTTCAGGTGGGAGTAGGGCATGACGACGGCGGATGGGCGCCTGGAGCGGTGGGAGCGGCTGGTCGCCCGCCAGCTTGAGGCCGCGCCGTACCTCTTGCTGGTGGTCTCCGCCGTCCTGGCCTGGCAGAACGAGTCGCAGGGGCGGATGCTGACGCTGGGCCTGGTGGCGCTGGCCGCCGTCTGGATCGCGGTGATGTCCCGCCTCGGGGCTGTCTACGTGATCGGGCTGATCATCCTGATCGGGGTGCTCTGCACCCGCAGCACGTGGTTCGCGAGCTTCTTCGCCTTCACCGGCTACCTGCACTCCTGGAGCCATCTGCGGGGGCTGTGGCGGTTCGCCGGGGTGACCGCGACCGCCGCGATCAGCGTGACCGCCTACCGGGGCGGGCTCCCCCGGAGCGCCGGAGACGTCATCTCCTTCCTGTTCTTCACCGCCGCGATCGTCGCGGCGGTCGGGCTGTTCAGCTTCGTCGGCGAGGTCACCACCGAGCGCAGCGCCGAACGCAAGCGCATGGTGGCGCAGCTTGAGGAGACGATGCGGGAGAACGCGGGCCTGCACGCCCAGCTACTGGTCCAGGCCAGGGAGGCGGGCGTGTTCGACGAGCGGCAGCGCATGGCCGGCGAGATCCACGACACCATCGCCCAGGGACTGACCGGTGTGGTCACCCAGCTTCAGGCCGCCGTGCACGCCCGCGAGAGCGACACCGACTGGGAACGGCACGTCGGCAACGCCATGACCCTGGCTCGCGAGAGCCTGGCGGAGGCTCGCCGCACCATCCACGCCGTCGGGCCCGCGCAGCTGGAGTCCACGCCGCTGCCGCAGGCGCTCGACGAGCTCACCGCCCGCTGGGCCGCCCTGCACGAGGTGCGGGCCGACTTCACCGCCACCGGTACGGCTCGCCCGCTGCATCCCGAGGTGGAGGAGACCCTGCTGCGCACCGCCCAGGAGGCGCTGGCCAACATCGCCAAGCATGCCGGGGCCGCCAGGGTCGGGCTCACCCTGTCGTACATGGACGACACCGTCACCCTCGACGTGCGCGACGACGGCTCGGGCTTCGACCCGGGACGCGCCGCCGGCGGCGGCGGCTTCGGACTGACCGCGATGCGCAGGCGGGTCACCCGCCTGGCGGGCACGTTGGAGATCGAGTCGGAGTACGGCGGCGGCACGGCAGTGTCCGCCAGCGTGCCCGCCATCGCCCGGAGGGACACAGGTGTCTGACACCCCGATCACGCTGCTCATCGCCGACGACCACGTCATCGTGCGGGACGGGATCCGCGGCATGTTCACCGGCGACCCCGGCTTCGAGGTGCTCGGCGAGGCCGGCGACGGGGCGCAGGCCGTGCGGCTCGCCCGCGCCCTCGACCCGGACGTGGTGCTGATGGACCTGCGGATGCCCGTGATGGACGGCGTCACGGCCATCAGGGAGCTGGCCAGGATCGGGGTGCGTGCCCGGGTGCTGGTGCTGACCACGTACGACACGGACAAGGACGTCCTGCCCGCCATCGAGGCCGGGGCCACCGGGTATCTGCTCAAGGACGCCGGGCGTGACGACCTCATCCGGGCGGTGCGCTCGGCCGCCCGCGGTGAGGCCGTGTTGTCACCGTCCGTCGCCACCCGGCTGCTGGGTCAGGTGCGGGCTCCCGCCGATCCGCTGAGCGCCCGGGAGCTGGAGATCCTCCGCCTCATCGCCGACGGCGCGACCAACCGTGAGGCCGCCGCGCAGCTGTTCATCAGCGAGGCGACGGTCAAGAGCCATGTGTTGCACATCTACGCCAAGCTCGGGGTCAATGACCGGGCCGCCGCTGTGGCGGTCGCCTTCCGCCGGGGGTTGCTCTCCGTCGACGGCACCTAGTCAGGGGCCTGCCTCAGAGTCGAGCGCCCAGGCTCCGAACTTGGCCGGATGGACCGGCTGCCACGTCCCCGCTGATGGGGTAACGCCAGGCGTCCAGGTAGGTCGCGATGTTCTCGGCCTCCCGTCTCCTGGGTGCTCTCCCATCGCAGGGTGCGGAAGATCACCGTCACGGCCACGGCGTAGACCAGCAGTGCGTCATAGCGCGGGATCGGCAGCGGCAGCACCGACGAGGCGGCCAGGCCGGCGAACATGGCCACCGCGAATCGGCACGACCTGGCCTCGGCGTACGCGAAGCGGATCAACTGGGCGGCAGAGAACGTCATGCTCTGTCCGATTGCCCCCGCGACGCCGGAGTTCTGGGGGCATCGGGGAGGTTCGGTGCAGAAATCAGGAAGCCGTACGATCGATCACCAGGCGAATCCGCCGGCATAGGTGTCGCCGCGCCAGACGACCCTGTGCGGGAAGGCGCCGGCGGCCGTCGGGGTGAGGCCGACGCGGAGCAGTTCGTGGTTCTTGCCCCCGCACGGCCGGTTGCCGGCCGTGGGTTCGTTCTCGTTGTCCTTGCCGACCAGGAGATGGCGGCCGGATCGGTCGAGTGCCATCGACACGATCTCGCCGCAGGTCAGAGTCAGCACCGTGGTCACCTTCCGGTCCCCCTCGTAGAGGTGCAACTCGGACGGCTGTTCGTAGCTGCCCTTGCGTACCCGCAGGGTCCGGCCGTCCGGCAGAGGGTGGGGCAGGGTGTGGCTGCCGTTCTCGCGGGGCGCACGGACGAGGAGCGCCGCGGGTGACGGGCCCGACGCGGGGGTACGCACGTCGATGGCGCCTTCCCAGGCCTTCACCGACTCCGGCTTCGGCGGGTGGGTGACCCCGGTGAAGTGGATGTCGTCGGGGAGCACCAGCGTGTGGGCGTCCTTCCAGTAGAAGCCGTGCGCGGCCACCCGCCACTCGACACCTGGTCCGAGGACGCCGACGTAGGTGGCCTGCTTGCGATCACGGCCTTCGGTCCGGCGGCTGTAGGCGACGCGGCCCTCGGGCGAGAGCACGATCCGGTCGACGCTCCCGTTCAGCTTGCCGGACAGCGCTTGGCCGAGCTTCGCCTGGCCGTCGGCGTCCACCGTCAGGCGGTGGATGCGCGAGACGAAGCCGCGCGGCGACCACGAGTCCCGGCCCTGCCGTAGGGTCACGCTCACCACGTAGTCCCCCGGGTCGCGACCGGCGGCCACCGCGTTGATCTGGGTGGTGCGCCTGCCCAGGTAGGGCAGGTACTCATGGGCGACGCGGCCCGTGTCCAGGTTCACCGTCTCCAGGTAGCCGGCGGCGATCAACGCGTACCGGGAGGTGCCGTCGTCGGCGACCGGTGGCGCAGCCAGCCGTTCCGGCAGGATCCTCACGGCCGGCACGGCGATCGCGATCACCCCGAGCGCCGCGCACAGCCGCAGCACCGAGCCCCGGTCCGGGCGTACGCGCAACCCGGCGGCGCCCGCGAGCATGACCATCGTCAGCGGAGAGACGACCCAGCTCAGGACCACCGGCAGGACACGGAACGGCGCCGGCTCCGGCAGGCAGCCCGGCGACGGTTCCGCGGGCGGCCTGAGCACCTCCCCGGCGACGGCCAGCGCCTCGGGCAGCGCCACGAGCCCGAACCCGAGAACCGCGGCCATCAGGTGGACGCGGGCGTTGTCCCGCCCGGTCACGTACAGGGCGATCACCACCAGGAGGAACGGCCCCGCCAGAAACAGCACATCCGCGGCCATCTCGGCCAGGGCGGCGGCCGTGCGGCGGACGGGGCCCACCGGGTGCGAGATCGGCGCCCCGGCACACAGGACCCGCCGCGGCGGCGTCAGCACCTCCCAGACGATCTCCCATAACGCGTACGAGGCCGCCAGCCACCACCAGAACACCGGAGGGTGTCGCCGCGGCCGGGGAGCCGACACGGAGAGCACGGGCGGCCCACCCTTTCTCCCCGATCCTGGCGAATGATCACGAACCTTACCGCGCCGAGCGTCGGGCAGTGGCCACGGCCCTCTTGACCCTGGTCAGGGTGCCCTCCTATAGTCAGCCGCTAACCGTCTGGAAGGTATCCAGACGGTTAGCGCTCAGGAGGAGCCATGTCCCCCAACCGCCGCGACGTCCTGCGCGGGCTCGGCCTGGCCGCGTTGGCCGCCCCCCTCGCCGCCTGCGCGACCGCGAGCCGTACCGCCGCTCCTGCTCCCACCGCCACCGCCGCCGCGACGTCGGCGGCCAACCCGCTCGGCGTGCAGGCCGCGAGCCCGCTCGAAGTGGTCATCTTCAGCGGCGGCAACGGCGACAAGTACGCCGTCGACCTGCACGAGGCCGCCTACAGCAAGGCCTACCCGAAGGCGAAGATCAAGCACGTCGCCACCCAGAAGGTCGGTACGCAGCTGCGCCCGCGCTTCATCGCCGGCGACGTCCCCGATGTGATCAACAACTCCGGGCCCGAGGCCCTCGACCTGCAGGCCCTCGTCCAGGAAGGCCACCTGGCCGACCTCACCCCGCTGTTCGAAGCCCCCTCACTCGCCTTCCCCGGCAAGAAGGTCAAGGACACCCTCGTCGGCGGCGTCTACGAGAACTCCCTGATCGACGGCGTGCCCCGGGTGCTGCAGTACACCGTCGCCCACCGCGCCCTCTGGTACAACGCCAAGCTCTTCGAGGCCAAGGGCTGGGCGGTGCCGAGGACCTGGGCGGAGTTCAACGCCCTCGGCGAGGAGGCCAGGAAGGCGGGGATCGCCCTGTTCGCCTACCCCGGTCAGGTCGGCCCCTTCTACCAGCTCTGGAACCTCGTCTACAGCGCCGCCAAGATCGGTGGCAACAAGGTCATCATCGACATCGACAACCTCGCCGACGGCGCCTGGACCGCCGAGCCGGTACGGCAGGCCGTAGCGGCCTGGGCGCAGATCCAGAAGGACTTCGGCGACAAGGCCTACTTCGGCCTCGACCACACGCAGACCCAGATCAAACACCTGCAGGACAAGGTCCTGTTCTACCCGTGCGGCTCCTGGCTGGAGAACGAGATGGCCAAGGACAAGCCGGACAGCTTCGAGTACGCCATCGCCCCCGTCCCCAGCATCGGGGCCGCCGACGCCATGCCGTACGAGGCGATCTTCGTCGGGGTGTCCGAGGCCTTCTTCGTCGGCGCCAAGGGCAAGAACCCCCAGGGCGGCCTGGAGTACCTGCGGCTGATGCTCTCCAGGGAGGGCGCGCGCGGCTACACCGAGCTCACCAAGAACCTCACCGTGGTCAACGGCGTCGTCGACGGTCTCCGGCTCACCTCGGCGGTCGACAGCGCGGCCAAGGCCCAGGAGGCGGCGGGCCGGAACACCATCACCGACGCCCGCTTCGAGACCTGGTACAAGGAGCTGTTCGACCACGCCCAGACCCAGACCAACTCGGTCATGGCCGGGCGCAGCAGCGCCGAGCAGTTCTGCGCCAACATGCAGAAGAAGGCGGACGAGCTCAAGAACGACTCCGCGATCACCAAGCAGACCCGGAGCGTCTGACCGATGCGGCGGCACGGCTTCGTCGCGGGGTTCCTGCTTCTGCCCGTCGCGCTCTACCTCGTCTTCGTGATCAGCCCGTACGCGCAGGCGTTCCAGATCGCGCTGACCGACTGGCGGGGCGTGTCGGCCGGGCTCGACTACGTCGGGCTGGACAACTTCGGGCGGCTGTTCGGCAACGACGCCTTCTGGCAGGCGATCCGCAACCACATGGTCCTGCTCGTCGCCATGCCGCTCGCCACCGTCGCCCTGGCCCTGGCCTTCTCCTACCTGCTCCACGCGCAGGGCGGAGTCAAGGGCTCGGGCTTCTACCGGGTCGTCTTCTTCCTTCCCCAGGTGCTGGCGGTCGCGGTGGTCGGCGTACTGTTCAAGGCCGTCTACCGCCCCGACGCCGGCGGCGTGCTCAACGGCGCGCTGATGAAGGTCGGGCTGGAGCCCGCCGGCTGGCTGACCGACCAGCGGCTCGCCCTCTGGTCGATCATCGCCGTCATGGTCTGGCAGGCGGTCGGCTTCTACGTGGTGCTCTTCTCCGCGGGCATGGCGGCCATCCCCAAGGACGTCTTCGAGGCGGCCTCGCTGGACGGCGCCGGCCGGCTGACCCTGTTCTTCCGCATCACGCTGCCGCTCATCTGGGACACCGTCCAGGTCGGCTGGATCTACCTCGGCATCGCCGCCTTCGATGCCTTCGCCCTGGTCAACGTGCTCTCCATCGAGCAGGGCGGCCCCGACGGCGCCACCACGGTGCTGGCCACCGAGATCTACAAGAACGCCTTCGGCTACTCGCGCTTCGGCTACGCCTCGGCGATGGGCGTGGCGCTGTTCTTCCTCACCCTCACCTTCGCCGCGGTGACGATGCGGGTCACCAGGCGCGAGAGGATCGTGTACTGATGCGCCGCAGGCTCTTCGGCGGCCTGTCCCAGGCCGTGCTCGCCGTGTGGGCGCTGCTCATCATCGGCCCGCTGATCTGGACGCTGCTCGCCTCCTTCAAGAGCAACTCCGAGATCTTCGGCGACGCCCTGCAACTGCCCGGTGAGCTGCGCTGGGACAACTGGCTGCGGGCCTGGGAGAAGGCGAACGTCGGCACGTACCTGCTCAACACCGTGGTCGTGGTCTTCTTCGGCGTGCTCGGCACCATGCTGCTCAGCTCGATGGCCGCGTACGTGCTGGCCCGCTACCGTTTCCCCGGCAACCGGGCGATCTACTTCCTGTTCGTCTCCGGGATGGCGTTCCCGGTCTTCCTGGCCCTCGTCCCGCTGTTCTTCGTGGTCGACGGGCTCGGGCTGCTCGACTCGCACGTCGGGCTGGTGCTGGTGTACATCGCGTACTCGCTGCCGTTCACCGTCTTCTTCCTGACCTCCTTCTTCCGCGGCCTGCCGGACGCGGTCGCGGAGGCGGCGATGATGGACGGCGCCTCGCACACCCGCACCTTCTTCCAGATCATGCTGCCCATGGCCAAGCCCGGCCTGGTCAGCCTGACCATCTTCAACGTGCTCGGCCAGTGGAACCAGTACCTCCTGCCGCTCGTGCTCCTGCCCGGCGACAAGCACAAGTGGGTCATCACCCAGGGCATCGCCGACATCTCCACCATCGCCGGATACGAGGCCGACTGGCCCGCCCTGTTCGCGGCGCTGAGCATGACGGTCCTGCCGGTCGTCGTCGCCTATATCGTCTTCCAGCGACACATCCAGTCCGGGCTGACCTCAGGAGCCGTGAAGTAAGCATGTCCACCGGGAACCCCACGGTCTTCCGCACCCTCAACGAACGCGCCGCACTCGAACTCCTGCTCCGCCACGGCGGGCTCACCCGCGCCGAGCTGGAACAGCACACCGGCCTGTCCAAGGCGTCGGCCGCGGAGGTGCTGCGCCGTCTGGAGAACGGCGGGCTGGCGCGCAAGGCCGGCACCAAGCCGGGCAACGCCGGGCCGGCCGCGCAGATGTGGGAGCTGGAGGGCGGCGCCGCGCTCGTCGCCGGGGCCGACCTGACCGCGAGCTCGGTGGAGGTCTCCGTCGCCGACCTGACCGGTACGACCCTGGGCCGCCACCGCGCCGAGGCGCCCGGCCCCGGGGCCGACGCCGTGGAGTTCCTGACCGCCGCGGTCGCCGCGGCCGCCGCCGAGGCCGGGCTCGGGCTCGACGACCTCGACCAGATCGTGCTCGGCGTGCCCGGCATCGTCGAGGCCGGCGGGCAGCGGCTGCGCCAGGCCGTCCAGTTGTCCGGCTGGTCCCACCTCGACGACCTCGCCGACCTGTGCGACGCGCTCGGGCCCGAACGGTTCCGGCTGGAGAACGACGTCAACCTGGTCGCCATCCGCGAACTGGCCGACCGCGAGGGGCAGAGCTTCGTCCTGCTGTGGATCGGCGGCGGGGTCGGCGCGGGCGCCGTGCTCGACGGCGCGCTCTGGCGCGGCGTCACCGGGCGCGGTGGCGAGGTCGGCTCCGTGACCGTGCCCGACCCGGCCCGCCGCGGCCGCCTCTACGGCCCGGAGGGCGGTCCGCTCGGCGCCCTCCTCGGCGCCGCCCCCCTCGCCGCCCTCGCCGCCGCCCACGGCCTGCCCGCCTCCGCGGGCAGCGGGCTGGCAGAGGTGTCCGCCCTCCTGAGCGCCGGCACCTCGCCCGCCTTCCTCGACGACGTCGCCGCCCGCGTCGCGGTCGCCGTCACCGCCGCCGTCGGCGTGCTCGACCCCGGCTGCGTCGTCCTTTCCGGCCCTCTCTGCGTGGCCGGCGCCGAGCCGCTGCGCGCCCGCGTCGCCGCGCTGCTCGCTCCCACCGGCCTGGCCCCGGTCACCGTGGCCGTCGGCCGCGCGGGCGGCGGCAGCGTGCTCGAAGGCGCCGTCCGCTACGCCCTCGATCTGGCCCGCGAGCGGGTCTTCCAAGCCGGTACGGCAGGCCGTACCGGAGAGCAAATCTCCTAACGAAAGCTGAGACATGTTGCGCACGCTGGTCATCGCCGCCCATCCCGACGAACCCGAGATCTACGCCGGCGGCACCGCCGCCCTGCTGGCCGGGGCCGGGCACGCGGTGAAGTTTCTGACGCTCACCAACGGCGACGCCGGCCACCACGAGATGGAACGCGCCCCCCTGGCCCGCCGCCGCGCCGAGGAGGCCTGGCGCGCGGCCGACGCGCTCGGCGTGACCACGTACGAGATCTTCGACGACGTGCATGACGGTTTCCTCGAACCCACCGTCGAGCTGCGCGTGCGCGTCCTGCGCGAGATCCGCGGCTGGCGTCCCGACCTGGTGATCGCCCTGCACGCCGACGGTGGCGGCCACCCCGACAACCGAGCCGCGGGCGTGCTCGCCGGGCAGGCGGTGGAGTTCTCCACCACCCGCAACGTCGAGTGCGGCAAGCCCGCCCTGGACCGGCAGCCGGTCT
The DNA here is from genome assembly GCF_042740555.1 of Nonomuraea sp. NPDC059007. Taxonomy (NCBI): domain Bacteria; kingdom Bacillati; phylum Actinomycetota; class Actinomycetes; order Streptosporangiales; family Streptosporangiaceae; genus Nonomuraea; species Nonomuraea sp. NPDC059007. The sequence goes on along the minus strand of NZ_JBHYJD010000026.1, from coordinate 56,463 downwards.
GCCTGCTGATGACCGACTACGTCTCCGGCCCCGTCCACCGGGACGACGTCGTCGTTGACGTCGCCCCGGTGCGGGAGGCCAAGCTCGACGCCTGCCTGGCGCACGCCTCCCAGTTCCTGGAGTACGCGCCTTTCCAGCGCGGGCTGCTGGCCAAGGTGCCCGGCCCCGCTGACGTGGCGGCCTGCCGTACGTTCGTGAGCGAGTACTGGGCCGAGCACATCGGGCCGGAGACCTTCCAGCTCGCCCCCTACGGCCGGCGGCCCGCCGAGGGCGAACTGCTCGACCTGCTGCCCTTCGCCACAGTACGGGCCCGCTGACGCAGCGCCGGTCAGCGGTTGACCAGGACGAAGGCGTTCGGCGGGCCGCCCGGGGCCCGCCGCGGCTCCCCGTCCTGATCGGCGTGGCCTACTTGGTGGACCAGAGCGGCTTGTTGCTCTTGGTGTAGATCACGACGTTGCCCTCGTTCTGGACCGCCAGGTACGCGCCGGGGTTGCCCGCGGTCTTGGTGGTCCACACCGCCTGGTTGGTGGCGCTGTAGATCACCAGGTTTCCCTCGTTCTGCATGACGGCGCGAGAGCCAGGCCGGTCGGCCGTGGGCGTGGTCCAGAGCGGCTTGTTCGCCCGGTTGTACAGGACGAGATTGCCCTCTTTCTGCATGATCAGCCGGTATTCGCCGTTGCGTGACTGGACGCCCTGGCCGGCCTTGAGCGTGTGGCCCGAGGGCAGCGAGCCGAGGTAGCCGTGCCTCGACCACAGCACCTCGTTGGCGGCGGAGTAGAGGACGAGGTTGCCGTCATTGTGCACCGCCAGGTACGCGCCGGGGTTGCCGGCCGTGTTGGTGCTCCACAGCGGCTTGTTCGTGACGCTGTAGATCACCAGGTTGCCCTCGCGCTGCATCGTCGCGTACGCCGCGGCCCCCGCGGTGGGGCTCGACCAAAGAGCGTCGTTGCCCGGACCGTAGAGGACGAGGTTGCCCTGGACCTGCTGGATCAGCTTGTACGCGCCGTTCGCCGACTTCACGGCCTGATTCGGCTTGAGTTTCTCCCCCGCTGTCAGCTTGTTGTCCGCAGGATCGGCCCAGGCGGAAGGCGCAAGCGCCGCCCCCATGACCGCCGTCAGCAGAACACCCGTCCCCAAACCGCCCAGCACCGCTCGCTTGAGTGAAGCCATCGACAACACCGTCTCCGTATCTTTCGTGTAGTGACGTGGCCAACCACCCTAGGGACGGATGATCTACGGGGTTGACGGTCGTTCGACCCGCAATGCGTTACGCGTCCGTCCGGTTACAGATCGTCGATGCCGATCAGGCCGTCCTGCAAGGCGCGCGCGACGAGGGTCGCCTTGGTCCTGGCCTCCCTGCCCACACTCGCGTACTTGATCCGCACGCGGTCCAGGTAGGAGCTGACCGTGCGCGGCGTGATGCCCAGCCGCTCGGCGACGAGTTCCTTGGACTCGCACTGAAACCACTCGATCAGCACCTCTTCCTCGCGCAGGGAGAGCTGCGGCCGGTCGGGGCGGGTGTTCACGCCGAACGCCCCGGCCAGCGCCGGCGGCGTGTACGGCCGCCCGTGGGCGGCGGCGACCGTGGCCGCGACCAGATGCTCCTTGCCCTCGGCCTTGGTCAGAAACGTGAAAGCGCCGAGGTCCAAGCAGGTCAGCGCGGTGTTCTCGTCCTCGCGCATGGTGTATACGATGACCTGCCTGCCGTCGTCGGCAAGGCGCCTCAGCTCGTCGTAGGCCGGCTGCGGCCCGGAAAGCTGGAGATCGAACACGACGACCGCGGCGGAGTCGCCCGGCGGCGTCCAGGCGACCTCCGCACCGGCTCCGGCGGCGACCACGTCGATCGGCGGCGTCGCCGCGGCGAACCATGCCTGTGCCCCGGCCACCACCACCGGATGGTCCTCGACCAGAGTCACCGTGATCGCCAGCTCGTCTCCACCCACGCTCGACCCTCCGATTCCACATGATGAACCTGTACTCGCCCCGGCCGGTGAGCCGGCCGCGCGTAATCCTTCGCGTCGCCGACGGCGCTGACCCGGACCCGGTCAGACGCGCGGACCAGGGTGACCCGCGCGTCGGCGGTGACCGCGGCCAGCATGGCCGACACCGGCTCGATCAGCTCGCGCCTGACCTCCTTCGGCGGTGTCCGGGGCGCGCCCCGGACGGCGAACCGCACCGCGACCCCGCGGCGCTCGGCGACCGCGATCACCGCCCGCAGTTCGTGCGCCAGCGGATCGGGCACGTCGTCGCTCTCGGCGAACAGCCGGCGCATCTTGGCCGCTTCGTGCACGCTCCGACGCCGGACGTCCGGATCGCCGGGATCGAGCGAGCCGTATCCGAGCCCGGCCAGCAGCGGGACCAGCGTGGGCAGCAGCGCCGCGTACCGCTGCCGGTGATCGCGGTGCCGGTGCTCGGCCGCCTCCTCCTCCGTCCGGATCAGCTCCTCCTGCGCCGCGGCTTTCCGCGCCCGCACGGAGATCCGCTGTACGGCGTGGCCCAGCAGCCCGAGCGCCAGCTGGAACCCGTACACCGACACCGCGGCCACGGCCATCGCCGCCCAGGTCCTGAGGTCGGGCATCCCGGGCGCCGCCATCTTGACCACGGTCAGGCCAAGGACCGTGGCGAGGAACGCGGCCAGGAAGCGCAGGCGAAGGTCGAACAGCAGCAGCACGCCGTGCCAGCCGGTCAGCCCGAAGTACCAGTCGGCCGGCTCCAGGTGGCTGCCCGGCGGAGCGGATCCGGCCGCCGCGGCGGCGGCGAGCAGCGCCAGGCCCACCCCGGCCGCGCGGGCCCCGTGCGGGATACGCCCGCCGCGGGCCAGGAAGACGGCGGCGCCGGCGGCCACGACAACGAACAGGACGAATGCCGTGACCTGCGGCCAGAGCAGGCTGTAGCGGGAGCCGTTCCGCAAGAGCTCAGGCAGGGACAGGCTGAACTGCACGGTCACCGCGACCGCCAGCACGGAGATCCGCACGCCGCGCAGCAGCCGATCTTCGATCTGCGTGGCGAGCCGGTCGATGCTCTCCTCAGCCATCGCCCTCCACCGGCCACATCCAGCGGAGCGTGGTGCCCTCGCCGACCCGCGAGATCACCGTCGCCCGGCCACCGGCGTCGGCCATCCGGCCCACGATCGAACCGGAGATGCCGCGCCGGTGCGGCCCCACGTCATCGGGTACGAAGCCGCGGCCACGGTCACGCACCTCGACGATCACCGTGCCGTGCTCGTCTAGTCCGGCGCGCAACGACGCCTCCGCGACGCCCGCGTGCCGCGCCACGTTGGTCAGCGCCTCGCGGACGCCGTGAAAGATCGCGAGCGCGGGCCGGGCGGGCAGCGGCGGCATGGCGTCGGGCCTGCCCCGGACCAGAACGTCGTCGTGACGTGCCGCGGTGGTGAGAAGGGCCGCCAGGTCGACTGGGCCGGCGCCCGCCTCGGGTACGCCGGCGATCGCCTCCAGGTCGTGGCGTGCCCGCTCGGCCACCTCCGCTTCGCCGTACCCCTCGGCGACCATCAACAGCGTCGTGCTCGCGGTGTCGTGCAGCGTCACCAGGTACTCACGCTCGGCCGCCCGCCTGGCCGCCGCGACGGCGGCCTGCCTGCGGCGGGCGGCGATCCGCGCGCTCAACCGGTCCGCCACCCGCGCCTGAGACCTGACCAGCAGATAGGACAACCGTGACAGGATGATCTCGACCAGCACCCGCACGCCCGGCAACACGGCCGGCGCCCACACGCCGGACTGCGCGGCGAATCCCGCGACGTAGGACCCGAGCCCCAGCATGGCCAGCGCGATGCCGACCCGCGGCCTGCTCGGCCACTCATACGACGAGGTCACGGCGGTGATCGAGATCAGCGCCAGCGTCCACCCACCGGCGTACCCCGGACCGGCCAGCGCCTGCGCGGCCCCGATCGCGACGAGTACCACCGCATCCATCGCGATGACACCCCCGGCCCATCCCGGGGTACGGCGCCCAAGGGCGACCAGGCGGAAGACGGACCAGGCGAGCACGACCGCCGCCACCGCGAGCGCCAGCGGCCGTCGTTCGGCCGGTACCTCCAGCACCCCGAACACCGCGCAGGCGGCGCTCACCGCCGAGCGCAGCCACACCGCGTACCGGATCGCCGTCCGGTTCAGCTCCCGCTCGGCCGGACCCGCCTGCCCGGCCGGTGACTCATCCCCGCGCCCCGGCTTCCCGCCCGGACGCGGTCCACGCAGGACCCCGATGCGGCGATACCCCCACTTCTCACCAAATAACCGAACATCACCCGTGTGTGGCAGCCTACCGACGCCACAGCAACGTCTCGAAGGCCCGCTCCATGCGGCAGGCGCCACCCTGTGTTGTGGTGGTACGGCAGGGTGCCGGCCGATCGCTGCGGGACCGGGCTCACAGCAGTCTCGCCGAGACGACGGCGCGTGCGCCCAGGAACGCGCCCAGCTCGTCGGCCGCGGCCTGCAGCGCGGCGCGCTCAGCGGCGTCGAACGGCCGGTACAGCACCGCCTCGACCATGACGGCGCCGCCCCGAACCGTGCGCTTCCACCGGCCGGCCACCTGCGTGTCGACCACGACGACGCCGTTCGGCAAGGCCGGCCTGTCCGGTGCCGCCGGCGTCAGGCCGCCGAGGTCGAGCAGGTACTTGCTCTGCCGGTAGCCGACGATGTACTCGTCGTAGGCCTGCAGCAGCCGCACCTCCGGGGACGCGGCAGGCACGGGGTCGTGGCCCGGCGCGGACCAGTAGGTGACGCCGTCGGCGTCGGTGCTTTCCAGCGCCTCGCCGACCAGCGACAGCCCGGTCGCGATGTCGGCGCGCGTGAGGCTCGACCACCACGCCAGGTCCTTCGCCGTCGCCGGACCGTGGCTGGCGAAGAACCGGCGCACCAACTCGGCCAGCGCCGCCTCACGCTCCAGGCTCGCCGCCCGCGGAGCCCGCTCCTCGAACAGCGCGTACGTATGCAGCGCGCCCCGCAGCGGACCGCTGCAGATCACCCGCTCCAGCTCGGCGTGGATGAGGATGTAGCCGAGCCGGAATCCCCGCGCGACGATGCCGTGGCGGGCGAGCAACGCCGCGATCTCCGTGCGGGTCAGATGGTTCCCGCCGGCGACGGCATCGGCGATCAGGTCCGCGGTACGGCGCAGCAACGGGCCGTCGAGCTCGCCTCGCCGGTAGGCATAGCCGTTGAGCGCGTGCACCCGCGGCGCCGTCAGCTCCAGCAGCCAGCGCAGGTCGGCGCGGGCCACGAAGTGCCACGTCGGCCGCAACACGTGCGTCCGCAGGATCGCCCCGTCATCGAACGCGCGATCGAGGTCCGCGTCGGTGACACCGGGACCGAGCCGCTGAGCGACCGCCCACTTCGCCGGGTGGTAATCCTGCGCCTGCAACGCCCCGAACCAGCCGACCACCTCGGCAGGCCCGGCGAAGGCGGCGGGCCGTACCCCACCCAGACCGACCGAACAGATGCGGCGACAGGCCAGCCCAAGCCCCTCCACCGTCACGACCGCCCTCCGACACACCTGCACCCCACCGCCTGCCCAGCATCGCACCCTATGCCTTCCGTCGGGCGGCCGGAACGTGGGTCAGCTCTCCCGGTACAGCACCAGGTGTTCGTGGTAGAGCACGTTGTCGCGTACGTCACCGGTGGCGGTGAAGCCCAGGTCGTCGTGGTAGTCGATGTGGGTGCCGGTCACGGTGTAGCGGCCGGTGTAGGCGCGCTTGCGACCGTCTCGTTCCTCTTCGTAGCGGCCGTTGGGAAGAAGCTCCTGGCGAATGCGGCCGTCGGCGGTGACCCACATGCCGACGTAGGGGTGAGGGGCGCTCTGGCCGGAGGCGGCGCAGGCGAGCAGCGTGACGACCAGTCCGAGGAGGTGTAGGGACATCTTGAACATGGGTGGAGATCCTTGAGGTGAAGGGCCGTCGGTCAGTGAAGGGTGAGGACGCGGTCGCGTGAGGCGCGCACGTCCTTGCGCAGTTCGGTCAGGTCGATGTCGAGTACGGCCCCGCCCCACTTGCGGACCTGGCCGGCGATGAAGACGACGTCGATGTTGCGCGGGTCGGAGCCGAGCACGAGGGTGCCGATCGGGTCGTTGAGCGGCATGTTGTTGAGGTCGTCCGCGCGGACGACGAGCACGTCGGCCTGCTTGCCCGGGGTGAGGGAGCCGGTGACGTCGCCGAGGCCGATGCTCCTGGCTCCCTGCAGGGTGGCGAGGTCGAGCACGTCGTGCACGCCGATGCGGGTGGGCCGCTCGCCGGTGCCGTGGGCGGCGTTGACGGCCCGCATGCGCTGGATGGCGTGCAGGGCGCGCATCTGGGTGAACATGCCGTCCCAGTCGCCGAAATGCGGGCGCATCGACGCGTGTACGCCGCGGATGCCGGTGTCGATCAGCGCCCGGATGGCCGCGTCGGAATGGGCGGCGGTGCGGGAGTTGTGGGAGAAGTCCAGCATGGTGGTGATGCCGCTGTCGATGGCGGTCAGCGCGGCCAGCTTGGTGCCGATGTACATGTCCTTCGGCTGGTACGCCGGGGCGATCCCGGCCAGGGTGGAGGTCACGTACTCACCGAGGTCGTTGACGTCGGGCATGATCCGGCGTAGCTGCGCCTCCCAGGCGTGCCGGTGGGTGTCGACGAAGCCGGGCGCCAGGACGGCACCGGCCACGTCGACGACCAGAGCGTCCTCGGCCGGGAGATCAGGGCCGACGGCGGCGATCCGGTCGTCTTCGATGAGCAGGTCGGCGCGGGGCAGGACGCCGAGGCCGGGGTCCATGGTGACGATGGCGGCACCGGTGAGCAGGATGCGGCGTGCGGGGTCGCCGTCGCGGCGCCGTAGTTCGTCCAGGTTCGTGGTCATGTTCAGGTCCTTCGAGAGCGCAGGATGGTGACCTCGGTAAGGAGCTTGCCGAGGTCGGCGAGGTGGAAGAAGGCCGTGAACTTCCTGGGAGCGGCGCACCCAGGAACCGTGCGCGGACGTCGAAAAGGCCGGAGCGGTGGCTTCGGCCTCGTCGTTGTGCCGATCGTTAGCTTCTGGCCTCCAGGGCGACAGCATGGTCCGTCCGCGCCCGGAGGCGCTCGAACGCGGCGGCGGTCGTGGAGGCGGGCTCGGCCTGGTAGACGACGAGTTGCTGGTGGGGGGCGCCGTTGACGGTGAAGGCCGAGAACTGGATGTGCAGGTCGCCGACGCGCGGGTGGCGCAGGTGTTTGCCCTCCTCGGTTTTGGGCTTCACGTCGTGCCGGCTCCACAGGCCGGCGAACTCCCGGCTCGCGGCCGACAACTCGTGCACGACCTCGCCGAGCCGTACCGACTCTGGATCGTGGCCGTAGGCCGCGCGCAGCTCAGCCGCGCACGCGTGCGCCGCCCGCTCCCAATCCTGGTAGAAGTCGCGTCCGGCCGGGTCCAGGAAGACCATGCGGGCCAGGTTGTCAGCTACGGCGAAGCCTTCGTGCAACGCGGCGGCCATGGTGTTGCACGCCAGGATGTCCAGCGCCGGGCCCAGCACGAACGCCGGGGCGGTGGTCCAGATGTCCATGAGCTGGGCCAGCTGGGGGCTGATGGAGGTGCTTTGGCCCCGGCTCCAGGCGCGGGCCGCCGGCGGCTGCAGCAGCCGCCACAGGTGCGCGGTGGCCGCCGGGTCAAGCAGGAGCGCTCGGGCCACGGCCTCGACCACCTGCGGAGACGGGCTGGACTCGCGTCCCTGCTCCAGCCGTACGTAGTAGTCGGCGCTCATCCCCGCCAGCATCGCCACCTCTTCGCGACGCAGGCCCTTGACCCTCCGGCGCCCGTACTCGGGCAGGCCCACATCCTCGGGTTTGCGCGCTTCCCGGCGCGCACGCAGGAAGTCGCCCAAGGGCGTGCCGCTGCTCATCCGACCACCTGGATCCCATTCCGACGTCCATTGCACGCCACGCTACATAACGGGCGCCGGGTCAACCTGGGTGTAACTCACCCAGTCTGCGCAGGGAGACGAGGACGGCTTCGCCTTTACTCTCAACCCATGGACAGTGAGCGGAACCACCGGCTGGGAGAGTTCCTGCGCGCCCGCCGCGCGCAGGCGCAGCCCCAGCAGATCGGACTGGCCGTGGACGGCCGGCGCCGGGTACCGGGGTTGCGCCGTGAAGAGGTCGCCAGGCTCGCCGGCCTGAGCCCCGGCCACTACGCCCGGCTGGAGCAGGGACGAGGGCCCCGCCCGACACATCAGACCTTGCGGAGCCTGAGCCGGGTGCTCCGGCTGAGCGGCGATGACGCGGTCACGTTGTACCGCCTCGCCCGCCCCGTGTCTCAGCGGCGGCGGCCGGACCGCGTGGAACGGGTGAACCCGGACGTCCTCGCCCTGCTGAACGACTGGACCGTGGCTCCCGCCTACGTTCTGGGCTGGTCTCTCGACATTCTGGTGCGAAATCCGCTGGCAGCGGCCCTGCACAGCCATTTCGTCCTCGGCGACAACCTGCTGCGAATGATCTTCCTTGATCCGGCGGGCGGAGAGTTCTTCCGCGACTGGACCATCGCCGCTCGGGCCGCCGTCCAGGAACTCCGTAAGGCGGCCGACCAGGCGCCGGAAGCCCGGCAGGTACGGGAGCTGGTCGGCGAGCTGTCGATCGCCAGCCCGGATTTCCGCAGGTTGTGGGCCGAGCCCGAGCCGCGTGGAGCGATGGTGCACGGCCGCCGGTTCTTCCAGCCCCACGTCGGCGAGTTGCGCCTGAGCACCGAGGTGTTCCCGATCGTCAGCAGTCCCGGCCAGCGATTGATCGCGCACCCCGCCGAGCCGGGCTCCCGCTCCGCCGAGGCCCTGACCCTGCTGGGCACGCTGACCGTCCAGAGGTGATCGCCGGCTCGCTTCAGCCGGGCAACTACCGAATCAGCCCATGAGCGTGGGGACACCGGCGAGGCCGGGCACGATGGGCGGGCGGAGCTTCATCACGGCACTTTCCCGAAGAATTTTTGCAAAAGTACTTTGGGAAAGTGGCCGGGAGATCTACGCTTCCGTTATGGGCAGCGAAGTGGACAAGCGCGTACTGGATCCTGAGCATGATGCCGCAGCGCTGAAGGCGCTCACCCACCCCCTGCGCATTCGCCTGCTCGGGCTGCTGCGGCAGGACGGACCCGCCACCGCGAGCGAGCTCGCGGTCAGGACCGGAGAGCCATCCGCTTCCACCAGCTATCACCTGCGGGTCCTGGCGAAGTACGCGTTCGTCGCCGAGGCCGAGCACCGCGACAGGCGGGAGCGCCGGTGGCGGGCGGTGCACCTGGTGACGTCCTGGAACAACAAGGCGATGGACGCCACGCCGGAAAGCCGCGCCTTCGTCAGCTTCGCGCGCAGGCGCCAGATCGAGCACCTGGAGACGTCTCTCGTCCGGCACGAGGCCGACGTCGCCGCCGGGCGGCTCGGCCAAGAGTGGCTGGAACCATCGGGCATCACCGACCGGATGCTGCGGCTGACCCCCGAGTCTCTCGCCGAGCTGTGGCAGGTGCTCGATCGGAAAGTGGAGGAACTGACCACCCGGGACGCGGTCGACCCGCGGGCCGTGCAGGTCATCCTTCTGTCCGCCGGGGTGCCCCTCGCTCCATACACTCCCCCGCCGGGTGAGGACGCGGCCGTTCCCGCCGACACATCGTGACCGAGCCGCTGAATCGGGATGCCGCCCGTCGCCGCGCGCTCTCTTACTGCCGGCACGGCAACGTGTCGCCGATGTGGCTCCGCCGCGGCAATCGCCCAGCACCTCGCCGTACCACGTGCGGCTTCCCGTTCTGACCGAAACGGCCCCCAGGAGACCATGATGTATCCAGACCTCTACCTGTTCGTGGAAGGCGTGCGAGGCCGTGAGCTGCGCGAGGCGGCTGCCCGGCAGCGCAGGGCCCGCGCGTTCGCCTCCGCGTCGGTAGTCAGCGTTTTCGAAGAGCAACTCGGCTGGGCGCTGGTGAGAGCGGGCCTACGGCTCCTGGACCGCCACGCCTGCCGGCCGAACTGGTCACCATTCGCGCCGCACCGGTGATCCTTCAGGGGCGATGCGCCGCGGAACCCGGCGGCTCATCGCCTACCTGGCTTCGATCCCGGCTGCCATTCGTTCGACCGTCCGCTCGGCGAAGGAGCTTGATCGGAATCTCGATGCCGAAAGAGACGCTCATCAGGACGGTGATGCGAATGACGAGCAGGGAGTGACCGCCGATCTTGAGAAGTCATCGAGTGCGCCAGGCCCGACCGACACCCCCGGCCTGTCGGGGCTCGCTCCCGACCCGGAGGGCCTCAAGCAGTACCTGGCCACGCAGATCTGACTTCCGCGGCCGCTCACCCGACGAAGACGACGCCGGGCCGTCGACGGGTCAGGACGTCGCGGGGTTCAGGACCGCGTCGACGGCCATGTAGAGGGTGTCGGTCTCGGACCGCAGGATCGAGCCGTCGGAGGGCAGGGCTCGCTCCAGTGCGAGGCCGTTCAGGACGGTAAGGAGGAATTTCGCGCGCCGAGAGGTGTCGCCGGGGACGAGTGCGCCTTCCTGCGTGAGCACCGTCAGCCAGTACTCCACGCGACGTCGCCCCTCCCGTTCGAGGGCGAAATAGGCTTCCCGCACCTGCTCGGTCGGTTCCGAGGCGATGAAGTGCTCGTGGATCGTGCGGTGGGCTTCCCGGGCGCCGGCGCCGACTCCGGCGGGGGCGAGGACCTGGCGCAGGCAGTCGACGAGCCGGTCCCGGGCCGGCGCGTCCCGATCGTGGATCCGGTCTTCGGAGACGACGACGTCGTACAGACGAGTGAGCACCTCGTCCTGGAGCGCGCGCTGCGTCGGGAAGTGGAAGCGGAGGGATCCGGTGCTCACCCCCGCGCGCGCGGCGACCGCTCGCACGCTGAGCTTCGCCCCGGGATTTTCTCCGATCAGCTGCATCGCCGCCAGGAGAACCTTGTCCCGGCTGCTCAACTGCTCGTTCTGATCCGTCATCGCATGAGCCTCCGCCTCACTCGTTCACAGCACTATCACACTGTACTAGCACGCTGTGATAGCTTGGCCGTCAGAGCGACTAACACAGTGTGTTAGTCGAGTTGAGGCGACCCAAGGAGAACATGGTGAAGGCATGGCGGCGCAGCCGGGCGATCCGGCGGGTCAAGCGGGGCGACGGGCGTCCTCTTCAGCGCTTCCGCTGGTGGCAGTTGCCGTCAGGGCGCGCACTGTTCCACCTCCGGCCCTCAGCCGATGGCCGGCGAACTGGGACGTATGCCGTCGACGTGCGGCGCTGGGACAACCGGTCGGGCGGCGAGAGCACGGCACACCTGTATCTCGACGGCCGCCATCACGCCCAGTCCAGGATCCCCGCCGCGTTCCCGCTGGAGGACGGCGTCATCGAGGTCGCGACGAGCAGCTTCGGGATCAAGCGCTGCCACTACGTCACCACCACCGGCGAGGAGCACCAGCTTGTTCCCGACCCGAAATCGGGAGAGGGCAGGCGGGCCCGTCTCGAACGTGATCATCCGACGGCGAGCCGCGTGGTCGCCGCCGCCTCGGTCGTGCTGCTCGTGATCGGCCTAGGGCTGAACCTCCCGCAGATCATCGGGCCGATCTCGCAGGCGCCGCCCATCGCCGAGAACCTCGGTACCTTCACCTCCCCCATCCACCTGCCGCTCTGGCTCAACGTCACGCTCGCCCTCGGCGCCGCGCTGGCCAGCGTGGAAAGGGCGCTGCGGCTGCGCTACCACTGGCTGCTCGACGCCGGGGGCAACTGACAGGCCGGGTCCGGCACATCATCCGAGAAACGGACACGACACCCATGAACCTCCTTCTCCAGCCATTCCCGATCATCCGTGCCGACGTGCGCGCGTACCTGCTGATCAACGCCCTTGTCTACGGGGCGCTCCTCCTGGGCATGGGCCTGGCCATGATCTTCCCCGATCTCCACGCCGCGCGGACGTCCTCGTTCGTCGACGGCGGCCAGGGGGCGCTCGTCGACACCGTGATCGGTAGCCCCTGGACCTTCGGCGTGACCATCTTCCTGGTCAACGTGTTCGCGACAGCGCTACTGCTCATCGTCCTGCCGTCGCTCGTGATCCCCTTCGCGGGCCTCATGGTCTTCGTGATCAAGACGATCGACATCGGGATCATCCTGGCGCCCGTCAACCGGACATCGGCGCTGATCCTCATCCCGCACTCGCCGACCATCCTCATCGAGTTCCAGGCCTACGTCCTGGTGATGTTCGGCGCCTACCTGCTGGGCAGGTCGTGGCTCCGGCCGGCGACAGTGGGCGCCACCACGCGACGACAGGCCTATGTGCGCGGCCTGAGCCGACTCGGCCGGCTCTGGCCCACGGCGCTCGCGCTCTTCGTCATCGGCGCGGTATACGAGGCGGTCGAGATCTATTTCCTCGTACCGCTGGTGCTCGGCACCTGACCGTCCCCAGGGAACGCGCTGACCGGCGCCCGCAAGCAGATCAGTCCTTCGCTTCGCGGACGTCCTTTCCCAGCTCGGCGAACGCCTTGAAGTCCTGCATGTGCTGTAGCGACTGCTTGCGGAAGGCGCCGGGCATCAGGAGCCCCACCAGCCGCATCAGCACGCCGCTGAACCGGTACTCGCTCTCGCTCACCCAGAGCGTCGTCTCCGGACCGGCTTCGGTCAGCCGCTCGCGCGCGACGCTCCACATGCCCTCGCCGGCGATCTCGCGGTCGAAGGAGACGACGCTCCCCACCGGGATCTCGCGCAGGTCCGCCGGTTCCCGGCGCGTGATGGTCTCGATGCCCTCGAACCTCTGCCGCCCCGTCTGCATCACGACCCGCGATTTGGTACCGACCTGCCCGTGCACCCCGCTCAGCGGCTCGTGCAGCACCAGGCCCCGCAGCCACATCGGCAGGTGTGCCGGGTCGGCGAGCAACTGGACCACCTTGTCCCGCGGCAGGGCGATCTCGATCGAGACGGTGTACTTCATGGCCGTGCGCTCCAGGCTTCCAGGTGAACGGGGCATCCTCGCCGCACACAAGTCTGCCGCTTGATCACGATGGACGGAGCATGCCGTCCCGTACCGCCTCAGTTGAACACGGTCGTCAGACGGTCAGGACGTTGCGGAAGCGGGCCTTGTTCATGGTCTGGAACGCCTCCTCGGCCGACTCCAGCGGGAAGGTCTCGACGAGCGGCCTGACACCGGTGAGCGCGGCGAAGTTCATCGCGTCCTCGCTGTCCTTGGCGTGCCCGCTGTACCAGCCGTCGACCCCGCGGCGGCCGAAGACCAGCAGGTCGCCGCTGACCGGGATGGGCTGGTGGTCGTGGTCGGCGGCGATCACGACCAGCCGGCCGTTCGGGCGCAGGCCCTGGACGATGTCGCCCTGGGCGGCGGCCACGCCGACCGTGCCGAGGATGATCCGCGCGCCGCCGAGGTCGGCCAGCGCCTGCCCCGCGCTGCCCTCGTCGCTGTCGACGTACTCGTCCGCGCCCAGCTGACGGGCCAGGCTCTCCTTGTCGCGGCCGCGGTTGACGGCGATGACGCGCAGGCCCATCTTGTCGGCGTACTGCAGGGCCAGGTGACCCAGGCCGCCGACACCGTGCACGGCGACGGTGTCACCGGGGCGGACGCCGCTGTTGCGCAGCGCGTTGTAGGTGGTGACGCCGGCGCACATGAGCGGCGCGGCCTCCTGCGGGGTCAGCGCGCCGGGGACGCGGGCCAGCGCGGCCTGCGGGGCGATCATGTACTCGGCGTACCCGCCGTCGTAGCTGACGCCGACGATCATGCTCTGCTCGCAGTTGACGAAGTCGCCCTGGCGGCAGAAGTCGCAGACGAAGCAGTGCCCGCCGTGCCAGCCGACTCCGACGCGGGTGCCGGGCTGCCAGGTGGTCACGCCTTCGCCGGCGGCGTCGACGACGCCCGCGATCTCGTGGCCGGGGATGCGCGGCAGCCGCACGCCGAGCAGGCCGAAGCGGGCGACGGCGTCGCCGCCGCAGACGCCGCAGGCCTGCACCCGGACGCGAACCTGGCCGGGACCTGGCGCGGGCACCGAGGCCTCGGTGAGGGTGAACGGGGCGCCGGGCCGGGTGACCTGGACCGCGCGCATGGTGGTGGGGCTCATGAATCCATGTCCTTCTGTTCAGATGGGTCAGTTACCCGACCGAGCGGGTGATATCGGCAATACTAGCGTGCTGTTATCGCTGATACAACCGACGCTATCATGTTTTTGTTATCAGCGATAGCGCCCGTCCTCATGCCAGCGATAGCAAGAGTTTGTTACCGTTGATTCATGGTGAGGCGTGATGACATGCGGGAGCGGATCATCGCCGCGGCGGCGGACCTGCTCGCAGCAGAGGGTCAGGAGGCGGTGACGACCCGCTCGGTCAGCGCGGCCGCCGGAGTCCAGCCGCCCGCCATCTACCGGCTGTTCGGCGACATGCAGGGCCTGCTGGACACGGTCGCCGCCGACGGCTTCGCCCGCTACCTGGCCGAGAAGAAGGACCGGGCGCCCTCCGCCGACCCGATCGACGACCTGCGGGCCGGCTGGGACCTGCACGTGGAGTTCGGGTTGCGGCACCCGGCGCACTACCGGCTCATGTACCAGCAGCACGGCGCCGACGAGGCCGCCCGGCAGGCGCAGGAGATCCTGCGGGGCATCCTGCGCCGCGCCGCCGCGGCGGGCCTGCTGCGTGTGCCGGTGGAGCGCGCCGCGCAAATGGTGCACGCGAGCTCCATGGGCGTCACCCTCACCCTGATCTCGCTGCCGCCCGGAGAGCGGGACCTGACGCTGTCGGCCGCGTTGCGCGAGTCCGTCCTGGCCGCGCTCACCGTGAACGAGCCCGGCGGGCCCGAGCGCGACCCGGTCCGGCACGCCGTCGCGCTACGGGCTCTCCTGGGTGAGATGGAGGGCGGCTTCACCCCCGGCGAGCGGGCGCTGCTCGGCGAGCTGCTGGACCGGTTCGGCGAGCCCGCCTGACCTAGGCGCGACCGGGGAGCCGGCGAACCAGGTACTCCCACACCTGCTCCACGGCCGCCGGATGAAAGATGTGCTCGCGTTTGGCCACGGACTCGCCGGGATCCGACCAGGTCGGCCAGGTGCCGAAGCCCCGGGTGATCCACTGCTGGTACGCGGCGCGTTCCAGGATGATCGCGGCGACGGTGGCGTCCCGCAGGGTGGGACCGACGGTGACGATGCCGTGGTTGACCAGGAAGACAGCCGAGGCGTCTGCCAGCGTCGCGGCCACCGCCCGCCCCAGCGCGGGAGTGAGGATGAGATCGGCGGTGCCGGTGAAGCGCGGCACCCCGGGCGGGACGAAGAAGTTGGCGGCGTGGCTGACGGGCAGCAACTCCTGGCCTGCGGCGGCGAGCGCGACGGCGTAGGGCGAGTGGGTGTGCACGACGCCGCCGACGTCGGCGCGGGCCGCCATGATCTCGGTGTGGATCGGGTACTCGCTGTGCCGCGGCCCCTCCCCTTCCAGCACCTCGCCGGCCGGGCTGACCAACTGGACACGTGACGGGGTCACCTCCTCCAGGCCCCACCCGGCCGCCTTGATCCAGACGCCGCGGCCCTCGGGGTCGCGGGCGGAGGAATGGCCCCAGACCAGGTCGCCCTGGTCACCGGCGCCGAGGATGCGGGAGGACAGCGAGACAAGCTCGCGGATCTGCTCGCTCATCGGTGCACCAGCCCGCCGTTCACACTGATCGTCTGCCCGGTCAGGTAGGCGGAGCCGTCGCCGAGCAGGAACATCAGCGTGCCCGTCAGGTCGTCCGGTCCTCCGGGCCGGCGCAGTGCCTGCGCCGCGATCATCGCTTCGCGCTGGGCGGGGGTGACGGTCTCGCGGGCGACCTCGGTGTAGACGGGGCCCGGCGACAGCGTGTTGACGCGGATGCCGTACTCCCCCAGCTCGCGGGCCATCGAGTACGTCATTCCGTGCACGCCGCCCTTGCTGGCGACGTAGTGCAGATAGCCGGTACGGCCCAGCCGCACGGCGTCGGAGCCGATGTTCACGACGCTTGCCGACGCCGAGGCGCACAGCAGCGGCAGCAGCGCGGAGACCAGCAACCAGGGCCCCCGCAGGTTGACCGCCATCAGCCGGTCCCATTCCTCGTCGGTGATCTCCCAGAAGGGTTTCATCGTGATGGTGCTGAAGATGGCCGCGTTGTTGACCAGCCCGTCCACATGGCCGTAGGCGTCGGTCAGGTACGCCGCCAGCGCCTGGCAGCTCGCCCGCTCGGCGACGTCCAGCCGGTACGCGACCGCCTTGCCCGGCCCGCCGAGCGAGGAGGCGGTGGCTTCGGCGCCTTCGCGGTCGCGGTCGGCGAGCACCACGGTGGCGCCCTCCTCGACCAGGCGCCGGGCGTACGCGGCCCCGATGCCCTGGGCCGCGCCGGTGACCACGATGATCTTCTGGGCGAGGGTCATGCCAGGCTCCAGGTGCGGTAGGAGGGTTCGTCGGCGGGGACGATCTCGGTGGACAGCAGGGTGAGGCACCCCGGGCAGAACGCCTGGCGCAGCACGATCGGCCGGTCCACGAAGGCAGCGGGGTCGGCGTGCACGCCGGGCCCGGCTTCCACCGACGGCCGCTCGCGCCGCAGGGCGTGTGTCATCGGCGCGGTGACGTGGTCGCCCACGCGGGTGTCGCAGTGCCTGCACAGCACCGCCCCGGCGACGTCGGCACGCAGGTTGACGTCGAGGTTCACGCGATCGCTCCTTCCGCGAGGCCGGGCGGGATCAGCCCGGCGCGTTCGTGGCGCAGCCGCCGTCGCAGGGTGGCGGTGGCCTCGTGGTCGGCCGTACGCTCCCGGGTGAGCGCGACGCCGTAGACCTCGTTCGCCGCGCGCTCCGAGACCTTGCCGTCGCGCACGTCGGCGGCGACCCGTTCCGGTTCGCGGTGCAGCGGGTCGCCGATCCCGCCGCCGCCCTGCCAATGGGTGAAGTACACGTCGCCGGCCTCCAGATCGGTCTCCAGGTGCGGCGGCAGCGTGTCGGGCGCGCCGCCGAGCTCTTCGATGGACTGCGGGATGCGCCCGTCTGCCAGTTGCTCCCGCACGCTGGAGCCGCGGATCAGCACGTCCCACTGCGTGGCGGCCGGGTAGCCGCCCGACAGGCCCGGCGCCTGCGGCACGGACTTGCCGTTGGCGGAGACCACCAGGTGCACGCCCCCCGCCGGGGAGTCGTACGGGATGAAGCAGCTTGAGGCGCCGACGCCGCCCCGCCAGCGGCCGGGCCCGCCCGAGTCGGCTTCCTCGCGCCGCCACAGGTACAACATGGGGAAGCTGAACTCGTTGATCTCGACGTCGGCGATGCGGCCCATCGGGATGCAGTTCTCGCCGCCGGTGTCAACGCCGTCACCGTCGATCCTGGCGCCCAGCCCGCCGGCCATGGAGTCGCACAG
Organism: Nonomuraea sp. NPDC059007; assembly: GCF_042740555.1. Taxonomy (NCBI): domain Bacteria; kingdom Bacillati; phylum Actinomycetota; class Actinomycetes; order Streptosporangiales; family Streptosporangiaceae; genus Nonomuraea; species Nonomuraea sp. NPDC059007. The sequence continues at coordinate 39,174 of NZ_JBHYJD010000026.1, read as the reverse complement.
CATGGTGGCGAAGCCGTTGCCGCGCTGGTCGACCCCGGCCAGCAGGGCCAGGTCGAAGGTGCCCGAGCACACGCTCATCGCCGACCTGCTCAGCTCCGGGTGGGTGCCCAGCATGGCGGCGACCGTCTCGGAGACGGCGTTCTGGGTGGCCCACGCGGAGTTCACCGACCCCTTGCCGATGCCCGCGGGGAAGGTGCAGTTGTTGATCGTGCCCGGTTCGCTGACGATGTCGGCGCAGCGCAGGATTCCGCCCGGTGACCAGGGCAGGTCCGGGCAGAGCATGGTCAGCATGATCGGCAGGATGCCGCCGCGCAGCCCGGCCAGGGTGCAGTTGATGATGCCGTCCACCTGGGGGTCGGTGCCGGAGAAGTCGAAGACGAGCCGGTCGTCGCGCTTGGTCATCCCCACGACGATCTTGTGGATGCCGCGGTCGCCGGCGCGGGCGCCGTCCTGGTGCGCGACCGCCGACCAGGTGCCGTCGGGCAGGTCACGCAGTTTGGCGCGCAGCCGGGTCTCGGCGTCGTTCATCATCTTCTTCATCACGGCCTTGACCGTGTCGGGCCCGTACTTGGCGATCAGCGCGGTGATCCGGTCGTGCGCGACGTTGTTGGCGCCGATCTTGGCGCGCAGGTCCAGGCCGACCAGCTTGGGCACGCGCGAGCGGCGCAGGTACATGTCCTCGATGTCGGAGCGCAGCCGCCGCCCCTCCACGATCTTCACCGGCGGGATCGGCAGCGACTCCCAGAACACGTCGTGACCCTCGACGGACCAGCTGCCCGGTGACACCCCGCCGAGGTCGACCTGGTGGGCGACGACGCTGGTCCAGCAGAACAGCTCGCCCTCGTGGAAGACCGGGGCGAGCACGGTGACGTCGTTCTGGTGCAGGCCGCCGCCGATCCACGGGTCGTTGAGCAGGAACTGGTCGCCCGGCCCGATGCCGGGGTTGACCGAGCGGTTGCGCAGAGTCCAGCGCACCGCCATGTCCAGGGCGGAGCCGAGTTGCATGTTGTACAGGCCGACCTGGACGGTCTCACCACTCTCGTCCATGATCCCGGTGCCGAAGTCGTTGCAGTCGGTCACCACGACGGAGCCGGACATGCGCTTGACCGCCTCGCCCATGTCGTCGGTGATGGCGACCAGGCGATGCCGGATCACCTCGTAGGTCAGCGCGTCGACCCGATCGGGCGCGTCGTCGCCGACCGTGTGCAGGGTGAGCTCGCCGAAGGTGTCCGTGTCGTCGAGCGGCCGGTCGGTCTGCGCGAAGCGCTCGGAACCGGAGACGGGGATGATGGGCATCAGAGGTCTCCCTTGAAACGGATCACGAGGTTGCCGAGCCGGTCGACGGTGGCGTGTGTGCCAGGAGGCAGGGCGACCGTGGTGGTGGGCGCCTCCACGACCGCCGGTCCGCTGATCCGGTGGCCGGTGCCCAGCGAGCCGTAGTCGTAGATCGTCGCGGGCTCGCGTCCGGCGCGGATGTCCAGGAACACCTCGCGTACGCCGCTGGGCTCGGGGCGTTCCCCGGCGGGTTCCGGGTGGTCGGGCAGGGTCGGCGCGATGGGCAGCGTGCCGACGGCGCGCACGCGGTAGGTGATGAGTTGCAGGCCGGCGTCGGGGAATCCGGTGCCCTCGCCGTACAGGGCCTCATAGCGGGTTTCGAAGGCGGCGCCGGTCCGCTCGACCTGCTCGGCGGTGAGGGTGCCGCCCGGCACGGGCGTGGACACCTCGGCCAGCTGCATGGTGTATCGGATGTCGGCTTCCCGCTCGTAGGCGATGGCGGAGAAGGTCAGTCCCTGTTCGGACAGGCGCTGTTCCAGTTCGGCTTCGAGCGAGGCGTACACCGCGCTGGCCGTCGCCGGATCGACCGGCATGGGCGCGGGCTTGGAGCGTTCCGCGGTGAGGACGATGTCGGAGGCGGCCAGGCCGAAGGCGGAGAACACCGCGGCCGTCGAGCCGAGCGGCACCACGACCTCCCTGACGCCGAGGTCCCTGGAGTAGCTCGCGCAGTGCATCGGGCCCGCGCCGCCGAAGGCGTACAGGGTGAACTCCCGAGGGTCCTGCCCGGAGTTGACCACCACCTTGCGGACCAGGTCGGCGGTCTGCGCGTTCTGGATCGCGTAGATCGCGGCCGCGGCCTCCTCGACCGACATCTCCAGTGGCGTGGCCACCGCCTTGTCGATGGCCTCGCGAGCCAGCTCCACCTCCAGCCGCTTGCGCCCGCCGAGGAAGTTGTCCGGGTTGATGATGCCCAGCACCAGGTCGGCGTCGGTGACCGTCGGCTCCCAGCCGCCCTCGCCGTAACAGGCGGGGCCGGGGCGTGCCCCGGCACTGCGCGGGCCGACGCGCAGGTTGCCGCCCGGATCGACCCAGGCGATGGCGCCGCCGCCGGCGCCGATGGTGTGCACGTCCACCATCGGGGTGCTGATCGTGTACTGGTTGAGCACCGTGCCGGCCGTGGTCACCGGCTTGCCGTCCACGACGAGCCCGACCAGGAACGTGGTGCCGCCCATGTCGGTGGAGATGACCTTGCGGGTGCCCAGCGCTCCGGCCATCCGGGTGCAGCCGACGACGCCGCCGGTGAGCACCGAGCCGATGGTGGTGATGCCGTGTGCGGGAGCGTCCTTCGCCGTCACACATCCGCCGGAGCCCTGCATGACCAGCAGCGCCCCGGTCAGCCCGCGGCGGCGCAGCTCGGCTTCGAGGGGTTCGAGGTAGGCGCCGAGTCTCGGCCCGACCTGGGTGTTCATGATGGTGGTGACGCTGCGCGAGTACTCCCGGATGCGGGGGCTGACATCGCTCGACAGCGCCACGTACAGGCCGGGGGCCTCCTCGTGGATCAGCTCGCGCACCCGCCGCTCGTGCGCGGGCTCGCGGAACGACCACAGGAACGACACGGCGATCGCCTCCACGCCGCCGGCGACGAGCTCGCGCACCGCCTCGCGTACGCCCCGCTCGTCCAGCGGCACGACCACGGCGCCCTTGTAGTCGATACGGCCGTCGATCTCCTTGATCCGGTGGCGCGGCACCAGCGCGGCCGGCTTGGCGGTGCGCGCCATGTGCTGGATCTCGTCCGCGCCCAGGCCGGCGTAGCGTCCTTCGAGATTCATGATGCTGATGGAGTCGGCGTGCCCTCGGGTGGTCAGGAAGCCGACGTCGGCGACGTCGCCGGTGACCAGCGCGTTCAGGGTCGAGGTGGTGCCGTGCACGATGTATTCGGTCTGCGCCAGCAACTCGGCGACACTGATGCCGAGCTCGGCGGCCAGTTCGTCGATGGCGTTGAGGAAGCCCTCGGCGAAGTCGGGCGGCGTGGACGGGGTCTTGGCGGCGGCCAGCCGGTTGTGCTGGTCGGCGGCGAACGCGTCGGTGAACGTGCCGCCGGTGTCGATGCCTATGACGTACGGCATGGATGCTCCTGAGAGGTCAGAACAGGACGTTGATGGCCTTGAGCTCGGTGTAGCTGAGCAGCTCTTCGAGGCTTTCCTCCCGGCCGACGCCGGAGCCCTTGACGCCGCCGAAGGGCACATTGGGGAAGTGCCGGGAAGAGCCGTTGATCCACACGAAACCCGCTTCGAAGGCCCGCGCGACGCGGTGCGCGCGGCCGACGTCGGAGGTCCAGACGCTGGCGGTGAGCCCGTAGGGCACGTCGTTGGCGATCCGCACGGCCTCGGCCTCATCCTCGAACGGGATGACCGACAGCAGCGGCCCGAAGACCTCCTCCCGCGCGATGCGCGAGCGCGGATCCACGCCGGTGAACACGGTGGGGGCGACGAACAGACCGTGGTCGAGGCCGGGCGGCCTGCCGCCGCCGGTGACGACCGTGGCGCCTTCTCCCCTGGCGAGGTCGATGTAGGCCAGCGACTTGTCGTACTGGGCCCGGTTGATCATCGTGCCCTGCTCGGTCTTCTCGTCGAACGGGCTGCCGATCGTGCGTCCTTCGATGATCCGCACCACCCGCTCGACCACGTCGTCGTGGACCTCGCGCTGGACCAGCAACCGCGAGTTGGATCCGCACGACTGGCCGGACCAGGTGAAGTTCATGCCGGCGACCGCGCCTTCCGCGGCCGCTCGCAGGTCGGCGTCGCCGAAGACGACCATCGCGTTCTTGCCGCCCAGCTCCAGGGTGACGTCCTTGACCCCCGTCTCAGCGGCGGCACGCTGGATGGCCCGCCCGGTCGGCTCGGAGCCGATGAAGCCGATCCGGCGCACGTGGGGGTGCCGTACCAAAGCGTCGGGCACGGCCGGGCCGTCGCCGAGGACCACCGACAGCACTCCGGGAGGGAAGATGCCGGCCGCCAGCTCGGCCAGGCGCAACGCGGACAGCGGAGCCGCCTCTGGCGGTTTGAGTATCGTCGGATTGCCCGCGACCAGCGGTGCGGCGATCTTGCAGGCGAACATGAGCGGGTGGTTGTAGGGCACGATGCGGGCGACCACGCCGGCCGGTTCCCTGACGGTGACGTGCAGCGCGGTGCTCGCGGGCACGGAGGTGCCCTTCAGCTCCAGCGCGAGCCCGGCGAACAGGCGAAGCTGCGACAGGGCCGTCACGACGTCGGCGCGGGAGTTGGTGATCGGCGAGCCGGCGTCGGCGGTGTCCAGCAGCGCCAGTTCCTCGCCGTGCGCCTCGATCGCGTCGGCCAGCGCCAGTACCAGCCGCGCCCGCTCGGCCGCGGGGGTGTCCCGCCACTGCGCGCGGGCGTCGTGGGCGGCTCGCACGGCCGCGTCCACGTCGCGGGCGTCGCCGTCGGGCACGTGGGCGATGACGCTTTCGGTGTACGGGCTCACCCGCGCGTAGGTGCGTCCGCCGGAGGCCGGGGTGAGCTTGCCGCCCACCAAGTGCTTCCACTCCCGTTCCACGAGCCCGGCGGCCTCGGGTGGCAGGTCAGGCATGGGTGTTCTCCTTCGATGCGGCCGGCCCTGGCGGGCCGTACAACCAGTCGGTGTCGCTGAAGTCCCCCGCGTCCCGGCGGGAGAACAGGGCGTTGCGCAGGTCGCGGGCGAGCCCGTCGACGTGCCAGATGTCGCCCCACACACGGGCGGCGCGCTGCACGCGAGCGGTACGCGGGATGCGTTCGCCGGCGTAGGCCCGCAGCGCCTTCTCGACGGCGGCGCCCTCGTCGCTGCCCGGCGGCAGGTGCCGGCCGATGGCGCCGGCCAGCGCCGCGGCGTCCTCGATCGCCTGGCAGGCCCCCTGCGCGAGGTACTGCAGCATGGGGTGGGCGGCGTCGCCGAGCAGCACGGTGCGGCCGATGATCCAGTCGTCGATCGGCTCGCGGTCGGACATGGGCCAGCGGCGATCGCGCCACAGCGCCGGAACGGCCGCGCGCACCCGGTCACAGGTGACGGCGAACGTCTCGTCCAGTTCCTCCGGAGTGCCCCAGTCCGTTTCTCCCGCGGCGAAGCGCTCGCTGCGGAACACCGCGACCTGGTTGTACATGCGGCCACCGCGCAGCGGGTACTGCACGAGGTGCAATCCGGGACCGAACCACACCACGACGTCGGTCAGCGGGCCGCGCGCGCCGGCCTCCTCGATCGGTACGGCGCCGCGGTAGGCGACATAGCCGGAGCAGACGGGCTCGTCGCCGCCAAGCGGAGCCCGTAGCCCCGAGCGCAGCCCGTCGGCGGCCACGGTGAGCGTGCCGCGATACACGCTGCCGTCGGCGCAATTCACCGTGACACCGTGAGGGTGGTCGGTGACGCCGCTGACCTGCCGGTCGGTTTCCAGCACCACTCCGTGCTCGCGGCAGGCGGCCAGCAGGATGTCCAGCAGGTCGCTCCGGTGCAGGACGACGTACGGGCCGCCGTAGCGTTCGCGGAAGCGCTCGCCGAGGTCGAGGTGGGTGAGCCGCTCGCCGGTGAGCGCGTCGTTGAAGACGAGCCGCTCCGGCAGCACGCCGGCCTCCACGACCCGGTCGAGGACACCGAGCCGGTCCAGGACGCGAGTGGCGTTCGGGGCGAGCTGAAGTCCCGCGCCGATCTCGGCGAACTTCGCGGAACGCTCCAGGACGCGTACCCGGCGGCCGGCCCGCGCGCACGCCAGCGCGGTCGTGAGGCCGCCGATGCCGCCTCCGGCGATGAGAATCTCGTGTGCCATCAGTCTCCTCCGCTACAGCCAGGCGCCGAGGGACGGAGCCCGATGGGAGCGGCCGGTGAGCCACGACGCCAGGGCCGCGGTCTCGTCCCGCGTGGTGACCACGTCGGCCACCAGCGCGGTGGTGAAGTCCTCCGGCAGGTCCGGAAAGCCGACTCCGGCGTCCAGGTCGACCGTGTGCACCATGACCTCGCGGGCGCGCAGCCACGCGATCTCGGCAGCGGGCACGCCGCGGCCCCGCGCGGTGACGACGGTGCGGGCCAGCGCGTCCGCGCTCAGGGCGCCGAAGTCGGCGGCGAGGTTCGCGGCGGAGGCGCGGGCCAGCTCGCGCAGGCGGGCCGGTGACAGCCGCGCGCCGTCCTCGATCTCGGCGTCGCGCCGGCCGTCGGCGTACATCGGCGTGGGCTCGCCGGTGCGGGCCCAGGACGCGAGCCGGCGCAACGCCTCGGCGTTGAAGTGCACGTGCGCGACGACGTGGGCGCGGCTCCAGCCCGGCAGCAGCGACGGCGCGGCGAACGCGGTGTCCGGCAGCCCGTCCACGGTGGCGGCGAACAGCTCGGTGCCCTCTTGCATCCACCTCATGGCGTACGCACCCGGTTGCTCAGGCGGCCGATCCCGGCGATCTCGGTGACCAGGTGCGCGCCGTCCGTGAGGTAGCGGGCGGGTGTGCGCGCGTGCCCGACGCCGCCGGGGGTGCCGGTGGCGATCACGTCACCGGGCCGCAGCGTGAGTATCGAGGAGACGTAGCTGATCAGCTCCACCGGGGAGAACACCAGGTCGGAGGTGTCGGCCCGCTGCGTCACCGCGCCGTCCACGAGGCACGTGATCGCCAGCGCGGGCGTGACTCCGCCGGGCAGCTCGTCCGGGGTGACCAGTACCGGGCCGAACGGCGTGGTGTCCTCGAAGGTCTTGCCCTGCAGCCATTCGGGCGTGCGGAACTGCCAGTCGCGGGCGGTCACGTCGTTGAGCACGCTGAACCCGGCGATCGCCGCCGCCGCCTGCGCGGCGTCGGCCCGCCGTACCGGCCGGCCGATGACGACGGCCAGCTCGGCCTCCCAGTCGAGCGCGGCCGATTCCGGCGGCAGCTCGATGTCGTCGTCCGCCCCGACCAGCGCCTCGGCGAACTTGGCGAACAGGGTCGGATACTGCGGCAGGTCACGGCCCATCTCCTTGATGTGGGTGCGGTAGTTCAGCCCCACGCAGACGATCTTGCCCGGCCGGGGTACGACAGGCGCGAACGTGAGCCCGTCGGCGCGGCGGGCCGGTCCGTCCGCGGCGGCCGCCGCCTCGCGCCAGCCGGGACGCAGCAGCAGTTCGCCGACGTCCGCGGCGTCCAGGCCGACGTAGTGGTCGCCGTCGAGGCGCACCGCGCGTGTCCCGTCCTCGGCACGGATGGTCGCCAGCCTCATCGGGCGCTCCCTTCGACGCGCACGCGCTGCTGACCGAGCCGTTCGAAGATCGGTGTGTCGCTGAACCGGAACAGGTCCGCGCCGGAGTCCGTCCTGATCGTCAGCGGCTGCCACGACGGGACCACGAAGAGGTCTCCGCGGGCCGCCGTCCACGCGGCGTCACCGACGCGGACGCTCACCTCTCCGGTGAACACCTGGAACACCGACGAGCCGACCTCCCGGCGGGTCGCGGTCGTGGCTCCGGGACGCAGGCGGTGGAACTCCGCCCGGATGGTCGGCATCACGTCCCCGCCGCTCGTCGGGTTGGTGAACCGCACCGCCGCGTGCCCCGGCTCCACCACGCCCGGGTGGCCCTCGTCCTCAAGGGTGAGCTGGTCGGCGAGCGCGCGGTCGGTGTGCTCCCAGCGGTAGGCCGCGATCGGAGAACTGGTGGTGCGCTCCCCCGCCGACGACACCGGCCGCAGACCGGGATGGGCCCACAGGCGTTCGGACCGCGACAGGGCCGGGGTCTCCCGCTCGGTGACCGTGTCCGGGCCCGGCTCGAAGAACGCCGAGCCGGTGTGGTGGACGAACGGGATGTCCAGGCCGTCGAGCCACGCCATCGGCACGTCGCTGACGTTGTGGTGCCCGTGGAAGCGCCAGCCGGGGGTGAGCAGGAAGTCACCGCGCCGCATGGCGACAGGATCGCCGTCGACGACCGTCCACACGCCCTCGCCCTCCACGACGAAGCGGAAGGCGTGCTGCGTGTGGCGGTGCACCGGTGCGTCCTCACCCGGGCACAGGTACTGGATCGCCGCCCACAACGTCGGGGTCGCGTACGGCGCGCCGCCCAGCCCCGGGTTGGCCAGCGCGATCGCACGCCGCTCGCCGCCGCGCCCGACCGGCACCAGCTCACCGGCCCGGGCGGCCAGCGGCAGCAGGGTGGCCCAGCGCCACAGGTGCGCGCGCGCCGCCGGTGCGGGTTGCGTGGGCATCAGGTCACCGATCTCGGTCCACAGCGGCACCAGCAGCTCGTCCTCGAACCGGTGATACAGCGTGTCCAGCTCGGCGGTCCGCACCGGCTGACCGGGGCCGTCGGAAGACTTGATGCGCACCGGACTCTCCGTGGGTGTCATGCCTCACACTATGGATACATTCCGCTGTGAGGGATAACATTTTCTGTTGTGAAGAATAAGCCGGCGTACGCGATCGATTCCGTCGACCACGCGCTGCTGCTCGCGCAGACCCTCCAGCAGGAGGGCCAGTTGCGCGTGACCGACGCGGCGGAACGGCTCGGCGTCTCCCCCTCCACCGCCCACCGCCTGCTGGCGATGCTCGTCTACCGCGACTTCGCCGAGCAGACCGCGGACCGCAAATACATCCCCGGCCGCATGCTCCGCCCCGCCCGGCCGAGCGAGGCGCCCCTCGCCCTGCTGCGCCGTGTCGCCCTGCCGCACCTGCGCGCCCTGACCGACCGGCTCGGCGAGTCGACCAACCTGGTGGTGCTCGTCGGCGCGGAAGTGCGTTTCATCAGCACGGTCGAGTGCACCCGGCCGCTGCGGGTCGGCGACCGCGTCGGGCAGTCCCTGCCCGCGCACCTGGCCTCGGGCGGCAAGGCCATGCTCGCCGCGCTGCCGTCCGAGGAGCTCGAGTCGCTGTACGGCGGCGCCGGCGTCGACCTGGCCCGGTTGCGCCGCGAACTGGGCCTGGTACGCAAGCGCGGCTTCGCGGTCAACGACCAGCTCACCGAGACCGGGGTCACCGCCATCGGCGCCCCCGTACGTGATGGGTCCGGCCGGACGACGGCCGCGATCAGCGTGGCGATGCCGACCGCCCGCTTCGACCGCACCCGCCTCCATGGCTGGGTCACCGAACTGTCCACCACAGCGACCCTGATCGAACGCGACTTCACCGCCGACGCCGAACCGCTCGGGCGCGGGATCGAGCCCCCTCCTGGTCGAGGATCGCCCATACCGTGAGACGGGACGTGCCTTGTCTGCGGCAGATCCGCATGGGTCAGAATGTGCCGATGACGATCTCCGCTGACGACTCCGGTCCGGTCCGGATCGTGACGGCCGTTCTTCGCGACGGCGATCGGGTGTTGCTGTGTCATCGAAGCGCCGGACGCCGCTGGTATCCCGACGTGTGGGACCTGCCGGGCGGCCATGTCGAGGAGGGCGAGGATCCGAAAGAGAGCCTTGTCCGCGAGCTTCGGGAGGAGTTGGGAATCACGGCGTCGGAGCCGTCAGGACCGCCGGTGCATGAGATCCGGACCGCGACGTTCGACATGCGGATCTGGTTGATCGACAGGTGGACCGGAACACCCGTCAACGCCGCGCCGGACGAGCATGACGCTGTGGCGTGGTTCGAGACGTCCGACCTTGACAGCCTGCGTCTCGCCCATGAGTCGTATCTCTCGATGCTCCACGCACTCGGTTCATGATGGCGCGTGGCCAAGCCGCTCGCCGCGATGGCGGAGATGATGAAGCTGATCGAGCTGGCCGACCTCGTCGGACCGGATCACGACTTCAACTGGCTACCGATGACCTACGGCTGGGGGCGGCGGCTGCTGAACGCGGCCACCGACCCCGACCTGACCATCAACGGCTGGCGAAAGTAGAGCTCGCGTTCAGGAGGTTCAGTCTGGGAGATCGTGTGGAATGTCGTCATTCGGGTGGACGGTAGGGTGATCGTTCTTGTCGTGAAGGATGTCGGGGGGCAGGCATGGGCGATGACCTGCGGTTTTCGTTGCTTGGCCCGGTGCGGGCCTGGCGTGGTGGCCGGGAGTTGGGGCTTGGGTCGCCGCAGCAGCGCCTGGTGCTGGCCGTACTCCTGCTCGCCGAAGGCAGGGCGGTCGGCGGTGAGCAGCTCATGGACGCGGTCTGGGGTCAAGCGCGCCCGCGTACCGCGGTCCATGTGCTGCGTACCTACATCTCGCGGTTGCGTGCGGTGCTGCCGGCCGACGTGGTGGTGTCCGTTGGCGATGGTTATGCGGTGCGGGCGGGCACGTGTGACGTCGCCGAACTGCGGATGTTGTACGGCGAAGGCCGCTATGCCGAGGCACTGGCCCTTTGGCAGGGCGAGCCGCTGGCCGGACTCGGCGGCGACTACGCAGAGGCCCAGCGCGCCCGCCTGACCGAGCAGCGGCTGGCCGCCCTCGAACACCGCCTCGGCCAGGACCTCGACGAAGGCAAGCACGCGGAGGTGGTCGTCGAACTGAGCGCGCTTGCCGCTGAGCACCCGACCAGGGAGCGTCTGCGCGGCCTGCTCATGCTGGCCCTCTATCGCGCCGGGCGGCAGGCGGAGGCCATCGGCGTCTACACCGACACCCGCACTTTGCTGGCCGACGAGCTCGGCGTGGACCCCTCGCCCGAGCTGGCTGAGCTCTACCAGCAGATCATCAGCGCCGACCCGGCTCTCGGCCGGGCGCCCGCCCGGCCGAGAACCGCCGCCGCGCCGGCCGCCCGGCAGGTGCCGCGTCAGCTGCCCGCTGACGTGGCCGACTTCACCGGTCGCGAGAGCGAGGTGGAGGCGATGGCGGCGGCGTTGCGCCCCCGGCAGACCTCGGCGCTGGCGGTCTGCGCGGTGGCGGGTGCGGGCGGGGTGGGCAAGACCGCGCTGGCCGTGCACGTGGCGCACCGGCTGGCCGGGGACTACCCGGACGGGCAGTTGTTCGTCGATCTGCGCGGCTCGGGCAGCCGGCCGCTGGAGCCCGATCTGGTGCTCGGTTCGTTTCTGCGCGCGCTGGGTCTGGAGGAGGCGCCGGAGGAGCCGGACGAGCGGGCGGCGCTGTATCGCTCGATACTCGCCGACCGGCGGATGCTCGTGGTGCTCGACAACGCGGCCGGGGCCGGCCAGGTACGGCCGTTGCTGCCCGGCTCGGCCACCTGCGGGGTGCTGGTGACCAGCCGGGCCCGGCTGACCGGGCTGAGCGGCGTACGCCAGGTGGACCTGGAGGTGCTCGGACCGGTGGCCGCGTTGCGGCTGTTCACCAGGATCGTGGGCGAGCAGCGGGCCACGGCCGAGCGGGGCGCGGCGATGGATCTGGTCGCGGCCTGCGGGTTCTTGCCGCTGGCGATCAGGATCGCGGCCGCCCGGCTGGCCGCGCGGCCCGGCTGGAGCGTGGCCGGCATGCGCGACCGGCTCTCCGACGAGCGGCGCAGGCTGTCCGAACTGCGCGCCGGCGATCTGGCGATCGAGGCCACGTTCGCGCTGGGTTATGAGCAGCTCGACGAGGCGCACGCGCGGGCCTTCCGGCTGCTGGCCGTACCGGATATGGCGGATGTGCCGCTGCGTGCCGCGGTCGCGCTGCTGGATCTGCCCGAGCAGGAGGCGGAGGCGGTCTGCGAGGCGCTGGTCGACGTCAGCATGCTCGAGTCGCTCTCGCCCGGCCGCTACCGCTTCCACGATCTGCTGCGCGTGTTCGCCAGGAGCCGGGTCGATCCCGACGCCGACGCGGCGCTCGACCGGCTGCTCGATTACTCCGCCGCCGCCGTCGCCGGCCGCTTCCGCTCGCTGTTCCCCGGCGACCGGCGCGCCGACCTGCTGCCCACCGGCGAGGTCCACGACGCCTTCGATCCCGCCGAGACCGACGCCCTGCTGTCCGTCGTACGGCAGGCCGCCACGCGCAAGCACGCCGACCGCTACCGGCTGGCCTGGATCGTGGACATGCTGACCGACGTCGCACCGGAGTCGGTGGCCTTTCAGCACACCCTCGACCTCCTGGTCGCGCGGGCCGGAGACGAGCCGCGGGCCGAGGGCCTGGCCCGCTACCTCCGCTCGACCCTGTCCTCCGCCGACCGCCAGGCGCGCCGGTCCGACGCCCTGGCGGCCATCGATCTGGCCCAGGACGACCAGTACGTGACGGCCGTCGCCACCGTCTCACTCGGCGCCCAGGTCTACGACGACGGCGACTACCGGGCCTCGGTCGAGCTCATCAGGCGGGGCCTGGACATCTTCGCCGACAGAGGCGACAGGGGCGCCCAGGCTCTCTGGCTCGGCCTGCTGGCCCGCTCGCTCGCCGCCGCGGACGAGCCCCGCCAGGCCGTGGAGGCGGCCAGATCGGCCTACCGCGTCCACGCCGAGCTCGGCGGCGGCGCTCCGCGGCACCCGTGGGCGCCCTACCAGCTCGCGGTCACGCTGCAGGCCGTAGGCTCGCTCGACGAGGCGCTGCGCATGTACGAGGCCGCGGTCACGGGCTTCGGTGAGATCGGCGAGCTCGACTGGATCGGCACGGCCACCACCCGCATGGCCGACATCCACCTCACCCTGGGAGATCACGCCCGCGCCCTCGAACTCGCCGAGCAGGGCCTGGTCGCGCTGCGGGAAGTCGACGACGAGCACTGGCAGGGCAAGGCCCTGATGATCCTCGGCCAGGCCCTCACCGCCGCCGGCCAGCGGGAACGCGGTCACGCCTGCTACACCGAAGCGCTGGAGATCTTCGACCGCCTCTGCCTGCCGGAGGCCGAAGACGCGCGCAGCCTGCTGGCCGAAGTGAACGCCTAGCGGTGACTTTGCGGCACTGCGGCTGGACGCCCTCACCTGGTGGCCGGAGCGTGGTCGGTGAAGGAGCCTGCGGGCCTTTTCAGGGTGCGGCACACCTGGTGGGAGAGTTCGCCGCGCACCTGCCCGGCCGATCACGCCGTGTCGGCGCGCAGGACGGGTACCACGGGACGGCGGGCCGCCATGTGGGCGGGCAGGGCGGTGAGTGCCGCGGTCACCAGGAGAGTGGCCAGCGCGGCGACGAGCATCCAGGGCAACGGCGCCAGGGTCGCGTTCCTGGGGCTGAATTCGGAGAACACGCCGATGCCCAGCGGGACACCCACGGCAGCGCCGGGCAGGCAGGGCAGGAGCTGGGCGATGGACAACCCCGCGGAGACCTGCCCGGGGGTGGCACCGAGCGTACGCGCGACTGCCAGGCTTGGCCGGGCTTCCATCGCCGTGGTCCAGGTGAACGCGATGATGTTCACCACGGCCATCGCGATCAGCAGGGCGGAGACCGCGATCATCAGGTGGCCGGAATTCTCGGCTCGCAGGTTGGGCAGGGCATTGGAGCCGTTGAGGCCGTAACCCCTCGATGACTGGACGGACAGGGAGAGCAGGCCGGTGAGCGCGATCAGCGTGGTGGCGGTCGAGCACGCCTGCAGCACCACCCGGCCCGGCCGGCGGGCGATCAGCCTGAGGCCGAGCAGGAACGGCGTGGGCAGCAGCGCGGACAGCGCGGTCAGCCGGGGACGGTGGCGGGGCCGGTGAACGGCCTCGGCCAGGGCGGCCACGGTCGCGGTGCGCAAGGCACGCAGCGTGGGGCGCAGCGCCGACAGCACGGCCACCACCACGGCCAGGACGGTCGTCGTGACGATGACGGCGCCGGTCGGCCCGCCGATGTCGCCGATCCTGCTGGCGGTGGGGCTGGCTATGGCGGGTACCGTCAGGCGCGCGATCGCCAGCCCCAGCACGTCGGCCAGCAGCGCCACGGCCAGGTATTCGGTGAGCAGGACGGCACCGATCAGAGCGGGGGTGGCGCCGACGGCCTTGAGCAGCCCGGCCCGCCGGGTCTGCTGGACGGCGCGTCCCGCGGCCAGTGCCGCCACCCCGGTGACGGCCAGGAAGCTGAGCAGCCAGCTGCCGAGGACCAGGATCGGCTGGGCGCCCCTGAGAATGACGGCGTCCTGCTCGGCCTTGAACTGCCAGGAGTGGAAGTTGATCCGGACCGTGGGGTCGCGGTGGGCCTCGCGAAATGCCGTGGTGGCGGCGGGATCGCGCAGTTTGAGATCCAGGGCCAGGGACACCGGGAGATCTTGGGACGACGCCAGCGCCCGCGCGTCTGATCGGGTCATCCAGGCCAGGCCGCTGTAGTCGCTCGCGCCGCCGTACGGGCCGATCTGCGCCGCCCAGGGGTAGATGGAGGTGGCCGCGGTGACGGCGATCCCGACGACGGGGTACGGCCGGCCGGCGATGGTCACCCGGTCCCCGACACCGACGCCCAGCGCGGTGGCGAAGCCGCGTTCGAGGACGGTGCCGCCGGGGCGTACCCACTGACCCGAGGTCACCAGCGGCCGGTCGACCGCGCCCGGCTTGGCGGCGAAGCCGTGCACCACCACGGGCGAGGACGTGGAGTCGCGCAGGGTCAGGTCGGCGTACACGATGCGATAGGGGCCGTGGTGGGCGACCACGTCAGGGGAGTCCGCCAGCGCGGCCAAGGCCGAGGTGACGGCGGGGCCGGTGACGCCGGACAGTGCGACCACGTCGGGTCCGGCGGTGGCCGCGCGGGTCTGCTCGTACAGCGTCTGGCTGGTCCCGCCCAGGGAGAGGCCCAGAGCCAGGGTGGCGGTGGCGGTGGTCACCGCGAACAAGAGCATCGCGGCGTGGGACGGGTGCCGGCGAACGTCGGCGAGTACCAGGCGTACGACGAGCACGATGGTGCCCATGCTGTTTCAGCCCTCCAGCTCGATCAGGCCGCCGAGCCCGTGCGGGTGGGAGCCGGCGAAGCTGGTGTCGTCGACGAACATCCCGTCGCGCATCGAGATCAGCCGGTCCGCGTTGGCGGCGACGCGCTCGTCATGCGTGACGATCACGAGGGTCTGTCCCGCGGAGCGCAGTTCCTCGAAGATCCGCAGCACGTCGAGGGTGGCGGCGGTGTCGAGGTTGCCGGTCGGCTCGTCGGCCAGGACGACCAGCGGGTCGTTGGCCATCGCGCGGGCGATGGCCACCCGCTGACGCTGCCCGCCCGACAGCTCGGAAGGCAGGTGCCGGGCGCGCGCCGTGAGCCCGACCCGTTCGAGCAGAGCGCTCGCGCGCCCCCTGGCCTGCCGCGGCGAACGGCCGGCCAGCAGCGCGGGCAGCTCCACGTTCTCCGCCGCCGACAGCTCCTCCACCAGGTGGAAGGCCTGGAAGATGAACCCCACCGACCGGCGCCGCATGCGCGCCAGAGCTCGCTCGCTCAAGGAGTCGATGCGCCGCCCGGCCAGCCACACCTCCCCGCGGGACGGCCGTTCCAGGCCGCCGAGCAGGTGCAGCAGGGTCGACTTCCCGCAGCCGCTCGGCCCCATCACCGCCAGCATCTGCCCCTCGGGCACCTCCAGATCGACCTCGTCCACCGCCCGGACCCGGCTCTCCCCTTGACCATGCTCCTTCACCAGGTCACGGACCTGGACCACGGCACCCGACTCGTTCACGCCTCACCCTCGACTCTGTCATCGGCCCTGGACCAGGTCCGCTCGCACGCTTCCAGCCACCGCAGGTCCGCCTGCAGCCGCAGCACGATCCCCTCCAGGAGTAGCACGGCCATCGACCCCGCCGGCTCGGCCAGAATCGTGTGCTGCGCCTCGCGCAGGCGGCGCAGCAGCTCGCGGCGCTGCGCCGCCACCAGCTCGATCGGGTCGGCGAGCCGGGCCGCGGCCGCCGCGACGAGCTTGAGGTGGAACTCCGCCTGGTCCGGCTTGGGCCAGCCCACCTCGGCCAGCCACGCCGCCACCCGTTGCTGACCGGCCGGTGTCAGCGCGTAGACCTTGCGCTCGGGCCGCTCGGGCAGGCCGTCCTCACGCTCGCAGACGACGAGCCCGGCCTTCGCCAGCCGGGACAGGGTCACGTAGATCTGGCCGGGGTTCATCGACTCGCTCAGCGGGCCCAGGCACTGGCGCAGCCGGGCGCGCAGGCCGTACCCGTGTGACGGCTCCTTGGCGAGCATCGCCAGCACTGCGTCTTGCACGGCACCCCCTAACGGTTAGCCAATAGATAGCGGTTAGCCATGCAAGGTGTCAAAACGGTCGACGCCTTTGCGGTACGGCACATGACGGTTTCCGTTTGCGGGCTCACGTCTGAACCGACCGCCCGCAACCAGTCCATCAGCCCGCGAGATCCAAGATGGCGTTGCCGAGTATGTAGTGGTCGCCATCGCTCGCGCCTCCAAGTCTGGTACGGTACCGTACCGTACCAACGGTGGGGCGAGTCGTCCCCCGTTTCCGATCGGCGGAGGAGATGCCCATGGCCAGCCCAGCGGAGCTCAGGTCGGCCGGCAAACGTCAGGCGATCATCGAGGCCGCGCGGTCGGTGTTCCTCGCGGGCGGTTTCGCCGGGGCCAGTGTGGATGAGGTGGCGGCGCTCGCCTCCACCTCCAAACGAACCGTCTACGGGCTCTTCGGTGACAAGAAGGGGCTGTTCACCGCGGTGATCACCGAGGACATCGAGGCCGCAGAACACCGCTCGCACGACAGCGTCGAGGCGCTGGCGGCCAGTCAGGACCTCGCCACGGATCTGCGCGCCTTCGCCCGCCGGCACGTCGTGAACGTCATCCAGCCGCACATCATGAGGCTGCGCCGGCTCATCATCGGCGAGGCCGAGCGCTTCCCCGACCTGGCCGGCACCTGGTACGCCAACGGCCCCGGACGCGGCCACGCCACCCTGGCACAGGTGTTCACCACCCTGGCCGAGCGCGGCCTGCTGAAAGCGGACGACCCGCCACTGGCCGCCCAGCACTTCAACTGGCTGATCCTTTCGATCCCGCTGAACCAGGCCATGTTCCACACGGGCGACGACCAGCTCACCCCCGCCGACCTCAAGCACTACGCCGACGAGGGAACCCGGGTGTTCCTGGCCGCCTACGGCGTGAGCCGGCCCAGCAGGCCGGCCGGAACGTTGGGCGCCGGCGACCGTTCGCAGTGACAGCGCTCCTGATCAGTGCCTCCCCATGTCCCGAACCCCATCAAACCCGGAGGATCATGATGACCAAGGTGATCTCGGCAGACGGCACACCCATCGCCTACCAGCGCTTCGGCGGCAACGGCCTGCCGCTCATCCTGATCACCGCGGCGCTGTGCGACCGCACCGCGGCCACCGCGCTGGCCGAGCAGCTCGCGCCCGAGCTGCCCGCGATCGCCTACGACCGGCGAGGGCGCGGCGACAGCGGCGGCATCGCCGGTTGGAGCGTCCAGCGGGAGATCGAGGACCTCGCCGCCCTCATCGACGGAGCCGGTGGCAGCGCCGCCGTCTACGGCCATTCCTCCGGAGCGGCCCTCGCCCTGCACGCGGCCACCGCCGGCCTGCCCATCACCAAGCTCATCCTGCACGAGCCACCCTTCACCCCCGCCAACGACGGCGAAGACCAGCGCGAACGGCAGGCCGCCGAAGAGCGGGCAGGACGCGAACAGGCCGAAACCATCCGCGCCCTGCTCGCCCAGGACCGCAAAGCCGAGGCCATCGCCGCGTTCCTGACGCCCACCGGGATGCCGCGGCAGATGGTCGAGCAGATGAGCCACGACCCCGCCGTGCAGGCCGTCGCCCACACCCTGCCGCACGACCCGTTCGAGGTGGTCAGCGCGAGCAGCAGAGGCGGCGCCACCCCGGCAGAACAGGCCGCCACCGTGGCCATCCCCACCCTGCTGCTGTGCGGCGGCGACAGCTTCCCATGGATGATCGAAACCGGCGCCCAGCTCGCCACCGCCATGCCCGACGGACATCACCAGGTCATGCCCGGCCAGCCCCACGTCGCCGCACCGCACGTGCTGGCGCCACTGCTGACCGGCTTCCTGCTCACCACATGAGCCTCGACAGCGCTCGCCGCCGGCAGCATCCGGTTTCTGCTGGAGCTTCTCTTCGCCCTCGACCGTCGCCCCCGCCCTTACAACAAGCCGCAGGTGCCGACCTGATCGTGTAGGGGTTGCGGTGTCTTGACGCCGCACCTCGACATAGCCGGCACCGGAGGTTCCCCCGCCGTGTCGGCTCGGACAAAGGCCCCCGCGCCGACACCAGTCCCCGTTACGCCGAACCGCGAGCCGCACGTGGTGGCGTCGAAGGCCGGAGCGATCTCGACCAGGTAGGTGGGTCAGTTGTCGATGGCCTGGTAGAGGGTGGTCCAGAAGTCGTGGATGGCCATGGCCGAGTCGGGGGTGGACATGCCGGTCTGGGTGAGCAGGATGCCGACGAGGTCGTTGCCGGGGTCGGCGTAGGTGGTGGTGCCGGCTCCGCCGTCCCAGCCGAACTGGCCGACGGGCGCGTAGTCGCTGCGGTAGGTGCGCACCGCCATCCCGAAGCCCCACCCGCCGTGCTGTCCCAGGCCGTAACCCATGTGGAGGTTGTCGCGGGCCCAGGCCATTCGGGCGGCCTGCTGCGCGGGCGGGAGTTGGTTGGTGGTCATCAGCTCGACGGCGGGCCGGGACAGGATCTGCCGGCCGTCGTGCGTGCCGCCGTTGAGCAGCATCCGGTAGTAGGCGTGGTAGTCGTCTGCGGTGGAGTCCAGCCCGCCGCCGCTGGACGGGAACGCCGGAGGCCGGCTGTGGTGTCCGCCTTCGGCCGGGTCTTCCACATTGAACGCGCCGGTCTGCCAGTCGGGGGCGTACAGCGGCGGGAACCGGTGGATCTTGTCGGCGGGCACGTGGAAGCCGGTGTCGGTCATGCCCAGCGGCTCGAAGATGCGCTCGCGCAGGAACGTCTCGAACGGCTGTCCGGTGACCCGGGCGACCAGCACGCCGAGCACGTCGTCGCTGAGGTTGTACAGCCACCGCTCGCCGGGCTGGTGCATCAGCGGGAGCGTGCCCAGGCGGCGCATCCACTCGTCGGGGTCCGAGCCCGGCAGCAGCCATCCGTCCTCCTGGCCGTAGACCCCCCGCTCGAAGAACGCGCCCATGATCGGGGCTGTCTTCGCCGCCATGTCCAGTCCGAGTCCGCAGGTGGAGGTGAGCAGGTCGCGTACGGTGATCGGCCGCCGCGCCGGCACGGTCTCTTCCAGCGGGCCGTCGGGCCGCGTCAGCACCTGCCGGTCGGCGAGTTCGGGCAACCACGCGTCCACCGTGTCGTCCAGCCGCAGCCGGCACTCATCCAGCAGGACCATCGTCGCCGACACCGCGACCGGCTTGGACGTGGAGGCCATCCGGAAGATGGTGTCGCGGCGCATCGGCGCGCCACCGTCATGGCGCATCGTCCCGATCGTTTCGACGTGTGTCTCCTCGCCTCGGCTGACCAGGGCGACGAGTCCGGGAATCTTCCCGGACTCGACATGCCCGGCCAGCACCTCGCGCAGTCTGTCCAGCCCGGTCTTGGAGAAGCCGCTGTTGCTGTGTCCCATCACAAATGTCCTTACTTCCAGAGTCCCGGCGTCCGACGGTCCTCAGCCGGCGGCGCGCTCGATGGCGTCGGTCAATCGCTTCCGCGCACGGGCTGGGACGTAGCCGCCGTCGGTGTAGTTTCGGGCGAACGCCTCGGCGAACTTCACCGGGTTCCGGCCGACGATCTCGCGGATCGGCGTTCCGGCTGCCGCGGCCTGTTCGAACAGGGCGGCGAGGTCTTCGAACCTTGAGGCGTCGCTGTCGGCGTCGGTCGGCACGAAGTGCATCAGGTGCCGCTGAATCGCTTCGACCGTGGTGCGACCGCCGAA
Organism: Nonomuraea sp. NPDC059007; assembly: GCF_042740555.1. Taxonomy (NCBI): domain Bacteria; kingdom Bacillati; phylum Actinomycetota; class Actinomycetes; order Streptosporangiales; family Streptosporangiaceae; genus Nonomuraea; species Nonomuraea sp. NPDC059007. The sequence continues at coordinate 19,337 of NZ_JBHYJD010000026.1, read as the reverse complement.
TGTGGTGTTGGACATGGTGATCTGCCTCCTGCGTGGAGTCGTTCGAGCCGTTGTGTGGGGAAGCTGCAGATCCTCCACCGGGCCGACTGTTCATGCATTGCTGAACGTCTGTGACGGTACATTGCATTCATAAATGAGTCAACACTCTCGGGAAGTCAATTAGCCTGCTCAAAAGCACTCAATGAGCCAGTACTGCAATGAGCATGACACTGATTGCAATGGATGATCAAGAATTGTGTTGCAATGAACTGCGAATGAATGCATACTGTGCGCACGTCGGCAGATGGGAGACGAGCACCGATGCCCGGAGACAGGCTCACCGATGAGGACCGCCGGCACATCGCCACGGGACTGGCCGAAGGGCTCGGATACACCGAGATCGGCCGGCGTCTCGGGCGGCCGGGCTCAACCATCATGCGGGAGGTCACCCGCAACGGCGGACCCGACGACTACCGCGCGCAGCGGGCACAGGAGGCCACCCGGCAGCGTGCGCGCCGGCACCGGCAGCCCAAGCCTCCGGCGCCGCCGATTGGCGACAGCAGCCACGGGCGCGACCCCCAGGCGGTCCAGGACGTCACGCAATCCTTCGCCACGCTCCTTGAGCAGCAGGGGATGCCCCGGATGGCGGCCAGGGCACTGGCCTGCCTGCACGTCACGGATTCCGGCAACCTCACCGCCGCCGACCTGGTCCAGCGGCTTCAGGTCAGCCCCGCGTCGATCTCACAGACCATCACCCTCCTGGAGCAGCAGGGACTCATCAAGCGGGAACGAACTCCCGGCGGGCGCCGCGAACGCTACGTCGTCGACGACGACCTCTGGGTCCGCTCCACCCTCGCGGCCCTTCAGATGAACGAGACCCTGGCCGCCACCTCGCAGCGCGCGGCGGAGATCCTCGGGACCGCGACCCCGGCCGGCGCCCGCTTCGCCACCTCCGCCGACTTCCTGCTCCTGGTGAACGCGACCCTCGGACAGGTCATGGAGCAGTGGCAACAGAACCAGGACGAACGGAACGCCGGACACCGGTCATGATCTCTCGCGGCTTTCATCGTCATACGAAGCCGTCGCCTACTCCTCGGCGTAGCGCAGGTCCTGCCGGTCCAGGTAGCGCTGGAGGCGGCGGCGGGTGTCCTCGCCGACCTCGCCGATGGCATACAACCGGCCGAGTGCTGCGCTCTGCACGGCGAGCACAGCGCCGCGGCCAGCGTCTGGCTGGGCAGTTGCAGCCCGATGAGGCTGAAGACCACGCTCTGCAGCACAAAGATCAAGGTCCCGTAGACGGCGGTGAGCTGCAGCCGGATTCCTGAGTTGGTGAGCTCGTGGTGCTTGACGCCGAGGATCACCGAGGCCATCACCACCGCGGTCACGCCCGAGCCGTGTACGGCCTCGGCCAGCACGTAGGCCAGGTAGGCGGTGACCAAGGCGATGACGCTCTCCAGGACGGGATCCTCGGTGCGCCGCCGGACGAAGGACACGCCGGCCGCAACCACGGCGCCGACCACGGCTCCGCCGCCGGCCAGGCGGCCGAAGTCGATCGCGACCCCGCTCCATCCGGCCGCGCTGCCCGCCACGGCCGTAGCGACCGCGATCCGGAACAGGCGTTTGAGCTCGGGCCAGGACAGCTCCTCGCCGGCCGCGTACAGCAACGGCGGCAGCACCACGAGGCTGCCGACCAGACTTCCCGGCGTTCCAGGTGCGTTAATTTACCAAAAATCCGTCAACGAGCGTCACGGGCGGCCGGCCGACGTCGCTGGTGCTGGTGCCAGCGCTGCAGCAGGTCGGGCAGCTCGGCCAGCAGGAACTCATAGAAGTCGCGCATCTGGGTGAGCCGCCGGTGGGCGGGATCCTCGGCGTTGGTGACCGCGATCCCGGACCGGGCCGCGCCGAGCATGGTCTCGATGACCGTGTTCTGGCTGGTGAACAAGATGGCCCAGGCGTCCTCGCGCAGCCGGTAGTGCTCGCGGCGGCTGCCCGGGGCCGGCAGGCGTTCGATCAGCCCGACCGACAGCAACGACTTCACCGCGCCGGAGACCGAGCCCGCGCTGGCCTCCAACCGGTCGGCGATCTCACCCGCGGTGACACTCTCCTGGTCGGTGAACAGGAAGACCGCCAGGGTCCGCGCCGCCATCCGCTGCAGCCCACCCTCGATCAACGTCAGGGCCAGCCGTTCCGCCGCCTGCCACTCTTCGAACCTGTCGTTCACGTACGCCTCCCTCTCACGAGACAGGCTATCGAAAAACTGACCCTTTAGAAATTTCTGAAATATCGCTATATTCTGTGTATCGGCCTCTCCTCCGGGAGGGGACTCGATGATGTGCCGGGAAGCCTGGTCGGCGAGCAGCGTTCGCCGACCCCAGGAGCCGACCCGATGACCTTCCTCAGTCGTTTGTACGGCGAGCGCCCCGCCCTTGCCCACCGACGTCCCGGCCGCCGACGGTATGCGGCTTACAAAGGAAACCCCATGAAGGCGGCCGCGTGCTCGCCCCGGGCCCCGCCGACGCGCGGCTGCAGTACATCGACGTACGTGACCTGGCCGACTGGCTACTGCGCGCGGCCGAGCGCGGCCTGGGCGGCGCCTACACCGCCATCGGCAGACCCCGCGCCCTCACGACCAAGAAACTCCTGGCCGCCACCCTGGACGTCACCGGCTTCGCCACGGAACTGGTCTGGGCGCCCGCCGGTCTCATGCGGCGCGAAGGGCTGACACTCGGCCTCTACCTGCCCGACGGCTCGGTGCCGAGCGGCATGCACGACGCCAACCAGCTCGGGCAACTGCGGCAGCGGCGGCCGATCGCCCGGCACCCCCCGCGTCGGCTCCACCGCTCCCTCGGGCAGCCGGGCGATCCGCGCGTCCAGCGTGTGGCGCGGCAGGAGGTTGACCGTGACCAGCAACACGATCGAGGTCAGCAGGAACAGCCCGGAGTAGAACTCCGTGAGCCGAACCCGGATCGTCGTCACAGCAGGTATCCGGCACCGGGAACCGTCTGGACGCACGGCGGGTTGCCCAGCTTGGCCCGCTGGCGGCTGACCAGGACCCGGACCACCGTGTGCATCTGCGACCCCGTCGTACGCCACGTCGACGGCCATGGGTGGCGACGCCGGCACCACGAGATCGGCCGGGTCGCGTTCGTCCTCGGCCACCAGCGTGCCGACGTTCGTCCCCGAACAGGGGTAACAAGGGCGTTAACGATCCGTTCACGACCGTGCAACCCGCCTCCGGCCACCATGGCGGCCATGATCAAAACCCTCTGCGCCGCTATCCTGATGGCGGCCTGTTCCATGTCCGCACCGGCCACCACGTCAGGCGAGCGCTGCACCGCCGCCACCGCGCCACCTCCGAAATCGGCGCCGCCGACCTCGGTGAACACACTCCGGCAGGCGTACTTCTGCGTGCTGGACAACTACTACAGCGGTCCGGTCATGGAGCCGAAGGCACTGCTGAAGAGCGCCTTCGCCGCCTACACCCAGGACCTGATGCGGCGCGACGCCGATCGGGCCGACCTCCGGCTGCCCGAGCTGACCGGGAATCGCGCCACCGACTGGGCCGCCTTCGCGAAAGTCCTCGGCGCCGGTGACGTGTCCGCGCTGCGCGCCGCGATCACCGCAATGGTTGCCGGACTGCACGACAACCACGCCCGCTGGGTCAGGCCGACTCCCTCATCGGACGGCGGGCCGACCGGAACGGGCATCGTGGGCATATCAGCCCGGCAGGGCCAGCAACTCGACCCGGCGGCCAAGCCGCCGTTGTTCATCACCAGCGTCCTGCCCGGCAGCCCCGCCGCCAAGGCCGGCATCAGACCAGGTGACATCATCGTCAAGGCCAACGGCGTACCGGCGTTCATCGGGACCACCGTGAACCAGAGCATCGTCCAAGCCTTCGCCACCAACCCGGTCAAGCTCACGCTCAGGCGCCCCACGACGGGACGGACCCGTACCATCGACCTCAGGGAGGGGCCCATCACGAGGCGGCCTCCGGCAGTGACATCGAAGACGCTTCCCGGCGGCGCCGTCTACGTCCAGCTGCCCGGATTCTTCGACGGCGCCGCCGACCAGGTCATCGCCAAGCTGCAGGGTAAGCCGAAAGCGGTGGTCCTCGATCTGCGCGGCAACGGCGGCGGGTCGCCCCGCGAGGTGACGCGGCTGCTCGGCGCGTTCGCGCACGGCAAGGTCACCAGCTACTTCTGCCCGCTCAAGGGCGACTGCGTGCCCAACCGGACCGACGACACCGTCGCGTTGCTCGGCTCGCGCCTCATCGTCCTCACCGACCGGGGATGCGCCTCGGCCTGCGAGGACTTCAGCGCGGCCGTCAAGGACAACAACCTGGGCACCCTCATCGGAACCCGCACCGCCGGAGCCGTCTCGGGCCCCGCCGAAGGCTACCTCCTCAACGACGGCAGCATCCTGCTGCTGCCCAAGGTCCGGCACCTCGGGCCCGCCCGCGAAACCATCGACACGATCGGCGTGCCGGTCGACCACTACGCCCCCATGACCGCCCTCGACCTGGCCACCGAGCGCGACCCGGGCGTGGCCAAGGCACTGACGCTCCTGTGACGGGCGACGGGGCTGCCTACGCGGCGCCACGGACTCGCCTCGTGGCCTTGCCGATCTGGCAGCGCGTACCTAACCTCTCAGGACAGAACAGCTAGCCCTCAACGTCGCCGTCTTCGTACTGACCGCCCTCTGGATAGGCGAGCCACTCCTCAAACTGCTGGGCATCAGCACCGCCGCGCTCACCACCACCGGCGGCATCGCGCTGGCCTACGCCGCCATCCCGCTGATGCGCGGCAAGGCCGGGGCGGTCGAAGAACCGAGCGAACCCGACGACGAAGCCCCCGGCCCCCCGCCCGATATCAAGTCCATCCTGTTCACTCCGGTGACGGACCCCGACATCACCCGCCCCCGAACCGGAGCTGACCGACCTGATTCTCGGCTACCTCACTGGGACAGGCACCGCCTCACAGCACGCGAAGCAGCGGATCCACGCCAAGCCTGCCCCGGAACGTGTCCAGGTCGAGACGCTGCCGGCCGTGGGACTTCCACAAGGAGGCGCAGGTCAGAGCAGGATTCGGTGGATGAGCGGTGAGGAGACGGCTCGGGGTGCGGCTCACCCATCGGCCGCGCGTTCTGCCGCAAGCTCGCGAGCCACCTCCAGCCCATCGCTCGCCGCCACCAGGCGTTCTCCGGAGGAGACCCGCACTTCCCGTTCCAGAATGGCGATGGCCTCCGGTGAGTACTCACCCACCTTGCGCAGCAGCAGAGTCAGATATCTGAAGGTCTCCCCATCGGCCGCCGCGGCCGCGGGACCGATCATCGGCAGGCTCGCCATCACCGTTTGCCGACAATAGCTCTCCAGGTCCGTCTCGGACCCGTCCACAAGTACCTTCTTCCCGTATCCAGCTCCCCCGAAGATGACGTTGAGCATGAGCCAGCCGAATTCGGAAACAGATCCGCGAAGTCTCAGTTCCTCAAGAATCCGGTCCGCTACCGGGGCAGCGGCCGTCTCGAGGTCGCCTTGATTCACAACGGCTGTGTAGATGCGATCGAATGCCGCATCTCGCTCGGCCGCGGCTCCGGTCAGTAGCCTCTCCAGGGTTGCCGGGATCTCCTCCGACCCCCCTGCGGACGTTCGCACCGTTGACCAGTCCCATGTCATTAGTCTCGCCCTCTCGCCCCCACCGGGGGGGTTGGCTCCACAAGCTGATCCGTAGCATGAGTCTCAGCGCGGAAGCCACCAGCCATAACCGCTTCTTCCCAACGACCCCGTTGCCGGTCACGCAGGCCACCCAGCCAATGATCATGATAGACGGAAGGGCTCGAAGCACGCAGGTCGGCGATACCACAGATGGCGACTTCGGGCCATCTACGGAGAGTGTGGCCGGGCAGGCTCCCGCTCCGAGGGCAGGCCGGGGCCGCCTCGCCCTGGCACAGGCACCTGGGAGAGCAGAGCCAGCGCCCCCGCGATCAGGTGGGGCCAGCCGAACAGCCCCCAAGGGCTGGAGCAGTCGAGCGGCGCGGACGACAGCAACCAGGCGACCGGGTGGAACAAGGCGGGCACCAGCAGCGCCAGTCCGACGAACGGCGCGCTCGGATGCGGGGCCAGCACGGCCCCGATGGCAGCCAGGCCGACCCAGATGTAGAGGGCCTCGGCAGTGTCGAGATGTAAGGCGGTCAGAGCCCAGGTGCCCTTCAGGTCCGCCCAGCAGCCGACGATGCCGTCGGAGGAGAAGTTCCTGGCCAAGGCCCGGCCGAGTACCAGGAGCACGACGGCGCTCCAGACGGCCGCCCGCGGTCTCGGCAGTTGGGGGCCGGGGCGGGTCCGCAGCAGGGCGGTGGCGGCGACCGCGTGGCAGGCCAGCACGATCCACACGCTGCTCTTCTGGCCGCAGGGGGTGGTGTCAGGGAGGACAAGGGTCAGCGCGTTGAGCACCAACGTCACCGCAGCGCAGATCGCACCGGCTTTCGGGAACCGACGAGGCGCCCAGAGCGCGAGGAACGCCAGCACGATGGGCAGCAGCGTCGATGCGTATCCGGCGGTCAGCCAGACGACGATCTCCAGCGGGCTCGGCTCCATCACCTCGTACGCGAAGTAGCCGCAGTCTTCGAGCATCAGGATGGATAAGAACTGCGGTGCGGTGGCGGCCAAGATGGCCAGGGCACGAAACATGGGCGGCCTCTCGCGCCAGGCGGATGATCACGGGAGAGAGTACCGGAAGGGGCGCCGATCAGCGCCGACGGATGGTCTGACCACCGCGGCCACCTGGGCGGCGAAGTCCTCGCCGGCGAACAGCACACTGACATGCTCGTGGGGGCCAGGCAGCTGCGCGGCTCCGGCGCCCAGGCGTTCGAGCAGCGCCAGTTGTTCCACCCGGCCACCGTGGCAGCCGGGACGTCATGGACGGGAAGATCACTCACGGCTCCCGGGGGCCGGCTTCGCCGAGTCGGTTGCCCCGGGGTGGCCGGATTACGGCCTGGGGTGGTGGATCGACGCCGACAGTTCAGCCCAGACGGCGCCCAGAGGATCAGGCCGTCTGTTTCGACACCAGGGCGTTGATGAGGGAGGCGCCGCGTTCGGCGTCGTCGATGCTGACCGCGAGCTGGCCGCCGGAGCGGTAGTCGATGACCAGGCAGTCACCACCCCGAAGCATGATCGTCGAGCCGCGCAGGCCCCAGCCGCCAACGGACGAGGGGCTGCGTCGCTCAGCCCAGGCGCGCTCGATCACCGACAGGGCGATACGCCGCTGTGGCCAGGCAAGAGGCCCGAACCCGATCACGACGCCATGCGACGTAACCCTGACCCGCACGGACGACAGCCCTACTCCAAGCAGGGTCACGCTGATGAGGCTCAACATGAGCACCGCCACGAGCTCTGCGGCATCGCCGAGCATCCAGACGGCGAGGGCCGCGGAGACGACTGTCAAGATCACGGACGCGGCCAGGAGGGCCCTGTTGGTCGTCCGGGCGACCCAGACGATCCGCTGGCCGGACAGCAGGGTGTACTTCGGCGGCTCACTGGCCGGCGCAGGACGTGGGTCCGGGGAGCCTCGCCCGAGCCAGGCCGCCAGCAGTCCCACCCCCAACGGCAGGACGAGGACGAGAAGGATCAGGAAGCCGGGCATTCGGGCCTGCCGCCACGTGGGTACGTCGAGGTTGGCGAGGAGAGTGCTCAGGTTGATCAGCAGGGCGAAGGGGGCGACCCCGAACAGGGCTCCCCACCACAGCATCCGCCCCTTCCTGGTGGACAACACCTTGCCGTGCAGCGCGGTGGCGACCAGAAGCAGCCACGGCAGCACCCAGAGCAGGACGAGATCCAGCATGAACGTGCGATCGGCAAGGAACGCGTAGCGATCGGGGGCCCCGTTGAGCCCCCAATGGGTGGCGATCGGGTCGGGTAGGCGGTCATGGACCAACCAGGGCGTGATCGGCGCAATCGAGCCGACGAGAACGCCCCAGGGGAGCGCGACGAGTAAGGCAAGACGTCGTGCGGTCAAGGCAATCCTCCATCCTGCGGACTAACGGGGTTGGGGCGTCGCGGACTCGTGCGGGGCGGCGAGCAGGAAGGCGCGCGGCGGGGAGCAGCGGCTGCGCGCGCTCGTCGGCGGCTCTGACTCCCCACCCGCGACGGAAAATCCACGAGCCCCTCGACGCGCGGGGCATACAAGACGGCCTTGGCGCGGACATGGATCAGGGAGGCCGAGAATAAGCAACATGGTGCTAGCAACATTAGCATCATTGGGAGTGGTGTCATCAGGCGGTGGCCAGTGTCGTTCCGAGCTCGTGAGACGGCTCAGCTCATGCGCCGGCCGACGAAGACCCGGGTGCTGGACGGGTCCGGCAGCGGGGAGCCGTAGCCGGAGGATTCCTCGGCACGGGGTGATGACGAACCGGCATGAGGCAGAGCCATCAGCGTGCCCACGCTGGCCAGGCAGGCCAGGCCGCCGAACAGCCACCGGTTCCAGCTCGTGGTGAGCAGGTTGGTCGGTGCTCCGGCCGCGACTCCGGCGATGGGACCGGCCGCGATGACGATCAGGCGGCCGCGAACGCGGGGCGGGTCCGGGGCAGTGGCCACGCCTGTCATCGTCTCAGGAACACACTGACCTGTTTCGGCTGAGCACTGACTCCCGCAACATCGCCGCAACAAGGGACGCGCCAGGCACGGACCGGGTGGCGTCCGGAGCACGTCGACGCGGTCAAAATTTCCATAGGCGTATAGATCCTTCTTTCGGCTAGCCTCGCCGTACTCCCTGGATCCGGGAAGCTCACCTTTCACCTTTGCGCACACGCTGAGCTGCGCCGGGACACAGGAGAACAGATGATGGCTGACCGCTGCGACATCGCCGTGATCGGCGGCGGTGTCATGGGGCTCGCGCTGGCGGTGCACCTGCTCGAAGCAGGCGCCGGTGACGTCTGGCTCATGGAACGCGACGGGATCGGCGAGGGAACCACCGCCGCCGGCGGCGGGTTCCTCGGCGACTGGACGCCGTACGAACAGGAGAGCGCCGCCGCCGACTACGGCCGCGCCTTCTACGCCCGCCTGCACGAGGAGGGCGACGGCATCGGCTACCGGGCCGACGGCATGGTGTACGTGGCCGCCGACGAAGCGACATGGCAGGAGCTCACCGCCTGGCAGGCGGGCCGGCCGGTGCCACCCGCCGAGGTCGAACGCCTGACCGGCGGCACGATACGCGCGGACGGCCTGCACGGTGGGCTGCTGGACACCGTCGGCGGCCAGGTCCACGCGCCGAAGGTGGCCGCGGCGCTGGCACGGCGCTTCCGCGCCGCCGGCGGCCGGCTCGAGACCCGGCGCCCGGTCACCGCGATCTCCACCACCAAGGGGCGGGTACGCGCGGTCGAGACGGCCACCGGGGCCGTCGCCTGCGGCGCGGTGGTCGTCGCCGCCGGCGTCTGGAGCGGCGCGCTCACTCGTGACCTGGGCTTCTTCCTGCCCGTAGCCCCACAGGTCACCTCGCGGGTGACCACCGAACCGCTGGACATTCCCGGCACACTCCCCCTGATCTTCCTGGCTGGCCTGGTTCCCGGCGACGGCACCCTGCTGTGGGTACGCGAGCACGAGGGCGGCCTGCTGTGGGGCGGGACGTACTCGACCTTCCCCCGCGACGTACTGATCGACGCGGACGTCCCCGACCGCCTGGACGAGTTGCCCATCGACGGCGTTCTGGAGATCCTGCGGATCGCCGGCGCGGGCGAGTCCGTGATGCCGGCCCTGGCGCGGCGGTCGAGGCTGAGGATCAAGCACGGCGCCCCCTGCTACACCCCCGATTCCCGGGCGCTGATCGGCCCGGTCCCCGGTGTGGAGGGCGCCTATGTGCTCGCCGGCGACAACGAGGCCGGCATCACCTACGGCCCGGGGTACGGCAAGGCCCTGGCCGACCACATCACCCACGGCACGCCCCTGGACCACTGGCGCCCTGACCGTTTCGGCGACCGGTTCACCACCCAGGGGCAGGTCGCGGCCGCCCTTCACGCGGCGACACCTTCCTGATCCCACCCGCGCGACCACCCGGCCCGCCTACCGCTGCCGCGACCTCGCGCCGTACCGGCCCGCGTGGAAGCTCCCGTCCAGGCGGCTTCCCCGGCCGGGGCCGCGAAGAGGGTTGCCAGACCAGCGCGAGCATGACGCCCCGACACCGCGAACGCCGCTGGTGACCAGGTCGAGGTCCAGGCCATGGGGTGACAGCGGGGCGCGTACCGTGTCCGCCAAGGTCGTGGTGCGGGCGGCGGCCTAACCCGCGAAGACGCTCTCGCGGGCGGGCTCCGGCACGCACGCTCGATAGGATCCGCTCTTCCAGCACAGCTACGCTCCGAGCGTGTCGTCGTGGCCATCGCGACACGCCAGAAGATACTCACCTGACGGTCACCGGCAACGGCTCCCGGCGGGGTCGACCGTGGATGAACCGCGGCTGACACCGTCGTTGACGGCGCTGTGCCGTTGTGATCGACCCTGAAGACACGTTTGTTGGTACGGCCTGTGCTTACTCTTTCCTCATGTCTGCCACAGAGAGCGTTTCCAAGGCCTCTTTCTCAGGTGCGTTGTTGCCGATCTCCCAGCCTCGGCCGATGGTGGTTCTGCCGTCCGCGATCTGGGCGGATGGGGAGTGGACGCGCATCAAGCTGGGATACCGGGCTCGTGGCATGGATGAGAAATGGAACATCTTCATGGAGAATGACGTGCTGTTCCTGCACCGTAGCTGGACTGGTCATGGAATCTATGAGGTCTCTTTTGCCGCGGTCGAGGGTGGCGGCCGGCGTATTGCCGAGGGTGTGGTGGAATCCGATCCGGAGCGCCACCGGACTGGCACGGACACGGTCGACCACGAGTATGACGGCCTCATGGTGGAACTGGTGATCCGTACGATCCTGCTGGGTAAGGCCGCGCCCGAGCTGTTCGAGAAGTTCGGGGAGTTGGCCAGGCAAAGAACAGGGCGTTCCGATCTTCCTACCGGTGCGCTTCGGCATCACGCGCTGGGTGTCCGCACCGAGAATTGATGGGGCGGCGGCGTCTCCACCACCGTGGTGCCCTACCCGGCCTGCCCGGTAAACGCCATGATCGCCAGACCCTCCCACGTCATGAAGCGGCTACAACATTGAGTAGTGATATGACTACTCACAGTACGAGGGGAGGCATGCGTGGCCGGAGATCTCGCAGCCGCCGAAGCACAGGCCACCGCCCTGGGGGCCGCTCCCCCGGCCGAACCGCTCCGCCGACCTCGCGCTCATCCTCTCGCTGCGTGACCCGAAGGTGATCCTTCTCGGCCGCATGCGCATGGCCGTGCCCTCGCCGCAGCTCCCGCTGATCGACCTGTGCGCGGAGGTGTACGGCGAGTTCAGCGGCGACCGGGTCCTGGTCATCGCCACCCTGACCGGTTCCCGCTTCGGCTTCTTCGGCGTCAGCGGCGAGGTCGGGGTTCTGCTGCGCTTCGGGGACGGGGCGAGCTTCGCCCTGGTGGCCGGCGGGTTCCATCCGCGTTACGCGCCACCGGCCGAGCTCGCGGGGCTGCGACGTCTCACCGCCGGATTCGTGGATTCCGTACCTGCCGCGTACTCAGGGGGTACGCGCGGGTGGAGCTGGTGCGTGGGGCGCTGTCGCGCTTCGGCTGTGCCGCGCCCGAGCGACGGATCGTACGAGCTGTGGACCACCCGCCGTGTCAGCGTCGGCCGGGGCGAAGGGCGCAGCGGCCTGGCGTTCGATTCGGCGGTTCGGTGACGGGGTCCGGGCGAGGGTACGGCTGGCCGCGGTTACTCGGCTGCGGTCAGCCAGGTGGTGATGTCGGTGTTCAGGCGGTGCTTGAGGGCGGCCGGGGCGAAGGAGGCGTTCACCGCGTTTCTGGCGAGACCGGCCAGGACGGCGTCGCCGTACCCGAACACCTCGCGCAGGCGCTCGTACTCGGCGGCCAGGTCCGTCTCCCCGTCGGTGTTGATCGTCACCGTCAGGCCGGCGTCGAGGAGGCGGGGCAGGGGGTGTTCGGGGAGGGAGGGGACCAGTTTGAGCAGGACGTTCGAGCTCGGGCAGACCTCCAGCGCGATGCCGGCGGCGGCCACCCGCGCGGTGAGGTCCGGGTCGTCCAGGATGCGGATGCCGTGGCCGAGGCGGGCGGTGCGGCCGGGGCCCAGGGCGGCGCGGATGCTGTCCGGGCCCGCGGACTCGCCGGCGTGGTGGACCAGGCGGAGGCCGGAGGCGTGGGCGGCGTCGATGACCTCGGTGAAGGGGGCCAGCGGGTACTCCTCGTCGCCGGCCAGGCCGATGGCGACGACCTCGGGGTGGCTTTGGGCAAGTTTGAGGGTTTTCCAGAGGCGTTCGACGGGGCGGCGGCGGGAGTGGTCGAGGATCACCCGGCACTCGATGCCGTACCGGCGGCCCTCGGCCAGGCCCTCCAGGACGGACTCCAGTGGCATCTCCGGGCGGCCGAGCCGTTCGCCGTGGGCGGCCGCGGTGAAGCTCACCTCCGCGTAACGGGTTCCCTGGGCCGCCTCGTCCTCGCAGAACTCCCTGGCTATGCGGCGGAAGTGCTCGGGTTCGACCAGGCGCTGCCTGACCTGGGCACGGTGGTCGGCGAAGTCGCGGAAGGTGGCGAACGGGCCGCCGCGCCCGGCGGGGCCGCCGAGCTCCTCCGAGGTTCCGGGGCGGACCGTGCTCTCCAGGTGTACGTGCAGGTGTGCCTTGGGCAGCGCGCGCAGGTCTCTCACCGCACGGACCCTAACCGACCGCCCACCTGGGAAGCAGCCCATTTTCCGCCCCGGCCGTCGGCAGGCGGCCGAGCTAGCTGAGGTAGTCGCGCAGGGCCAGGGCGCGGGAGGGGTGGCGGAGTTTGGACATGGTCTTGGACTCGATCTGGCGGATGCGCTCGCGGGTCACCCCGTACACCTTGCCGATCTCGTCGAGGGTCATGGGCTTGCCGTCGGCCAGGCCGTACCGCATGGTGATGACGCCCGCCTCGCGCTCGGTCAGGTCGTCCAGCAGCGACCGGAGCTGCTGCTGCATGAGCGTGAACGAGACCGCGTCGGCCGGTGAGACCGCCTCGGTGTCCTCGATGAGGTCGCCGAACTCGCTGTCGCCCTCCTCACCGAGCGGGAGGTGCAGGGAGATGGGCTCGCGGCTGTACGACTGGACCTCGACCACGCGCTCGGGCGTGATCTCGACCTCGGGGGCGAGTTCTTCCGGCGTGGGCTCGCGGCCGAGTTCGATCTGCATGCGCCGCTGGACCCGGGCGACCTTGTTGATCAGTTCGACCATGTGCACGGGGATGCGGATGGTACGGGCCTGGTCGGCCATGGCACGGGTGATGGCCTGCTTGATCCACCAGGTGGCGTAGGTGGAGAACTTGAAGCCCAGGCGGTAGTCGAACTTCTCGATGGTGCGGATGAGGCCGAGGTTGCCCTCCTGGATGAGGTCGAGGAAGAGCATGCCGCGGCCGGTGTAGCGCTTGGCGATGGAGACGACCAGGCGCAGGTTGGCCTCCAGCATGCGCTCCTTGGCGCGCAGGCCGTCCTCGGCGACCCATTCCAGGTCGGCCCGCAGGTCGAGGGGGAGGTCGGTCTCGGTGTCGAGCCGTTCGCGGGCGAACAGGCCGGCCTCGATGCGCTTGGCCAGCTCGATCTCCTGCTCGGCGGTGAGCAGGGGGACGCGGCCGATCTCCTTCAGGTACGCCTTGACCGAGTCGCCGGTGCCCGGGGCGCTGTCGTCCAGGACGGGAAGCTCTGCTACTTCGGACAAGACGCTCTCCTCGCTTCGGTGGGCCGGCTTCGTCGGTGACGCGGTGACTAGAGGCAAGAGGGACCCTTCTCCAAACTTAGGACGCGCCCAACTTTAGGTCGACACGAGCATAGTGTCAACCTAAAATAAGGACCGACCTAAAATTTTTAGATGGGGATGCTGAGGTGAGGCTGCCTCTTTCACGCTACCCAACGCCGGGGCGAACAAAGCTCCATCAGCTGAGGCTCTTGACATAAACGACGGTTTCGGCGATGGGGGACCTAGATCGGCATCGAGGTTCCGGGGGCCCGCCACTCGATCGCCCCGCCCTCGTGACCGGCGAAGGCCAGCAGGCGCGCGCCCTCCTCGGCCAGCTCGGCCCGAGCCGCCTCCGGCAGCGGCGAGAAGGGCACCATGACCAGGGCTCCGTCCTTGAAGTCCCACATACCGCCGGTGGTTCCGTCGACGAGGAAGGTGGGGTAGATGATCGAGCCGACGCAGATCGCCTTGCGCTGCTCGTCGGTCATCATGCGGCGCCGGTCGGCGAAGGCCACCATGAGGTTGTCGAACCAGGGCAGGAACCGCACCGGCGCCGGGGTGTCGGCCGGGACCAGCGGCGCCTCCGGCAGGTCATAGAGAACTTTGCCGGAAATATCGCGATACTTTGCCAGGTCCATCGCCTCCATCACCGGCTTCAGCCTGGTCAGGCCCGACCACGCCTGGACGTCCATCACGCCGGCCGGGCCGTAGGCGGCCAGATACCGCGTCACCAGACGCTCCACCGGCGGCGACGACTCCAGCGCGCGGCCCAGCCACTCCTCCGCCAGCGTGAACGGCGTGGCCCCGCCCCGGTTCCAGGTCCCGTTCGGCGGCGTGTGGATGATCGGCAGCAACGACTGCGCCGACCAGCCCAGCCCGGACGGCTCCACCTCCGGCCAGCGCACGGCCAGCAGGTCGCGTAGCTGCGGCCGGGTCAGCGTCTGCCCGGTCAGGTGCTCGCGGGCCAGCTTGACCAGTTCCTCCAGATCCACCTCCCGCATGGACTTGCCGAAGGCGGCCTGCCGCGCCCGGCTCATCGGGACCTGCATCAGCGGCCGCAGCCAGAGGTAGTCGTCGGAGACGGCCAGGTGCTGGGTGGCGCGGAGCATGGTGCCGCGCACGACCTGCTTGCCGTACAGCAGGGAGGTCAGGTCGTCCTGGGTGAAGGAGACCAGGCGCGACCACAGCCCGATGTACGGCGCGTTGGCCTCCTGGCCCTGCACGGCGACCAGGCGTTCGACGGCCGACCGCGCGTCCAGGCCGGCGCGCTCCAGCAGCAGCTGCCGGTGCAACGTGGTGCGGTTGAGTACCTTCTGGCTCAGCTCCATGGACCCAACCTAGAACTCAATGCGGAAAGGTTCATTCCGCGTTGAGCAGCTCGTCGAGGGCATCGCGCAGGTATCCGGTCAGCTCCCACGGGTCCGGCACCATCTGCCGGTCGGTGATGACGCCGATGTCCAGCGAGCCGTCGTAGGAGAAGGCGGTGATGTTGATCCCGCCGCTCACGTCGGTGATCACCGAGACCGGGTAGTGGGTCAGCAGCCGCGCCCCGCACACGTACAGGGGAAACTGCGGGCCCGGCACGTTCGAGATCGCCACGTTGATCGGCGGCGCCGTCTGCCCCACCAGCCCGAACGCCGAACGCGAGGCCAGCCCCATGAGCGCGGCGGGCATCGACTCGCTGAACTCCCGCAGCCAGCGCGCGGGCGCGAGCGAGAACCTGTCCTTGATCCGCCGCATCGAGTCACGGACGTGCCGCAGCCGTTCCAGGGGATCTTCCACGTGTACGGCCAGCGGCGCCGTCATGATCGCCACCTGGTTACCGGGCCCCTCCTCCCCCGCCGAGCGCAGCGAGAACGGCACCCCGGCGGCCAGCGGCATCCGCGGCACCCCGCCGTGGGCGTCCAGCCAGCGCCGCAGGGCGCCCGCGCACACCGCCATGACCACGTCGTTGACGGTGACGCCGTTCGCCTTGCGGACCAGCTTGATCTCGTCCAGCGGCAGGGAGACGAAGGCGAAGCGCCGGTGGGCGGAGACCGGCCCGCTGAACGGCGTGCGGGGCGCGGGCAGCGAGGGCAGTTCGGGCAGCGTCCCCGATCCGGCCAGGCGGCGCGCCAGCCCCGAGACCAGCCGGCTGCCGGGGATCCACGACACCACCGGGATCTCGTCCAGGTGCGGCAGTGCCCGCGCGGCGAAACGCACCGCCTGAGCCGGGTTGGCGCTCATTCTGATGAGTGCCCGGCCGACCATTTCCAGCCCGTCGGGCGCGGGTTCGTCCCGGTCGGGGGCGGTCTGGGGCGGCGGGGCGGGCACCGGCGTGAGATCGAGTAAGGCGGCCAGCACGTCGGCGCCGCCCACGCCGTCCACGGCCGCGTGATGGATCTTGGTGTAGAGCCCCATGCGACCGCCCGACAGGCCGTGGATCAGGTAGATCTCCCACAGCGGGTGACCGCGGTCCAGGCGGCGTGGATGCAGGCGGGAGACCTGGTCGGCGAGCTGGCGTTCGTCGCCCGGCGGCGGCAGGCCGATCTCGCGCACGTGGTAGTCGAGGTCGAGGTCGTCCTCCTGCACCCAGTACGGATGGTCCAGCCCGAACGGCACCGGCGCGAGCTTGCGGCGCAGCGCCGCCACGTACGGCAGTCGCTGCTCCAGCAGGGCCTGCAGATCCGAGCGGTTGAGGTCGCCCTCGAGGATGGCCAGCCCGGCGATGTTGGGCACGTTGGTGGCGGTCTCGAAATGCAGGAACTGGGCGTCCAGGGCGGTCAGCTGTGGCACAGGTCACACCTCCGCCCCGAACCAATCAGACTTGCTCCACGACTTCAAGTGCGGGGGCGTCGGGTTCGGCGAAGGCCAGCAGCCGCAGGGCCTCCTCCTCCAGTTTCTCCCGCGGGACCGGCGTGAACGGCGAGAGCAGCAGCGTCGCCTTGCGGGCCGTGCGCTTGATCTGCCAGGTACCGGCCACGAAGCCGTCGGACAGGTAGACCGCGCGCACCCGCAGGTTCTTGGTGGTGACGGGGAAGGCGGGGTCGACGACCCTACTGCGGTCGGCGTGGCCGAGGAGCAGGGTGTCGAAGTCGGGCAGGAAGCGCACCGGCGCCTCCGCCCCGCCGCCGGGCAGCGGGGCGCCGGGCAGGTCGAACAGCTCTCTGCCGCGTTCGTCACGCAGGCGGTCGAGCGGCATGCCGTACAGGATGGGCTTGAGGCCGCCGAGCCCCGACCAGGCCTGGACGTCGGCGACGGTGGCGGGGCCGAATGCGGCCAGATGCCGGGTGACGAGGTCCTCCTTGGCGGCCGGCGTGAGCGTGAGGCCGGGCAGGCCGAACGCGGCGTCGCGCGGGAAGCCCCACGGGTCGCCGGTCGGGGCCATGGTGAGCGGCATGAGCATGCGCACCGCGTAGCCGAGCGCCCGGTCGTTGACGTCGGGGAAGAGCGTCTGGAGGCGGGGCCGGATCTCGTTGAAGGTCAGCGGCCCGTCCTCGGCCAGCATCTTCTCCGCCGCCTCGATCACGCCGTCGACGGCGACGTCCGGGAAGCGGCTGGTGAACGCGCCGGAGAGCACCTCGTCCAGCAGCGGGCGGAAGGCGGCGAAGTCGGCCGCGGTCACCAGGTGGAGCGTGCCACGCCACAGGGTGGCGCGCACCAGCGTGCGCGCGTGCAGCGCCGCGCGCAGGTCCGCGCGCTCGAAGCGGGCGAGCCTGGCCCACGCTCCCAGGTACGGCGGCCGCGGCTCCTGGGCCTGCAGCCCGCCCACGCGCCCGACCACCTCGCCCACCGTCCCGTCGAACGGCGTGAGCAGGTGCTGTCGTGCCAGCGTGGCCCGGTTGAGATCCCTCAGCGTGAGCATGAAGACATCATGGCCTTTCCCCCCAGACAAGATGCAACCACGACGTACTCCCCCGAAACGGTACGCGCCGCCTACCCCTCCCTCTCCGACGGCCACGCCTACCTCGACGGCGCGGCCGGAACCCAGACCCCGCGGCCCGTCATCGACGCCATCGCCGGCGCCTACCGGGCGGGGCTGTCCAACGTGGGCGGGACCTTCCCCGCCAGCCACCGTGCCGACGAGATCGTGGCCGCCTGCCGCGCCGCCGTGGCCGACCTGGTCGGCGGCGTGCCGCACGGGGTGATCCTGGGCGCCAACATGACCACGCTCACCTACCGGCTGGCCCGGGTGCTGACCGGGCCGGGCGACGAGGTCGTGGTCTCCCGCCTGGACCACGACGCGAACGTGCGGCCGTGGACCCAGACGGGCGCGCGGGTGCGCTGGGCCGAGATCGACCCGGTGACCGGTGAGCTGCCTGTTGACCAGTTCGCCGAGCTGGTGGGCCCGCGTACGCGGCTGGTCGCGGTCAGCGCGGCCAGCAACATCCTGGGCACCCGCCCTGACGTGGCGGCCATCTGCGAGATCGCGCACGCGGCCGGGGCGCTGACGTACGTGGACGGGGTGCACGCCACCGCGCACGGCCCGGTCGACGTGCACGCGCTCGGCGCCGACTTCTACGCCACCAGCGCCTACAAGTGGTCGGGCCCGCACGTCGGCGCGGTGATCGCCGATCCGGTGGCGCTGGAGTCGCTGCACCCGGACAAGCTGCTGCCCTCGCCCGACACCGTTCCCGAACGGTTCGAGCTGGGCACGGCCGCGCTGGCCGACCTCGCCGGCGTGACGGCGGCCGTGGACCACCTGGCGGGCCTGCTGCCGAGCTCGGGCGGCCGGCGCGAGCGGCTGCTGGCCTCGATGGCCGCCGCGGAGGAGCACGAGCTGGGGCTGTTCGCCGAGATGCTGGCGGGCCTGGAGACGATGCCGCACGTCACGCTGTACGGCAAGCCCGCCCGCCGTACCGCCACCGCCTACTTCACGGTGGCGGGGCTGGCGCCCCTGCGGGTGGCCGAGCACCTGGCCGCCCGCGGGGTCAACGTGTGGAGCGGCCACAACTACGCCTGGGAGCTGACCGGCGCGCTGGGTGTGCGCGACTCGGGCGGGGCGGTGCGCGCCGGGCTGGTGCACTACAACGACCGCTCCGACGTGGAGCGGCTGCTGGAGGGGGTGGCCGAGCTCAGATCCAGCCCTCCAGCGAGGCCATGAAGCCGGGCAGGTCGTCGCGGTGGACGCAGTGGCCGGCGCCCTTGACGGTGCGGACCTCGAAGCCGCGGCGCTCCAGCTCGGCGGCGAGTTCGGCGTTGATGGTGAAGCTGGGGTCGGCCACCTGCACCAGCGAGGGCACGACGGGCCGCTCGGGCACGTAGTCGCCCCTGACGCCGTCGAAGAAGGCCGGGTCGAACAACGCGAACCCGGCCAGCTCGGCGTCGATGTCGGCCTGCGACCAGCGCGGGTTCATGGTCCTGACGCTGTCCTGGGTGGCGGTGGCGACCATTTTGCGCATGAAGGCGGTGGCCTCGGCGGGCACGGCGTCGAGGGCGAAGCCGGGATCGGAGTAGATCGCCTTCTTGGGTCGCAGCCGCTCGGCGGCCAGCGACAGCGACAGGCCGCCGAGCGAGTGGCAGATGGCCACGTCGGCGCCGCCAGGGAGGTTCTCGGCCAGGTCGTCGCCGCGCATCTCCGGCCGGTACTCGCCGCGCGGGCTGGCGCCGTGAC
>NZ_JBHYJD010000025.1:0-160348 GCF_042740555.1 Nonomuraea sp. NPDC059007 | reverse complement strand
ACGCTGATCATCGTGGACCAGTTCGAGGAGGTCTTCACGCTCTGCCGCGATCCCGGCGAGCGGGCGCGCTTCATCGACCTGCTGGTCGGCGCCGCCGACGGGCATCGGGTGGTGATCGGCGTGCGCGCCGACTTCTACGGTCACTGCCTGGCCGAGCCCCGGCTGCTGGAGGTGCTGCGCCGCGCGCACGTCCCGATCGGGCCGATGCTCGTGGAAGAACTGCGCCAGGCCGTCGTACGGCCGGCCGCCGACGCCGGCTGCCTGGTCGAGGGGGCGCTGGCCGCCCGGATCGTCGCCGACGCCGCCGGCCAGAACGGCGTGCTGCCCCTCGTCTCCCACGTGCTGCTGGAGACCTGGCGCCGGCGCAGAGGGCTCACGCTCACCCTGGCCGCCTACGAGGCCGCCGGTGGCATCGACGGCGCGATCGCCCAGAGCGCCGAGCGTGTCTACACCCAGCTTCCGCCCGACCGGCGCCGGCTGGCCCGCCGGCTGTTCCTGCGCCTGACGGTGCTCGGCGAGGGCGCCCAGGACACCAAACGCCGGGTGCGGCGGCGGCGCCTCGGCGAGGACGCGGCCACGGCCGAGGTGCTGGAGCAGCTGGTCGCCGCCCGCCTGCTGGTGCTCGACCACGACAGCGTCGAGATCGGGCACGAGGCGCTGCTGCGCTCCTGGCCGCGCCTGCGCGACTGGCTGGCCGCCGACCGCGAGGGCCTGCGCACCCACCAGCGGCTGAGCGAGGCGGCCGAGACCTGGCAGTCGCTGGGCCGCGACCCCGGCGCGCTCTACCGGGGCGTCCGGCTGGACGTGGCGCGCGAGTGGGCCGAGCGCCAGGCGCCCGCGCTGAGCCCGCCGGAGGAGGAGTTCCTGGCGGCCAGCCTGGCCGCGCGTGAGCGCGAGGAGCGCCAGGCCCGCCGCCGCGTGCTCGCCGCCCGCTCGCTCATCGCCGTTTTAACCGCCATGGTGGTGATCGCCGGGGCCGCCACCGGGTACGCGCGCAGCCAGCAGGAGGCCGCCACCGGCCAGCGCAACACGGCCCTGTCCCAACGTGTGGCCGAGCGCGCCATCCAGTTGCGTACGGCCAACGCGCCGCTGGCCGCCCAGCTCAGCCTCGCCGCCTTCCGGCTCACCCCGACGCTGGAGGCGCGCGGCAGCCTGCTGAGCGCGTTCACCACTCCGCTCGGCGACCGCCTTGCGCACGAGATGAACACGCTGGCCTTCAGCCCGGACGGCAGGGTCCTGGCGGGCGGCGGCGACGACCGTACGATCCGGCTCTGGCGCGTCCACGACGACGGCCCGCCGGACAAGCTCGCCGAGCTGACGGGGGTGAGCGACGACATCGAGTCGCTGCGCTTCACGCCCGACGGCCGCCTGCTGGTGGCGAGCCTGTATGACGGCACCGTCCAGGTGTGGTGGGCCGCGGCGGCGGGGCCGTCCAAGCCGCTGGCCGCCTTCACCGCCCACACCGGGCCCGTGTACGCCGTCGCGGTGAGCGGCGGCGGCACGATCTTGGCCACGGCGGGCGGCGACGGCCGGTTGCGGCTCTGGGACATCGCGAACGCGAGCGACCCCCGCCTGCTGTCCACGCGCGCCGCGCACCGCTCCACGATGACCGCCCTCGCCTTCCACCCCACGACCGCCACGCTCGTCACCGCCGGGGACGACGGCAACGCCGCCCTCTGGGACGTCGCCGACCCGCGCCGCCCGCGCCTGCTGCGCCGCCTGAGCGGCTACGGGGAGAAGGTCACCGCCGTCGCGTTCAGCCCGGACGGGCGCCTGCTGGCGACGGCGGGCTGGGACCACCGGGTCCGCCTGTGGGAGGTGGCCGAGCCGAGCCGGCCCGTCGTGCTGAGCGGGCACAGCGGGCCGTTGCAGGCGCTCGCGTTCAGCCCGGACGGGCGTCAGCTCGCCAGCGGCGGCTGGGACCACACGATCCGCCTGTGGAACGTCGCCGAGCCGCGCGCCCCCGCCACGGTGCTGACCGCGCACACCGACGTCGTCTGGGCGCTGGCCTACCGGCCCGGCGGCGGCATGCTCGCCTCGGCCGCCTTCGACGGCACCACGCTGCTGACCCGCCTGCCCGGCCCCCTCCTGGGCGGCAACCCGGCGGCGCTGTCGGCGGTGGCCTTCAGTCCCGACGGCCGCACCCTGCTGAGCGGCAGCGAGGACTTCACCGCGGGGTTGTGGGACGTCGCCGACCCCTACCGGCCCGCCCCGCTGCCGCGGCTGCGCGGCCACACCGGCCAGGTCGAGTCGGTCACCTTCCACCCGTCCGGCGCGCTGGCCGCGACCGGCGGTGTCGACGGGGCCGTGCGGCTGTGGCGGGTCGCCGATCGGGGCCGGCCGTCGCCGTCGGCGGTGATCGGCGCCGCCCACGATGGGGGTGTGCGCGTGGTGGCCTTCGCCCCCCGCGGCGACCTGCTGGCCAGCGCGGGTGCGGGCGACCCCGTCGTACGGCTGTGGGACCTGACCGAGCCGGCGCGCCCGCGCGCGGCGGGCTCGGTGCGCGAGGGCGGCAACGGCGGGACGGGTCTGGCCTTCAGCCCCGACGGCCATCTGCTGGCGACGCTGAACGGCGTCGTGATCGTCCTGTGGGACGTGAGCGACCCCCAGCGGCCGGTACGGCTGGCCACCAGCCCCCAGCAGCCGGAGACCATGCAGGCGATCGCCTTCTCGCCCGACGGCCGGATGCTGGCCACCGCCTCCCTGGATCGCACCGCCCGCCTGTGGGACGTGGCCGATCGCGCGGGGATTCGCCCGTTGTCGCAGCTCGTCGGTCATACCGACGCCCTGCAGGGCATCGCCTTCTCGCCCGACGGCCGCACGCTCGCCACCGCCTCGCTCGATCGCACCGTCGGCCTGTGGGACGTGCGCGACCCCCGGCGCCCGCGCCCCGCGGGCACGCTCACCGGGCACACCGACCGTGTCTACGCGGTGGCCTTCAGCCCCGACGGCCGGTACGTGGCCAGCGCGAGCGAGGACCACACCGTGCGGCTGTGGCCGGTCGACCCCGCGACGGCGGCGGCCCGCGTCTGCGCGCGGGCCAGGCCCGCGCTCACCCCGGCCGACTGGAGCCAGGCGTTTCCCGGCCTGCCTTTCCGCCGGACCTGCCCATGATCGCCGCCAGGTTTCCCAAGATTGCGGACACGCGCCGGCCGCGCCCGGCCCCGGGAGGTCAGGATGGGGGCATGGCAACCGAGAAGACCATCGCGTTCGTGCTCTACCCCGGATGTACCATCCTGGACCTGGTCGGCCCGCTGCAGGTGCTGTCCACTCTCGCGGCGATGCGCCCGGAGTTCCGGGTCGTCGTGGCCGGGGAACGGCTGGAGACCTGGGAGACCGACACGCCCTTGCTGGTGCGCGCGGGCCACACCTTCGAGGAGGTGCCCGGCCCCGACGTGATCGTGGTCCCCGGCGGCGGCGCGCCGACCCTGCGCGCGATGGCCGACGAGACCCTGCTCGCCTACGTGCGCGGCGCCACCGGGCTGACGACCTCGGTGTGCACCGGCTCGCTGATCCTGGGCGCGGCGGGGCTGCTCGACGGCCGCCGCGCCACCTCGCACTGGTCGATGCTCGACGTCCTGCCCGAGTTCGGGGCGATCCCGGTCCGTGAGCGCTGGGTGGCCGACGGCCCGGTGCTGACCGCCGCGGGCGTCTCGGCCGGGATCGACATGGCCCTGCACCTGACCGCCGAACTGGCCGGCCTCGACGTCGCGCGGGCCGTGCAGTACGCGCTGGAGTACGATCCGCGCCCGCCGCACGGCAGGCCGGACTGGGAGCGGGCGCCGAAGGAGCTGTACACCGCCGTCACCGAGCAGTGGGTGCGGGAGGGCCTCGGCGACCACCCCCTCGCCGGCCGTCTCAGCGCCCGGCTGAAGACCGTCAGCTGAACGGCTTCGCGGCCCAGACCACCTTTCCGCCCACCATGGTCAGCAGGACGTCGGTCCGGGAGATGTCGTCCGGCGCGACCTTGGTGATGTTCTGGTTCAGGACGATGAGGTCGGCCAGCTTGCCGGTCTCCAGCGAGCCGGTGACCTCGTCCTGGTGCATCTGGTAGGCGCCGTTGATCGTGACGGCCCTGATCGCCTCGCGTCTGGACAGTCCCGGCAGGGCGTTGACCTTCCCGGCGTACTGCGGGAAGTCCTTGCCCCAGTCGGCCTCACGCAGGATCGAGGCCTCCAGCCCGAACCACTGGTCGAACGGGTCCAGGCAGCAGTCGCTGCCCAGCGAGACCTTGCCGCCCGCGCGGGTGATCGGTTTGGTGGGCTCGTACAGGTCGAACCGCGCGCCCAGGTACGGCTTGACCGCGTCGGTCGAGTCGGGCGCCGGTTTGGCCCACTGCAGTCCCATCGACGCGGTCACGTCGAGGGTGCCGAAGCGCCGGTAGTCGGCGGGGTCGACCACCTCGGCGTGCGCGATGGTCTGGTGGGCCCTGATGCCGGGGTTGGCCTTGCGCGCCGCCTCGAAGGCGTCGAGGGCGGTCCTGACCGCGCGGTCGCCGATGGCGTGGATGTGGGACTGGTAGCCGAGCCGCTCCAGTTCGGCGACGACGGGGTTGAGGAGCTTGGCGCCGATGTAGAGCTCGCCGCGGGCCGACTTGTCCTTGCGCGGCTTGCCCTTGGCGTCCAGGTACGGCTTGAGCAGGGCCGCGGTCTGGCCCGGGTACTGCACGATGCCGTCGAGGAGGATCTTGACGCCGTCGACGGAGACCGCGGGCTCGGCCACCAGGCGCGGGCCCTCCTGCTTGCCAGGACGCCAGGCGCGGACCGGCAGGGAGATCTGGCCGGGGCGTTCCAGCTCCTTGCGGATCTTGGCGAGGGCGGCGTACAGCTTCTTGGGTTCACGCAGGTCGCCGATGCGGGTGGAGATGGCGAAGTGGGCGCGGGCGGTCAGGCCGCCGGCCGTACGCAGGTTCTGGAAGGTCGTGACAGTGGCGGCGTCGCTGCCGGGCACGAAGAAGCTGGTGATGCCCTCCTGGCTGAAGTCGCGCATCCGCAGGCCGGCCAGTTCGGCGGCGCGCTCGGGGGAGAGGGGAGGCGGGGGCGGGATGAGCTTGGTGACCAGGCGGGCGGCGGCGTCTTCGAGCAGGCCGTTCGGCTCGCCGTTCTTGTCGTGGTTGATCCGGCCGGCGTCGGGGTCGGGGGTGTTCTTCGTGATTCCGGCCAGGTCGAGGGCCTTCTGGTTGACCAGTGTGGTGTGGCCGGTGACCGCGGCGGAGACGATGATCGGGCGGGTGGTGCCGAGCCCGTCGAGCATCCGCTTGTGCGGGGTGGTCCCGGCGGGGCGCAGGAACTGCATGTAGAGGTTCGTCACGTTCAGGAAGTCGTCCGGCTCCGCGCCCAGTTCCGGATCGGCCAGGCAGGCCTTGACCCGGCCGCGGAACTGCGCGACCGTGAGCGGCTCCGCCTTGAGGTCGCAGGTCTTGCGGTCCTCGCGGGTGATGTCGTGGATGTGTCCCTCGTGCAGGCCGGGCATCACCATGCGGCCCTTGAGGTCGATGACCTTGGTCTTGGTGCCGATGTGACGTCGCGCGCCCGCGTCGCCGCCGACATAGATGATCTTCCCGTTGTCGATCGCCACCGCCTGGGCCACGCTGTCGCGAGCGTCGACCGTGTAGACGAACCCGTGCCTCAGCACCGTGTCCGCGCCCGCCTGCGCGGGAACCACCGCGCCGGCGGCCAGCGGAAGCAGCGCTGCCAGTAACCGCCTCATGGACTCCTCCGATCCTAAACTTGAATCAAATTTAAGTTGGTACGGCTGCGCGTCAAGGGGGAGGATCGACCTCATGTCAGAACTGACCGAACCGAGGGGCAGAACTCAGGAGCGCGGCAGGCTGGCCCGCAGGCGCGTCCTCGAAGCGGCGCTGGAGGTCATCGCCGAGCAGCCGGTCAGTGAGATCCAGGTCCAGCAGATCGCCGAGCGCGCCGGGATGAGCCCGGCGCGGGTCCTGTACTACTTCCAGTCACGCGACCAGATTCTGGCCGAGACGTTCCGGTGGAGCGAGCGCGACCTCGCCGAGCGGCGGGCGAGCGAACTGGCCGCCGTCACCGCCCCGGCCGCGCGGCTGGCCGCCTACATCCGGCTCTACCTGCCCGAGGGCCGCCACGACGCCTCCTGGAAGTTGTGGCTGGAGGCGTGGCTGCGCTCGACCTCGGCCAGCGAGATGAGCAGGACGGCCGACGCGATCGACAGCGGGTGGACCCGCGACCTGACCGCGATCATCGCCGACGGGGTGGCCGACGGCACCTTCCGCGCGGTGCGTGCGGAGGAGTTCCTGCCCGCGTTCAACGCGCTGCTCGACGGGCTGGCCGTGCACGTCCTGATCGGCCGGCTGGGCAAGGCGCAGGCCGTACGGGCGGCGCTGGCGGAGGCCGCCGAGAAACTCGGCGGCCTCGACCCCCGGTAACCGGCCCCGGACCCCGCAAAGCCCGATAGCCGCAGAGCCCGGCTCCCGGGAAAGCTCGGCTCCCGCAAGGCCCGGCTCCGGCAAAGCGCGGTGCCCGGTAGGCGCGGCGCCCGGTCCCGGTGCCCGGAAGGCTCGGCTCCCGGGAAAGCCCTGGGGGCTGCTCGTGGTCAGCGCTCGCGCTTGGCCGGGAGCATCATGGGCAGGCCCGTCAGCGGGTCGGGGAACACCGAGCAGTCCAGGGCGAAGACGTCGGAGATCAGCTGGGCGGTGACGATCTCCGACGGGTTTCCGCAGGCCACGACGCGGCCCTCGTGCATGACCACGAGGTCGGTGGCGTAGCGGATGGCCTGGTTGATGTCGTGCAGCACGGCGACCATCGTGCGGCCGGCGTGCTGCAGGTCGGTGAACAGTTCCATCAGCTCGACCTGGTGGGCCACGTCGAGGTAGGTCGTGGGCTCGTCGAGTAGCATGATCGGGGTCTGCTGGGCCAGCGCCACCGCCACCCACACGCGCTGCTGCTGCCCGCCGGACAGGGCGTTGACCCGCTGGGCGCTCAGGTCGAGGGTGCCGGTGGCGGTGAGGGCGTCGTGGATGGCCCGTTCGTCGGCCTCCGTCCACTGCTGGAAGAGCCCCTGGTGGGGGAAGCGGCCGCGGGCGACCAGGTTGGCGACGGTGATGCCGTCGGGGGCGATCGAGCTCTGCGCCAGCACGCTGATCTCGCGCGCCGCCTCCTTGGGCGCCAGCTTGTGCAGGTCGCGCCCGCCGAGCAGGACCCGGCCCGCGCGCGGGGGCAGCAGCCGGCCGAGCCCGCGCAGGAGCGTGGACTTGCCGCAGCCGTTGGGCCCGATGACGACCGTGAACGAGCCGGGCCTGATCTCCAGGTGGAGCCCGTCGATGATCAGGCCGGAGCCGTAGCCGAGTGACAGGCCCTCGGCGACGAGCGGCGCGGCGCTCCCGCTCACGTCCGGGCCCGTGGGAACGGCGGGGGTCTGCGGTGCGGTGGGTGCCGGGGTGGATTTCGGGTGGGCGATGGTCACAGGCGTCTCGCTTCGCGTACCAGGAGCCAGATCAGGTAGAGGCCGCCCAGGCTGGTGGTGACGACGCCCACCGGAAGCTGGACGGGCAGGAACGCCACCCGCGCGACCGTGTCGCCGAGCAGCAGCAGGAGGGCGCCGGTCAGCCCGGCGCCGATGGGGGACCAGCCGCCGCGGCCGGTCAGCCTGGCGGCGATCTGCGGCGCGACCAGCGCGATGAAGCTGATCGGCCCGGCCACCGCCGTGGCGATCGCGACCAGGCCGACGCCGGCGCCGGTCACGGCCACCTGGGTGTTCCGGGAGCGGACACCGAGGGCGTCGGCGGCGTTCTGGCCGAGTTCGAGTGCGCGGATGCGGGAGCCGTACAGGAGGGCGAGGGCGGAGAAGAGCGCGATGCCGCCGGCGGCGACCGGCAGCGCGTCGGGGGCGACGGAGTTGAGGCTGCCCGCCCCCCAGATCGCGGCCGACATCGCGACCTGGAGCTGCGCCTTGGCCATGATCCAGGTGTTGAGGGCGCTCAGGACGGCGCTGACGCCGATGCCGACCACGATCAGCCGGAATCCGCGGAAGCCGCCCCGGTAGGACAGCGCCAGCACGATCGCGGCCACCGCCAGGCCCGAGGCCAGCGCGCCGAAGGAGATGACGGCGGTGGGGGCGTGGAAGAGGGCGATGAGCACGATGGCGCCGGTGTAGGAGCCGGTGCTGAAGCCGATGACGTCGGGACTGCCCAGCGGGTTGCGGGTGAGCGACTGGAAGAGGGCGCCGCTGACGGCCAGGCCGAAGCCGAGCAGCAGCGCCAGCAGCACCCGGGTCAGGCGCCACTGCTGCACGACGACGGTGTCGGCCCGGGAGGCGCCGCCGTAGAAGGTGGCCAGGACGTCGGGCAGGGACACGAAGATGTCGCCGACGCCCAGCGAGACCAGCGCGGTCACGACGATGACGGCGGCCAGCGCGAGGTTCACCACGAGGGTGCGGCGGTCCAGGCGGGCCGAGAGCAGGCGGGTGCGGAGCGCCCACTCGGGCCGGCCGGTGTCGAGCTTGACGCGCGTGCTCACAGGCCGCTCGCCTCCTTGCGCCGGGCCAGCACGATGAGGAACGGCGCGCCCACGAACGCGGTGACGATTCCGGCGGGCAGTTCGCCCGGCCACAGCAGGAGGCGCCCGGCGACGTCGGCCACGAGCAGGAGCACCGCGCCCAGCACGGCGCTGTAGGCGGCGATCCACCGCTGGTCCACCCCGAACAGCCAGCGTACGACGTGCGGGATCATGAGCCCGGCGAAGCCGATGGGCCCGGCCAGCGCCGTCGTCGCGCCGCAGAGCAGGCTGACGGCGGCGACCACGCCGGTGCGCACCGGGCCGAGCCGTACCCCGAGGGCCTTGGCGGGCCCGTCGCCCAGGGCGACGGCGTTGAGCGAGGGGGCGACGACGAAGGCGATGGCGAGCCCGAGCAGGATCAGGGGCAGGACCTGCGCCACCATGGCCAGCGTGCGGTCGTTGAGCGCGCCGGTGTCCCAGTGGCGCATCAGCGTGAACGCCTTCGGGCGCACGAGCGTGATCGCCCCGGCCAGGCCCTGCAGGACGGCGCCGAAGGCGAGGCCGACCAGCACGAGCGTGACCGGGCCCGCGGTGCGGGCGCGGTTCATGGAGCCGATCAGGTAGACCACGGCGGCGGCGACGGCGGCTCCGGTGAGCGCGGCGCCGATACGGCCGGGCACCCCGGACACGCCGAAGAAGGCGACGGCGATCACGACCGCGAAGCCGGCGCCGGCGTTCACGCCGAGGATCCCGGGGTCGGCCAGGGGGTTGCGGGTGAGCGCCTGGATGAGCGCGCCGGCCACCGCGAGCGCGCCGCCCGCGACCACAGCGAGGACCGTGCGCGGCACCCGCAGCTCGATGACGGTGCGCGCCTCCACCGAGTGGGCCTCGCCGAGCAGCGCGGCCAGGACGGTCTGCGGCGAGATGGCGGCGGAGCCGACCATCAGGCTGAGCAGCACGGCCGCGAACAGGAGCACGACGCAGCCGAGCAGCCAGGCGAAGAGCGGGACGGGCGAGCGCGCGAGGCGCCCGCCGCCCGGCTCAGAGGCCGAGACGCTCAAGCTCGGCCTCGTAGTCGTCGCGCAGGTCCTCCTCGTCGCGGGCGGTGTCCTGCCAGATCGCGTCCAGCCGGCGCTGGTCGTCGGCGGGCAGCGTGCGGAAGCGCTCGGCCCAGGCCTCGCCGTTCGGCGTCCAGTAGCCGATGACCTTGTACCGCTCGGCGGGCAGGCCGCGTTCCTTGCGCAGGTAGCGGCGGACCGCGCGCAGCGTGTCCGTGGCTCCGGCGACCCAGACGTAGCCGCCGTCGAGCGGGCGGGACAGCGGTACGGCGGCGCGGACGGCCTCGTCGAGCCGGCTCGGCCCTGTGCCGTTGCCGCCGTGCAGCCAGGTGATCTCGACGTTGGGCCGCTGCGGCAGGTCGAGTCTGGAGTCGTCGCCGGGGATCTCGGCGATCACCTTGGTGGTGACGTTCGCGGGCACGCCGGTGATCAGGCGGGCCATTGCGGGCAGGCCGGTGAGGTCGCACGCGAGCACCTGCCAGCGCAGATCGGCGGGCGGGTCGTACAGGCCGGTGGGGGAGTTCAGGCCGAGGACGTCGCCCGGCCGCGCGTCCAGGGCCCAGCGGGCGGCGATCCCGCCGTCGTGCACGACGAAGTCGACGTCCAGTTCCCGGGGGCGGACCGCGCGGACGGTGTAGGTCCGCATCGGCGCCTCGGGGGCGCCCTCCGGGGTGCGCCAGTAGTCGCCGTGCGGCTCGGGCAGGGAGACCTCGCGCCGGTCGTCGCCGTGCGGGAAGAACAGGCGTACGTACTCGTCGCCGACGCCCGTGGTCGGGAAGTCCTCGGCCAGGGCCAGCGTGACCCGGATCATCGTGGCGCTCAGGCGGCTGACGGCGTTCACCTCGGCGCGGAAGATACGCATCGCCGCCTCACCCGGCCAGGTTCGGGTTGGCGGTGAGGTCTTTGCGTACCTGCTCCACGAAGGCCTGCTGGCCGCTCGGCGAGCCGTACGCGATCTCCATGTTGTAGGTGTAGATGCGCTTGTTCTTCACAAACGGCAGCGCCCGCCAGGCCGGGCTCTGGCCCAGGGTGCCGAGCATGGTGGCGAGTTCCTTCTTGCCCTCCTCGCCCACGCCGACCGAGACCCAGACGACGTCGATGCCGGCGAGCTTGCCCATCTGCTCGGGGCTGATGCTGAGCTTGTCGTCGTCGCTGAGCGGGGTGCGCTTCAGGCCGAGGTCGTCGAAGGCCTTGCAGGCCACGCCGGCGTAACAGGCGATGTTGCCGTTGCCCTCCCAGTAGCCGAAGGTCGCCACGGTGAGGTCGGAGTTGCCGGCCTTGGCGATGTCGGCCTTGGCCTGGGCGACCTGCTTGTCGTAGGCGCCCTTCCAGGCGTCGTACCGGTCGGTGCGCCCGAGGTCCTGCGCGGTGCGCTTGAAGTGGACCTCCCAGTTCTTGCCGTCGAAGGCGTCGACGGTGTAGGTCGGCGCGATCTGGCCGAGGCGGGGGTGCACCTTGTCGTCGTAGCCGAGGCCGTTGAGGATGAAGTCCGGTTCGGCCTTGAGGGTCTGCTCGTAGTTGTACTCGGGGTAGTTGGCGAACGGCTTGACGCCCTTGAGCGGTTCCTGCGGGAAGTAGTCGGGGAAGGTGGTGAAGCCGCTGTCGCCGCGGATGGGCTGGCTCTTGGCGAGCGGGATGCCGAGCGTGATCAGGATGTCGACGTCGGTGGTGTAGAAGCCGAGGGCGGCCTTCGGCTGTGCGGGCATGGCCACGGCGTGGCCCTTGGGGTCCTTGATCGTGGTGACCGCGGCGGCGGCGGATTCGCCGGAGCCCGATCCGCATCCGGTGGCGAGGAGGGCGAGGACGGCCAGGGGGACGAGACGCTTGTACGGCATGGGGTCTCCGGTGGTGAGACGATATCGCCCCGGGAACTTAGCATAGGCTTACCTAACTTACACCGGACACCCCGCCCTCGATCAAGCTCCCGTGTTCAGGTTAGCCTTGCCTAATCTTTGTCGAGACTTGCGGGAGTGCCAGGTGCAGTCAGGTCGGGACGTCCTCTCGGGGGCGATCAGAGGTCAGCGGAGCAGGCTGATCGCGGGTTCGTTGCTGGGAGCGGGGCATCAGGCGGGCGAAGCCCTGGTGCCGGTGCTCGTCGGACTGGCCATCGACCAGGCCGTGGCGGGGGCGAGCTGGAGCCGCCTGCTGGTGTGGCTGGCCGTCCTGGCCGTGGTCTACGTCGGGTTGTCGTTCAGCTACCGCTTCGGCGCCCGCGCCGGCGAGCGGGCCGCCACCGAGGCGGCACACGACCTGCGCTCGGCCATCGTCGCCCGCGTGCTGCACCCCGGCGGAGGCGCCGACCGGGACCGGCTGCCGGGCGAGCTGACCGGGATCGCCACCGAGGACGCGCGCCGGGTCGGCATGGTGCTGCTGGCGGTCCTGACCGGCGTCGCCGGGTTCACCGGCCTGGCCGTGGCCAGCGTGGTGCTGCTCACCACGTCCGTGCAGCTCGGGCTGATCGTCTTGGTGGGCACGCCGGCGCTGCTGTGGCTGGGCCACCTGCTCAGCAAGCCGCTGGAGCGCCGCAGCGCGGTCGAGCAGGAAAGCGCCGCGCACGCCTCGGGCGTGGCCGCCGACCTGGTGAGCGGGCTGAGGGTGCTGAAAGGCCTCGGGGCCGAGCAGGCCGCGGTCGAGCGCTACCGGCACACCAGCCGGACCTCGCTGGCCGCCACCCTGCGCGCCGCCCGCGCCGAAGCGCTGCAGAACGGCGTCGTGATCGCGCTCACCGGCGCGTTCATCGCGCTGCTCGCCCTGGCCGGCGGCACACTCGCCGCCAACGGCACGATCACCCTGGGACAGCTCGTCTCCGCGGTCGGGCTCGCGCTGTTCCTGCAGGGCCCGTTGTACATGCTCGCCTGGGTCAACGCCGAGCTCGCCCAGGGCCGCGCCTCCGCCACCCGCGTGGCGGCGCTGCTGTCGGCGCCGCCCGCCGTCACGGGCACGGGCACCGAGCTGCCCGCGCAGATCAAGGGCGCGCTCCGGCTGCGCGGTGTCACCCACGGCGGCCTGCGCGAGCTGGACCTGGACATCGTCGCCGGCGAACTGGTCGGCGTGGCCGCCACCGACCCGGCCGCCGCCACCGCCCTGCTGCACTGCCTCGGCCGCCACGGCGACCCCGAATCGGGCACGATCGAGCTCGACGGCGTACCCCTGCGCGAGGTCGACCCCGCCCTGCTGCGCCAGGCGGTGCTCGTCGCCGAGCACGACGCCGTCCTGTTCGAGGGAACCGTCGCCGACAACGGCGGCACCCCGGAGGCCCTGGCCGCCGCCGGCGCGGCCGATGTGCCGCCCGGCACCCCGGTCGGCGAGCGCGGCGGCGCCCTGTCCGGCGGCCAGCGCCAGCGCGTCGCCCTGGCCAGGGCGCTGGACGCCCGTCGCCCCGTCCTCGTCCTGCACGACCCCACCAGCGCCGTCGACGCCGTCACCGAGGCGCAGATCGCCGAATCCGTCCGGCGGCTGCGCCACGGGCAGACCACCGTCGTGGTGACCACCAGCCCCGCCCTGCTGGCCGCCGCCGACCGCGTCCTGCTGCTGGACGGCGGCCGCGTCGCCGACGACGCCTCCCACGCCGACCTGCTGCAGCGCAACGCCGGCTACCGCAAGGCGGTGCTGGCGTGAAGGACCTGCTGCCCACCGCCACCCCGGCCCGCACCCGCGCCGCCGTCCGGGCGATCGTCCGCCCGCACCGCGCCGTCGCCGCCGCGGGCTTCGGCCTGCTCATCGTCGCCACCTCCGTCGGCCTGCTCGTCCAGCCCCTTCTCGGGTACGTCGTGGACCTCGTGGCCGGGCGCCAGCCCGCCACCCTCCTGACCACCCCGGTGGCCCTGCTGGTGCTGGTCGGCGTGGTCCAGGGCCTGCTGACCTCCTGGGGACTCGTCCTGGTGGCCAGGTTCGGCGAGACCGCGCTGGCCGAACTGCGCGAACGTTTCGTCGAACGCGCCCTGGCCCTGCCGCTGGAACGGGTCGAACGGGCCGGCTCCGGTGACCTCACCTCCCGCGTGACCGGCGACGTCGCCCGCGTCGCCGAGGCCGTGCGCTCCGCGCTGCCCGCGCTGGCCCGCTCGCTGCTGTCGATCGTCCTGACCCTGGGGGCGATGGCGCTGCTGGACTGGCGGTTCATGGTCGCCGCCCTGCTGGCCATCCCGGTCCAGCTGCACACCGGCCGCTGGTACGTGCGCAACGCCGTACCCCTTTATGCCGCGCAGCGCGTCGCGACCGGCGAGCAGCAGCAGCAACTCCTCGACACGCTCGCCGGCGCCTCCACCGTGCGGTCGCTGCGCGCCGAGGCCGACCACCTGGCGCGCGTCGACGGCCGCTCGCGCGCCGCGGTGGAGCTGACGATGCGCGGCGTGCACCTGATGCTGCGCTTCTACAGCCGCCTGCACATCGGCGAGTACATCGGGCTGGCCGCGGTGCTGGCCGCGGGCGTGCTGCTGGTGGGCGAGGGCGCGGTCACCGTCGGTACGGCCACCGCCGCCGCCCTGTACTTCCTCAACCTGTTCGGGCCGATCAACACCGCGCTGGCCCTGCTGGACGACGCGCAGGCGGCGACCGCGAGCCTCGCCCGGCTGATCGGCGTGGCCGACGTCGCCGCCGAGGCCCCGAGGCAGGCCCACGGCGAGGGCGTCAGCGTGCGCGGCCTGGGCCACGCCTACGAGCCGGGCCGCCCGGTGCTGCACGGCGTCGACCTGGACATCGAGCCGGGCAGGCGGGTCGCCCTGGTCGGGCCGAGCGGCGCGGGCAAGACCACGCTGGCCAAGATCGTCGCCGGGGTGCACGAGCCGACCACCGGCACGGTACGCGCCCCGGCCGGGATCGCCATGGTCACCCAGGAGGTCCACGTCTTCGCCGGACCCCTCGCCGACGACCTGCGCCTGGCCCGCCCGCACGCCACCGACGACGACCTGCGCGCCGCGCTGGCCACGGTCGAGGCGCTGGAGTGGGCCGAGGCGCTGCCCGACGGCCTGGCGACCGTCGTCGGCCAGGGCGGGCACCGGCTCACCGGGGCCCAGCGCCAGCAGCTCGCCCTGGCCCGCCTGGTCCTGACCGACCCCGCCCTGGCCGTGCTCGACGAGGCCACGGCGGAGGCCGGCAGCACCGGCGCGCGTACCCTGGAGCGGGCCGTCGAGCAGGCGATCGACGGCAGGACCGCGCTCATCGTGGCGCACCGCCTCACCCAGGCCGCCGGCGCCGACCGCGTCGTGGTCATGGACGGCGGGCGGGTCGTGGAGGACGGCTCGCACGACGACCTCAGGCAGGCGGGCGGCCGCTACGCCGGCCACTGGGCCGCGTGGACCCGCCACCACGCCCACGACGGCGATCAGTGATGCCGGCGGGCTTCCTGGTGGCCGCCAGGTAGACGACCGCGGCCGTGAAGACCAGCAGGGCCGTCCAGTCGTTGAGCCGCAGCCCGGCGAGGTGGTAGCTACGGTCGATGCGCAACCACTCGATCCAGGCGCGGCCGGCGGCGTAGGCCGCGGCGTAGAGGGCGAACGTCCGGCCGCGGTCCAGGCGGAAGCGCCGCTCGGCCCAGATGACGAAGCCGGCCACGCCCAGGTTCCACAGCGACTCGTAGAGGAACGCCGGATGGTAGGTGGGCGTGGACTCCAGGCCGGGCGGCCGGTGGGCGGGGTCGATCTCCAGAGCCCAGGGCAGGGTGGTCGGCCCGCCGTACAGCTCCTGGTTGAACCAGTTGCCCCAGCGGGCGATCGCCTGCCCGATCGCGATCCCCGGAGCGAGGGCGTCGGCGAAGTCGCGCAACGGGATGCCGCGCCGGCGGCAGGCCAGCCACACGCCCAGAGCGCCGCCGGCGAGGGCGCCGAAGATGCTGATGCCGCCCTCCCAGATCGCGAAGACCCGCAGCGGATCCCGGCCGGGGCCGAAGTACGGCTGCCAGTCGGTGGCCACGTGGTAGATCCGGGCGCCGACCAGGCCGAACGGCACCGCCCACGTGGCGATGTCGCCCACCGCGCCGGGATCGCCGCCGCGCGCGGCCCAGCGGCGCCGGGTCACCCAGGCGCCGGCGAGGATGGCGAGCACCATCAGGAGGGCGTAGGCGCGGATCGGGATCGGGCCCAGATGCCAGACGGCCTGGGACGGGCTGGGGATGGCTGTCACGCCGTCGAGTCTGGTTCCGGCACGGCCGCGCCCGCATCGAGCGGTACGCCGATTGTGCGATCAGTCGACTGGTTGATGCGCATCCGGCGGACGACTGAATATCGTCGGCGGTGTGGAGTCCTGGGAGCGGTCGCGGCGCCGGTGGCAGCACGCCTTTTTCGTCTCGTGGCTGGTGCTGACCTCCGCGGGACCCGTGATCGAGGGAGGACAGGTCCTCCCGGTGGTGCTGGTGGCCGGGCTGGCCGCCTGGTACGCGGTGTGGTTCGTGCTGCGCACGCCGCACACGGGTGACGTGCCGCTGCCGTACGTGCTGGGCGGCGGGCTGATCTGGCTGGGGCTGTTCGCCGTCGACTCCTCCTTCCTGGTGGTCGGGCTGAGCGTGCTCGCGCCGTACTGCATGGACGCCGTGCGGGTCGGGCTGGTCGCGGTGGTGTCGTGCGCCGGGGGCTGGCTGTGGCACCGCTATCACGCGACCGGGTCGATCACCTGGACCGAGATCGTCATCAGCGCGCTGGTCGCGATCAGCACGGGCGCCGCGGTCGGATACTTCCATTCCGTGGCCCAGCAGAGCGCCGAGCGCAAGCGGCTCATCGACGAGCTGCAGGCGGCGCAGGAGGCGCGGGCGGCGGCGGAACGGCAGGCGGGCGTGGCGGCCGAGCGGCAGCGGCTGGCCAGGGACATCCACGACAGCCTCACCCAGGGGTTCGCCAGCGTGGTGATGTTGCTGGAGGCGGCGCAGGCGACCCTCCCCGACAACAAACACCTCACCCAGGCCTTGCGGGTGACCAGGGAGAACCTCGCGGAGAGCCGCCGCGTGGTGGGGGCGCTGCGGCCCGGCGACCTCGACGAGTGCGGCCTGCCGGAGGCCCTGCGGCGGCTGTCGGCCCGGCTGTGCGACGAGACCGGCGTCCGGGCGCACACCGTGATCACCGGAATGCTCCGGCCGCTGGAGGCCCACGTCCAGGCCGAACTGCTGCGCGTGGCCCAGGAGGCGGTCGCCAACGCACGCCGCCACGCCGGCGCCGGACAGGTCACGCTGACCCTGTCGTACATGGAGGACCTGGTGGTGCTGGACGTCCACGACGACGGCGGCGGGTTCGATCCCGAGCGGGCCGCCTCGGGACACGGCCTGTCGATCATGCGGGAGCGGATGGAGCAGCTCGGCGGCACCCTGCTCGTCGAAAGTGCTCCCGGCGCGGGCGCCACGGTCGTGGCCGGCGTCCCGGTCGCGGTGCTGAGCGGGGCGCGATGACCGTCCGCGTCCTGATCGCCGACGACCACCCGGTGGTACGCGACGGCATCCGGGCCATGCTCGGCACCCAACACGACCTGGAGGTCGTCGGCGAGGCCGTGTCGGGCGCCGACGCGGTACGGCTGGCAGGCGACCTGCGCCCCGACGTGACCCTGATGGATCTGCAGATGCCCGAGATCGACGGCGCGACGGCGATCACCCGGATCCGCGAGCACGACCCCGGCGCCAAGGTGATCGTCCTGACCACCTACGACACCGACAGCGACATCTCGCGCGCCATCGACGCGGGAGCCATCGGCTACCTGCTCAAGGACACCCGCCGCGAGCAGCTGTTCGACGCGATCCGGGCGGCGGCGCGCGGAGAGAGCGCGCTGTCGCCGGCGATCGCCACCCGGGTGCTGTCGTGGGCGCGCGCCGACGCGCCCGGCGCCCTCAGCGGCCGCGAGATCGAGGTCCTGGGCGCCGTCGCCCGGGGGATGAGCAACAAGGCCATCGCCGCCCACCTGTGCATCAGCGAGGCCACGGTCAAGACCCACCTCCTGCACATCTTCGCCAAGCTCGGCGTCGGCGACCGCACCGCCGCCGTGACCGTCGCCGCCTCGCGCGGGATCATCCGCCTCAGCGGCCGGACCTCATGACCGCGTCGATCGCCTCCTCCCGCCGCAGGCCCGCGCCCCGCTCGTAGGCGCTGGCATAGCCGGTACGGCCGAGCCGGTCCGCCAGCCCGGCCACGAGCGCGCCCAGTTCCCGGTCACCGCGGTCGAAGGTGCCCCGGATGACCTCGCTCATCCCGAGCGCGGTGGCCGCGCCCGCCGGATCGCCCTCCAGCGACAGCAGCCGGGCCAGAAGCTCGGCGGCCGGCGCGAGGTCCATGTTCGCCTTCGCCGCCCGGACCGCCGATGGCAGCATCGCGCGCGCCCGCACGGTGTCACCCGCGGTGAGCAGGTTCGCCATTCTGGCGGGCAGCAGCAGGCTCTGGCTCGCCTCGGCGGGCAGCGACCACTCGCGGGCGACCCGCTCCAGCCGGTCGAGTTCCCGATCGGCCCGGCCGGGCTCGCCCCGGCGGCGGTACAACTCCGCCGCGCAGGCGTGAACCTGGATCTCCAGCATCGGCCGGCCCCGGTCCCCGGCCGCCTGCCACGCGGAGTCGAGGTCCTCGCCGGCGCCCTTCAGATCCCCGGCGCGCATCCGCTGCGTGGCGAGCCCGAGCCGGGAGGAGATCTCCTCCTGCCACGCGAAGCCGCCGCTGATCGAGATGCCCCGCTCGAAGTCGGCGACCGCGTCGGCGTGCCGGCCCTCGATCCCGTGGATCTGGGCCGTGCCGTTCAGCATCATCGCGGTCCACCACCGGTCGCCCGCCCGTTCGAACGCGCGCAACGCCCGCGCCGCCGCGCTCGCGCCGCCCGCCCAGTCCCCGCGGGTACGGCCGCGCAGCGCCTCGACCAGGTGGGTGTGCGCGACGGCCCAGTCGTCGGAGCCCTCCCTGACCCGGGCCGTCTCCCGATCGACCAGGTCGTCGAGCCCGGCCATGAAGGCCGCCGTCAGCGTCATCGTCAGCAGCATCGGATAGCGTCGCAGCGCGCCCGTCCTGGCGCAGTCCTCGACCGCGGCCCGCACCTGACCGGCGTCCGCTTCACCGGCCAGCAGGTGGATCGTGGCGAACGCGGCCCTGGCCGCCCGGGGCAGCGCGTCGCCGAACTCCAGCACCCTGGCCACGTAGACGTCGGCCCGGCCGTCATAGCGCTGCAGGTCCCAGTACCAGTACAGCGGGCCGAGGATCCGGGCCGCGGCCTCGGCGTCGCCGTCCTCGATGGCGCTCTGGAGGGCGTAGACGAGGTTGTCGTGCTCGAACTCGAACAACCGCAGCGACTCCGCCTGCCCGTGCGCGCGCAGCAGCGGCTCGTGCCGCCCGGCCAGGCCGGCGTAGTGGTGCGTGAGCCTTCGCCGTACGGCTTCGCGCTCCTCGGCGCAGCGCAGTTCCCCGGCGGCGTAGGCCCGGATGGTCTCCAGCATCCGGTAGCCGTCACCGGCCCGCTCCACGATCGACTTGTCGACCAGCGAGTCCAGCAGATACGCCGCGTCTCCCCCGCACACCGCCTCGATCTGCCCGAGACCGGCCTTGGCCGGAAATATCGACATCCGGCGGGCGAGGGTCCGCTCGTCGTCGGTGAGCAGGTCCCAGCTCCAGTCGATGACCGCGCGCAGCGTGCGCTGCCGCGGCTGCGCCGTCCTGTTGCCGGTGCCGAGCAGCCGGAAACGATCATCCAGGCGGCGGGCGAGCTCGCCGGCGTCCATCGTGCGCAGCCGCGCCGCGGCCAGTTCCAGGGCGAGCGGCAGGCCGTCCAGCCGGCGCACGATGTCCACGACCGGGCCCGCCGTCGCCTCCTCCAGCGCGAAGCCGGGCCGTACCGCGGCCGCCCGATCGAGGAACAGCCGCACCGCGCTCGCCCGCGCGGCGCGGACCGGATCGGCGTGGGCCGGGGGCAGGGCGAGCGGGGCCAGCCGGCACAGCGCCTCACCCATGACCTCCAGCGGTTCGCGGCTCGTGGCCAGGATGGTCAGGTTCGGCAGGCGTTCGAGCAGCTGCCCGGCGAAGCCGGCCACCGCCTCGGAGATCTGCTCGCAGTTGTCCAGCACCAGCACGCCCTCGCCGCCGGACAGCAGGGTGACCGATCGATCCAGCGGCGTGCCCGGCGGCAGCGCCTCCGCCGCGGTCACCGCGCCCAGCACCGCCTCGGGCAGCCCGGCCGGCGTGTCCACCCCGGCCAGGGGGACGAGCCAGACGCGGCCGCGCCGATGGGCCCGATGCCGGCTCACCGCCTCCACCGCCAGCCGGGTCTTGCCCACCCCTCCGGGACCGACGACCGTGACCAGCCGCGAGCCGTCCAGCAGCCCGGCCAGCAGCTTCAGCTCCTCGTCGCGGCCGACGAAGCCGGTCAGCGGTGCCGGCAGCCGGCCCGGCGTCGCCCGCGAGCGGCGCGCCGGTCCGCTCTCGCCGCGCAACACCGCCAGATGCGCCGCGCGCAGCTCCTCGGAGGGGTCGACGCCCAGTTCGTCCGCGAGCGTGCGGCGCACCTCCTCATACAGTGCCAGCGCCTCGAACTGGCGGCCCGCCGCGTGCAAAGCCCGCATGCGCAGGACGGCCAGCCGTTCGCGCAGCGGATACGCCGCGGCCGCCGCCTCCATCTCGGCCAGGACGTCGCCGTGGTTGCCCAGCAGCAGCTCCGCCTCGAACCGGTCCTCGGTGGCCGTGGCACGCAGTTCCTCCAGGCGGGCGGCTGCCGTACCGGCGAAAGGGAGGTCGAGCACGTCGGCCAGCGCGTCGCCCCGCCACAGCGCCAGCGCCGCACCCAGCAGCGCGGCGGCCCTGCCCCCGGCGCCGGCGGCCAGCTCGCCGCGGCCCTGCCTGGCCAGCTCCTCGAACCGGCTGGCGTCGACGTCCTCGGCGCGTACGCGCAGACGGTACCCGCCGGAGGCCAGCTCGACGGCGTCACCGTCGCCCAGCGCCCGCCGCAGCCGGTACACCAGCGCGTGCAGCGCCCTGACGCTCTCGCGCGGCGGGAGATCGCCCCACAACCCGTCGATGAGCGAATCGACCGGCACCACCTCGCCACCCGCCAGCGTCAGCCTGGCCAGCAGCGCCCGCACCCTGGTCCCGCCGACGTCGATCGGCGCCCCGCCGTCGCCGTAGGCCCGGACCGGCCCCAGCACCTCAATCCGCATGGTCACCAGCCTAGGAGGACCCTCGCGTACCGCGACCGCGCTCATCGAGAGAGCCACGGCATAGGGGCGGGCCCGGTGGGGAAGGTGCGGGGAAGGACGCTTGACCTTGACACAGTGACAAGGTCTTCACTGGTGCCGAGGAGGTGGTCCCGATGACCATGCAGAACCAGGACACGGATGCGATGCGCGCCTTCCACGCTCTGGACGACGGCAGCTCGTCCGTGCGGCTGCGGGCGGCGATGGCGGTCGGTACGACCCCCGACCCGCGCTTCGTCGGCAAGCTCATCGAAAGGTCCGCGGTCGAGCCCGAGTTCTACGTGCGCGACATGCTGACATGGGCGCTCACCCGCCACCCGGCGTCCCTGACGGTCCCGGAGCTGGTCGGCGAACTCCGCTCGGAGCGTACGCAGGCACGCAGCCAGGCGCTGCACACCCTGTCCAAGATCGGGGACCGGCGGGCGTGGCCGGCGATCACCCGGGCGCTGTTGACCGACGCCGACGACGAGGTGGCGCGCAGCGCGTGGCGGGCCGCGGTCGTGCTCGTGCCGGCGGGTGAGGAGCCCGAGCTGGCCGCGGTGCTGGCGACCCAGCTCGGCCGCGGCGAACGGGAGACGCAGCTCAGCCTCAGCCGGGCCCTCGTCGCGCTCGGCGAGGCGATGCTGCCCACGCTGCGCGCCGCCTCGACCGACCCCGACCCGCGTGTACGCGCGCACGCGATCGCCACGGAACGGCTGCTGCGCGACCCGGACGCCGGGTTCGTGTTCGCGATCGAGGAGGCCAAGCGCGTCGTGGCCCTCGGCGGCGCCGGCAGGCAGGAGTGACGGGCCGTGCTGATCGGTGACGTGGCACGACGGTCCGGGGTCAGCGCCCGCATGCTCAGGCACTACGACGC
Organism: Nonomuraea sp. NPDC059007; assembly: GCF_042740555.1. Classification (NCBI taxonomy): domain Bacteria; kingdom Bacillati; phylum Actinomycetota; class Actinomycetes; order Streptosporangiales; family Streptosporangiaceae; genus Nonomuraea; species Nonomuraea sp. NPDC059007. Next base: position 138,835 of record NZ_JBHYJD010000025.1, on the reverse strand, counting down.
GCTGGGCCTGGTACGGCCGACCGGCCGTAGCGGCGCGGGCTACCGGGAGTACTCCAGCCGGGACATCCAGCGGATCTTCCACATCGAGAGCCTGCGCTCCCTGGGGCTGTCGCTGCGCGAGGTCAGGCGGGCGCTCGAAGATCCCGGCTTCACGCCCGCCGAACTCGTCGCCGACCTCATCCGCCAGACGCGCGAACGCATCGCGGCCGAGACGGAACTGCTCACGCGCCTGCGCCGGATCGACGCCGTGGAACCCAGCGCCTGGGAGGACGTCTTCCAGATCGTCGCGCTCCTGCAGGCGCTGGGCTCGAAGAGCGCGGGCAAGCGCCAGAGCGCGGCCCTGTCCTCGGTCGAAGAGGTCGCGCTGCCGGTGGAAGCCCTGGTCGAGGCGGCGCTGAGCGAGACGGACCCGAACGTCGCCGGTGCCCTTCGCTGGGCTCTGGCGCAGTCGGGCGAGGACGGGCTGGCCCTGCTGGCGGAGGGCCTCGGCTCACCGGCGGCCGAGGTGCGCGAACGCGCCGTCCAGTCGATCGCCGAGCTGACGAACGACGCGGCGACCACGCTGCTGAGGCAGGCCCTCACCAACCCCGACCTCGTGGTACGCAGGCACGCGGCCCTGGCGCTCGGCGCACGGGGTGTGGCCGACGCCGTCCCGACGCTCGTCGACATGGTCGTCGAGGGGACGAACGACGTCGGCGCCGCCGACGCCCTGAGCGCGCTGGCGAGCCGTCCGGCGTCGGCGAAACGGATCGCCACCAGGCTCGTGGACCGCCTCGCCCACGAGGGCGCAGAACCGGCGGCCCGCCGGCGGCTGACGCAGGCGCTCGCCGACATCCCGGGAACCACCGCGTCACAGGCCCTCGCGGAGCTGTCCCACGACGAGGACCGTGCCGTCGCGCTGACCGCGACCTACATCCTCGGGATACGCGACGAGCGATGACCGGTGCCTTGCGCGCGGAGCAGTGCGGTCAGGGAGCGGAGCCGGAGCCGGCGGGAGGGTGCCGGAGGCCCGCGAGCGCGCCGGTTCGAGCGCGTCGCAGGGTGACGGCGAGTGCGGTGATCCAGGCCCACGCGGTGATGATCGCCGCCCGCTGGAACAGGCCCGCCAGGTCGGCCAGCGACGGGTTCTGGTCGAAGCCCAGCCCGGCCAGGATCCAGAGGGCGGGGAACGCCACCGCCGTGACGAGCGAGTAGATCGTCCACGCGGGCCCGAAGCGGCGGGCCAGGACGAGGCAGGCGGGCGGCAGGGCCAGGAGGGTGGGGACGGCGAACAGGTCGTGCAGCAGGCCGGTGGTGGTGTACTCGGTCAGCGGGGGAGTGCCGGGCGGGTAGCCGCCGACCGGGTCGGTGACGAAGACCCCGGCGCCGACCAGGCTGAGCCCCCAGACGCCGATCAGCAGGCGCCCCCACAGGCCGTGCAGCGCGACGGCGAAGGCGACCACGAGCAGGCCGCACCCGATGAAGGTGGCGGACTGCACCCATCCGGCCGGCCCCAGCGCGAGCGAGCTGACCGGGTGCCGGAGCGGGTCGTAGCCGGCCAGTAACGCGCCCCGGAGCAGGAACGAGACGACGAACACCGGGCCCGCCACGATGCCGCAGCCCAGCAGCGCCCTGGTGGTCACGCCGTCTCGCCGGCGCCGCGCCGTACCCCGTCATAGGTCACCCCGTGCCCGGCCAGCACGGCCGCCAGCGGCGGGGACACCCCCAGCCGGAGGAGCGCGAGCAGCAGGTGCGGGGTGCCGATCTCGCGCGCGCCCAGCGCCCTGGCCTCGCGCAGGCTGACCTCCAGGACCTTCTTGGCCTGCGGGCTGTACGGCCCGCCGACGCGGCCGGGCTTGCGCGAGGGCGGCGAGTCCGGCTGGTCGAGGGAGCCCGGCCCGAAGGTCTCCTCGATGCGGCGGAAGACCTGTTCGACGTCGATGCCGACCGCGGCGAGGGCGTCGGCCTCGTCGTCGGTGAGCCCGGCGCGCAGCCGGGGGCCACGGGCGGCCGTGGCCAGGTCGTCGGCGGTGACGCCGTGGCCGCTCAGTATGTCGGCGCCCGCCCCGCCCGCCCGGGACAGGGCGAGCAGCAGGTGGTCGGGCTCGGCCTTGGCGGCGCCCGACTCGGCGGCCATGCTCGCCGCGGCCAGCACGCTCTGGCGCGCGTCGGGAGTGAACCTTTCGAACATCGTGCGGCTCCTAGTCCTGTGTCCGCTGGGCGAGCTTCTGGTGTACGGCCTGCCGGGTGACGCCCAGCGCGTCGGCGATCGCCTGCCAGGACCATCCGCGCTGCCTGGCGTTGCGCACGTGGAGCGCTTCCAGATGGTCGGCGAGCTTGCGCAGGGCCACCACGGCCTTCAGCCCCACCGCGGGATCGTCGTTCATGCTGTCAAGATATATTGACACTGCGACACTGTCAATATGTCTTGACAGTGTGATCCTTAACGGTGCCTCAACGGACGCTCATGGCGCGATGAAGGGGCCCCTTGGGAGCCCGCGCAGCCGCTAGCTTGACACCACCCCCAAAAAGGAGTGGATATGTCGAGTAAAACCATGCTCGCCAGTACCACCGTCGCGGCGCTCTGCTTAGCGGGCCTGGCCACCGCCGCCCACGCGGATCCGCCGTCCCCCGCCCCCGAGCAGGCGCCCCCGGCCATGGTCGACGCCATGGAGCGGGACCTCAGTCTCACCGAACAGCAGGTGCACACCCGCCTCGCCAACGAGCGGCGCGCCGCCGCCGCCGAGGCCAGGCTCTCCGCCCAGCTCGGCGCCTCGTACGCGGGCGCCTGGCTGAACGCCGACGCCTCCAAGCTCAACGTCGCCACCACCGACCAGGCCGCCACCGCGTCGATCGAGGCCCAGGGCGCCCAGCCCGTCGTCGTCTCCCGCACCCTGGCCCAGCTGAACGCCGCCAAGGACCAGCTCGACCGCGCCGCCTCCGGACGGGCGAGCCTCTGGTACGTCGACGTCACCACCAACACCGTCGTCGTCGCCGCCCCCACCCGCCGGGCCGCCGACGCGTTCGTCACCAGCGCCGGCATCGACAGGAACGCCGTCCAGATCACCACCTCGGCGGAAACCCCCCGGCCGTTCATCAACATCGTCGGCGGCGCCGCGTACTACATCGGCTCCGGCACCCGCTGCTCGATCGGCTTCTCCGTCACCCGCGGCTCCACCCCCGGCTTCGTGACCGCCGGCCACTGCGGCCGTACCGGCGCGCGGACCACCCAGCCGACCGGCACCTTCCAGGGCTCCTCGTTCCCCGGCAACGACTACGCCTGGGTCGCCGCCCCCGGCAACACCGTCCGTCCGTGGGTACGCGGCTCCGGCGGCCAGAACGTCATCGTCCGCGGCTCCATCCAGGCCTCCGTCGGAGCCTCGATCTGCCGCTCCGGCTCCACCACCGGGTGGCGCTGTGGCACCATCCAGCAGCACAACGCCTCCGTCCGCTACCCCGAAGGCACCATCACCGGCCTGACCCGTACCAGCGCGTGCGCCCAGCCCGGTGACTCCGGCGGCTCGTTCATCTCCGGCAGCCAGGCCCAGGGCGTCACCTCCGGCGGCTCGGGCAACTGCTCCAGCGGAGGGACGACGTACCACCAGCCCGTCAACGAGATCCTGCAGACCTACGGCCTGACGCTCGTCACCGGATAGGCCACCTCCCGGCCTGGGCAGTCTCACCCCCCACTGACCCGGGCCACCCGCGTGCCCGGCGCCGCACTGCGCCGGGCACGCCCGGGTGATCAGGGAAGGTCGCGCAGCGCGGCCCGGGCGGCGGCCATGGCCTGCTCGTCGCTCGCGCCGGCCCGGCGGGCGGTGGCGGCGAACTCCCGCGCGGCGGCCTCCAGCCGCAGGCGCAGCTGGTCGGTGGTGCCCGAGATGACCGCGGTTCGGCCCCGGCGCAGCTCCACCAGCCCTTCGTCGCGGAGTTGCTGGTAACCGCGCAGCACGGTGTGCAGGTTGATGCCGAGGCTGGCGGCGACGTTCCTGGCCGAGGGCAGCCGGTCGCCCGGCGCCGCCGTACCGTCGGCCAGGGCGGTACGCACCGCGCCCGCGACCTGGTCCGACAGCGGCTGGGCCGAGGCGAAGTCCACGGTGATCAGCACGAGCCCGCCCGGAGCCGGTGCAGCCAGCCGTTGACCAGCGCGGCCGCGGTGCCGGCCTGGCTCGTGGAGTAGACGAGGTGGCGGTCGTCGGACAGCGACACCACCAGCACCGGGCCCTTCCCGGCCAGCGCGCCCCATCCCCAGCTGCCGTCGTCCAGCCTGTAGCGGCCGATGGGCGGCTCGCTCATCACGTCGGCGTGCCGGACGCGGGTCCACGGCACCGTGCGCCGCAGTCCGAGCCACGGCAGCGTCACGCTGAGGCCGCCGGCGTCGATCTGCAGCCGGGTACGCGCCTGCGCGGCCTCGAACACCGCCCACGCCAGCAGCGGCCAGAAGCCGGCCCACACCGTCAGGCCCACGAGCATCGCACCGCTCAGGAGCCTGCGCGCCGACCATTCCCAGGTCACGAACATCACCCGCTGCGCCGCCCCGATCGGCATGGCCCGCAACCCCGGCGGCGGAACGACGTCCGTCTCCGGATGGCGCGGCAGCGGCCCCGCCACCACCCAGCCCAGCGCGAAGGCGGCCACCATGCCCGCGACCTGCGCGGCCATCGGCCAGCCCGGCCGCACCTCGCCGCCCAGCGACGAGGTCAGCCCCAGGACCCACAGCCCGTACGCCACCGGGATGAGCAGGCCGACCGTCCAGCCGAGCGCCACCACGAGGCGCTGGCCCAGCGGCACGTACCAGTACGACAGGAACGCCACGGCCAGCAGTGCCTGCGCCCACAGCATCATCCCGAAGACCGGCTGCGCCGACCACTCCTGCCAGGTGAAGCCGATCCGGGTGCCGAACGACCAGGAGTGCACGGTGACCCGCTCGGGCAGGCGCTCGCCCAGCGTGGCGACCAGCAGCATCGGCACGAGCACCACCAGCGGCGGGCCGAGAGCGGCGAGAACCAGGCGGCGCCGGCGTCCCTGGGCGGCATAGTCGGACATGGCCACCTCCAACTGTTTGCCTGTGACTATAACACTTGTAACAGTTCGCGAGAAGGGAGCATGCTGGTGCCTACCAGGAAGCTCACCGTCGAAGGAGCACGCTGATGTCTGAGCTACGCGTTCACAACCTCTCGATCTCGATCGACGGCTTCGCCACCGGCGCGGGACAGGCCCCGGACGCTCCCTTCGGACACGCCGGCGAGCGCCTGCACGAGTGGATGTTCGCCACCCGGTTCTGGACCGAGCGGGCCGGCGGCCCGGCCGGGAGCGCCGGCGCCGACAACGTGTTCGCCGCGATGCACGCTCCCGGCATCGGCGCCGAGATCATGGGCGCCGGCAAGTTCGGCCCGCCCGGCTGGCAGGACGACCCCGGCTACCAGGGCGCGTGGGGCGCCAATCCGCCGTTCCGCACGCCGGTCTTCGTCCTGACCCACCGGCCGCGGCCATCGGTCGAGATGGAGGGCGGCACCACGTTCCACTTCCTGAACACCTCACCCGCCGAGGCGCTCAGGACGGCCCGCGAGGCGGCCGGCGGCCTGGACGTGCGCCTGGGCGGCGGCCCCTCGGTGGTACGCGACTTCCTGGCCGAGGGCCTGGTCGATCGCATGCACGTGGTCCAGGTCCCGATCCTGCTCGGCCGCGGTGTCCGGCTCTGGGACGGCCTGGAGGCGCTGGAGGAGACGTATGACATCGAGGCGGTCTCCACGCCCTCCGGCGTCACCCACCTGACGTTCACCGCCAGGAACCGGTGAACCCCGCCCGGATCACCGGCGGCCAGGAAGGCGTCGCGGGCCGGTGAGCCGCCGTTCCCGCCCGGGAAGACACGCGGGAATGAAGCATCTCGCGGGAACCCCGCTCGTCGACGTCGAGCCGTACAGTGCCCGGTGCGCCCGGATACTGGCCGGGCAGCAGCACATCACGTTGCTGGTCAGCCCGGGAAACCCCTACTTCTCCGCCGCCCGGCTCGCGGCGACGTTCCGGTGGGCGGTCCGGGCGGTCCAACGGGTCGACGTCCTGGTCTCCGACCTGGAGATGACCGCCGCCACCTATCTCGCCCGGGGCCGCCCGGACCATCACGCCTACCGCAGAGCCCGCGCCGACATCAGCCAGATGGCGGCCAGGATCCGGCGCGCCCGCGACAGCGCGGGCCACCCGGACCTGCGCGTCAGCGAGTTCGCCGAGTGGGCGGGCACCGCCGAGTACCGTCGCGGGCTGGCCTACGCCCGTCAGGCCATCGCCGACCCCGAGTACGGGCCGCTCCTGCGGGCCGGTACGCGGGACGCGCTCATGGCCAGGATGCCCCAGGACTGGGAGCCGACCCCACAGCAGATCGACATCGGCCTGGTGCACAGCGAGAAGACCCTGCCGTTCATCGTCAACGCGGTCGGAATCCTCGGCGTGGGCGAGACGGTCACCGCCTACAGCCGCCCCACACCCTGCACCCGGTACTTCTTCACCGACGGCGCGAAGTACCGCGCCTTCCCCGGCCAGGGATACATCGCGCTGCGCGTCCGGGAACCGGATGGACCTACGACCAACGACGGAGCGCACCCGGGCACAAGGACTGATCCGCCCGGCGCGTGATCTGGTGAGACTGGCCGGCATGCCTGTCACGTCTGCCACACGTGTCCGGGGCGAGCGGGCGTTCCTGACGGGGATGTTCGTCGACGCGCTGGGCAGCGGCCTCTACGTTCCGCTCACCCTGCTGTTCATCCACGAGGTCACCGGGCTGTCCATGGCCGTGGTCGGCGCTGGGGTGACGGTGGCGGCCGCGGCCGGGCTGGCCGCCAATCCGGTCGCGGGCATCCTGATCGACCGCTTCGACGCACGCGGTGTGCTGGTGGGAACCTACGTGCTGCGCGCGCTGGCGTTCGCCGCCTACCCGCTCGTGGACGGATTCGCCGCGCTGATCATCGTCGCGGCGCTGGTCGCGGTGGGGGACCGGGCCTACTATCCGGCCTCGGCCAGTTATGTCGCGGTCCTGGCCGGCGGGGCGCGGCGCGACCGGCTCTACGCGCTCATGGCAACGGCCCGCAACGTCGCCTTCGGCCTGGGCGGGCTGCTGTCGGCGGGGGCGGTCTCGCTGGCCGGCGGCGCCGGGTTCACGGTCATCGCCGTGGTGAACGCGGCCAGCTTCGTGGTGGCCGCGACCTGCCTGATCCTCTCGGGGCCACGGGTCCGGACCGCCAGAGACGCCGGTCCGCGCGGCGGCTACCGGCAGGTGCTGGGCGATCGGCCGTTCATCGCGCTGGTGGGGGCCGAGCAGGCGTTCACGCTGGCGCACATGATCCTTCCTGTCGCGCTGCCGATCTACGCGGTCACCGTGCTCGGGGCTCCCGCCGCCGTTCTCGGCGTGCTCTACGCGCTCAACACCTTCCTGGTGGCCTCCGGTCAATTGCTGGTCCGGCGGTTGCAGCGGGCGGCCCGCCGTACACACTCCCTGGCTTTGGGCGGGGCGGTGCTCATCGCGGCGTGCGGCGCCTACGCCGCGACGGCGCTGCTGCCGCCGGGGCCCGTGCGGATCGGCGGGCTCGTCGCGGCCACGCTCATCCTCACCGCGGGCGAACTCCTGCATACCGTCCCTTCCTGGGGACTGGCCGCGGGCGCCGCGCCGCCCGCCATGCGCGGGCGCTACCTGGCGATCTACCAGCTGACCTGGGCGGTCGCCGCCGTCGTCGCGCCGGCCGGGTTCTCCGCCCTGCTCACCTCGGTCCCGGTCCTGTTGTGGGCGACGCTCGGCGTGCTGCTGGCGGCGGCCGCGCTCACGGTCATCCGGCTCGCGCGCCGCCTGCCCGCCGAAGCGGTCATGGCCGCGTGATCACGGTACGGCCCGCGCCCTTCCGGCGGGTTGACGGCCGGTCAGGCGGATCTTAACCTCCAGACGCCACAAGCCCCTGGAAGGAGCATCGTGAAGCTTCCTGTCTATGCGGCGACAGCGTTCTCGGCGGCCATAAGCCTCGCCCTGACCTTCGTCCCGGCCTCCGGACTCGGCTACCACAACGGCGCAGTCCAGATCGACGTCACCGAATCCGGCGGGTACTACATCCTGAGCGACCCGTTACGTCCAGGCATCTCCTGCGGTATCAACGGCACCACCCCCGCCAAAGGGCCGGTCGGCACCACGATCGGCACCGGACGGCGCCATGACACGGTCACCGCCTGCGTCGACGTCCTGTACGGCGTGCAGCGCATGTGGGACATGCTGCGCGACTGGCTGGGCCGCAACGGCATCAACGGCAGCGGCCGCGGCGCCCCCGCCCGGATCGTGACGGGCACGTCCGTCCCCGGCTCCACCGTCGACTTCCCCGGCAGCCAGAGCTTCCCGACCCAGCTGGACCTGGTGGGCCACCAGTACGGCCACGTCGTCTACCAGACCACGCCCGGCGGTGCCGGCGCGGGCAACGAGAACGGCGGCATCAACGAGGGCTCCGCCGACATCTTCGGCACCCTCACCGAGTGGTACGCGAACAGCCACGTCGACCGGCCCGACTACGTGATCGGCGAAGGATCCGACCTGATCGGCGGCGGCCCGCTCCGCCACACCTACAACCCGGGCCTGGACGGCCACCCCAACTGCTACAGCGCCCAGATCCCGGCCACCGAGGTCCACGCCGCCTCCGGCCCGATGCGCCACTGGTTCTACCTGCTGGCCGAGGGCAGCGTGCCCGGCGGAGGGAAGCCGTCCAGCCCGATCTGCGCCGGCGGCCCGGCCTCGGTGACCGGGATCGGCCTGGTCAAGGCGGGACGGGTCTTCATGCAGTCCCTCCTGCGCAAGACGTCCGGCTGGCGCTACGTGCACGTCCGTACCGCCTCCGTCATGTCGGCCATCGAGCTGTACGGCCCGGCCGACCCGGCCTGCGTCACGGTCAAGGCCGCGTGGGACGCGGTGAGCGTACCGGCCCAGCCGGCCGAGCCCGCCTGCGCGCCACCTCCGGCCCGCTAGGCCTGGTCGCAGGTCACCACCAGGCGGGCCCCGGTTCCGGCGCCCGAGCCGGAACCGGGCCAGAGATTCGCGCCGGCCGCGACCACGGCCCCGAGCGGCGCGAGCCCAGCCAGCAGCCCGGCGACCCGCCAGAACGGTTCGGCCGGCGCGGTACCCCTGATGATCGGCCCGTACCGGTTCACCGCCACGACCATGCTCCAGGCGCCGCGCCGGTCGTGCTCGGCCAGGTGCGGAAACCTCAGAACGCCGCCCGCGGCCGGCGGGATCGCCCACCAGTACACGATCGACGGGTCCGCCGGCCACAGTAGCGCGTGGACGGCGGCGCCGAGCCCGAGAAAGCTCAGCCCGGCGACGCCGAGGGCGAGCCCCAGGGCGGCGATGAGCACGATCCCCGCCGTGCCCAGGTTCTCGACCCGGGCGCGAGCAGGAAGGTGACCCCGGCCCCCAGGGCCCCGAGGAGCGCGACCAGGCCCGGACTGTACGTGCGGTGAACCGGTCGCGCGATCTCCCTGGCCGGCTGGGCCGACAGCCACCGGCGCTTGAACTCCTGGACGTTCACCAGGGTCACCACCGCCGCCACGACGACCACCGCCGGCGTGACCACCGACGCGGCTGTCACCACGGTCGCCCCCTCCCAGCCTGGCCGGCTTTATCCGGATTTCCGCGGACGGGATGGCCGTGGCCGAAACCGGCCATCCCGTTCTCTGGAACGGTTCAGATGGTGAAGGGCCGGGAGTGCCAGAACTCGTGCGCGTTGTTGCTGGCGAATGCCATAAAGGCGAAGGACCCGACCGGAGGTGTGTCGCCGATACCGGAAGCGACGAACTTCAGCACGCGGCCTTGCCCGGGGACGACATTGTCGGCCACGTCCGACGCTCTGTTGGAGACCCGGAATCCGCCGCTGCCATTTCCTTGCTGAATGAACGCCCACTGCTGGCGGGTGGAACTGCCGCACGGCTGCTGGATCGCGAAACGGACGCTGGAATTGGACTCCCACGCCAGGCACATGCCGCTGAACCTGTTCTTCCACTGGTAGTAGCTGACGCCCGCCGCGGTGCCGAACTTGAAGGTCAGCGTCCAGGAGTTGGGCAGGGATCCGGGCGAGCGCCACCAGACGCCGGCCGTGACACCGGCCCGCCCGTCGCCATTGCTGCCACCGATATTGAGCGCCCAGTTCTGGTTGGCGTTGGGCACGATTTCATAGGCTAATTGCGCGGTTCTCGCGTGCGCTGAAACGCCGGGAAGGAGTCCCAGGCCGATCGCGACGATGAGTGTGACCATGGCGGTGCGCATGTGCGTTGACCCTCTCGCTGATGATTTCCCCGTGATGGAGGAATTTATAGGCGGCGAGGGTCCGGGGTGTCTGCGTCGAAGTGCACACGGGCGATCGGCGTGGTCCGGGTGCCGTTATTCTGCCTCGCGTTCTGCCGCCTGGAGCCGCCACCACTTCGCCATCGACTGGTCGATCTCCTCGCGGACGAACGCGAAGAACCGGCGGGTCTCCTCCAGGCGCCGCCCGGCGGGGCTGTCGGGACCCAGCAGCGCGAGGCCCTCCTCGGCGCCGGCCTGGACCCGGGCCAGCATCGGGTCGGACTGGCTGACGAAGTGGCTCCAGGTGTGCTCGTGGATCCGGCAGAAGTCGTGCCGGCTCCCGGGTTCGCGGCCGCGTTCGACCAGCCGCACCCGCACCAGGTACTTGACCGCCCCCGAGATCGCCGGCGCGCCGACCTCCAGCCGCTCGGCGAGTTCGGCGGCCGACAGCTTGCCGGAGTCGCTGACCAGCAGCGCGGCGTAGACCCGCGAGGCCATCCGGGGCATGCCGTACTCGACCATGATCTGCGCGAACCGTTCCCGGAAGCCGGCGAGGTCGCCCTTCTCCGCTCTCGTCACCCAAGCTCCCTTATATTCTCAAAGTTCACGAATTTCATGAAATGAGCGTAGCATCGTGGTGGTGAAGGACACTGAACTCATCGGAGTGCAGAAGACCCTCAGCCCCGTCCTCAGGGCCAAGGCGCTGGACAACCGGCTGCCGGACCCGATCCTCGGCGACGCGTACGCCGAGCGGGCGATGCGCCGCCTCGACCCCGACTACGACAAGCGCCGATTCGGCAGCAGCCAGATGGGCCTGGCCGCCGTGGTGCGGGCCAAGGCCCACGACGACTGGGCCCGGAGCTTCCTGGCCGGCCATCCCGACGCGGTGGTGCTGCACCTGGGCTGCGGCCTCGACGCCCGGGTGTACCGGATCGACCCGCCCGCCACCGTCGACTGGTACGACCTGGACTACCCGTCCGTCATCGAACTGCGGAAACGGTTCCTGCCAGCGCGCGAGCACTACACCCTGATCGCCTCCAGCGTCACCGACCTGACCTGGCTGGAACGGACACCCCGCGGCCGGCCCGTGCTGATGATCGCCGAGGGGCTGGTGCCGTACCTGACCGAGAGCGCCGTCCGGCACCTGCTGACCAGCGTCGTCGACGCCTTCCCCACCGGCCAGATACAGTTCGACACGGTGCCGGTCTGGGCGTGGCGGACCTCGAAATGGGACCCCACCCTGCGTAAATACGGCACCCGGTTCCGCTGCGGCTTCAACGACCCGGCCGCGCTGGCCGGCTGGCACCCGCGGCTCGCATACGTCGACGAGGCGCCGATGTACGACGCACCCGTGCTGATGGCCAAGGCGCCCGCGAACATCCGCCGCATGTACCGCCTCATGACCCTGCTTCCGGGTATGAGGCGCTCCACTCGCATCGTCCGCTTCCGGTTCTCCTAGGGCACGGCATACCGCGGCTATACCGCCGGTGCCTAGCATCATCCGCGGTGCTCTGACCACAGGCGGAGCATGGCGACGTGCTCGTTCACCGACAAGGATCGAATTCCATGCGGAAGCCCTCCCCTTCGAAGATGCTCGCCACTGCTGTCGCTGTCTCTGCGGCCTTCGCCGTGCTGACGCCGGCCACGGGGGCCACGGCTTCCTCGGCCGGATGCAAGGAGAAGTGGAGCAAGCTGAACACGAAGGACGGCTTCGTCAGCTACGTCCTGAAGCTCTGCAGCAACGGTTACGGCCAGGCGCGCGGCAGCGTGACGGACACCAAGAAGGACGTCTGGACGAGCGTGGTCGAGGTCTCCTTCAAGAAGAGCAACGGCGACGAGATCTATGGCGGGTACAAGGAGGCCGGCCGGAACAAGGGCCACAAGAGCTTCAAATGGTCCACGACCCGCACCAACCTCGACCGGATCACGATCAGGGCCAAGCGCTGCCTCCCGGGCACGATCGTGTGCAACAACACCAAGACCTACACGATCTACCCCTGACCTCTGGAGTGGTGTACGGGCTGGTTGCGGGCTCTCTTTCGCGGCCCGTCCGCGGTGCGCCGCCAGTGGTTGACCGAGCGGACGAGGTCGTCGTTGATGTGGCCGAGGAACCGGCTCACGTCCCGCAGGCGGGCGCCGCCGGGTGTGGCGGCGCCGAGGATCGCGGCTCCCTGCTCGGCGATGTCGGCCAGTTCGGCGTTCACCCGGGCGCTGGCCAGCAGCGCCCGGTGCCAGACGTCCTCGTCGATGACGTAGTGGTCGCGCCGTCGCCGAGGGTCGCGTTCACGGCGGATCAGTTCCTGCCTTTCGAGGTAGTTGACGGCCTTGGAGATCGAGGCCGGGCTGACCCGCAACTGCCGGACCAGTTCGGCAGAGGTCAGGCTGCCGGTGTCGGTGGCGTACAGGCAGGCCAGCACCCTGCTCATCATCGGCGGGAGCCCGGTCGCGCCCACCCGTCCGGCGAACCGCTCCCGGAAGTCCCGCAGGGCTTCGGCGGCCCGTCCCGGCGCGGCGGCGGCCGGGGGAACCGGGGACTGCGCCGATCGGGCTGACGCACGCCGCCGGGCACGCTGCTTGGTGGCCTGATGTGCCTGCTCGGCCTGGTAGCCGGCGGGCCCTCCGTTGCGGAGAATCTCGCGGGTGACGGTCGAGGCCGGGCGTCGCAGGCCCTTGGCGATCGTGGAGTAGGTGAGTCCCGCGGCCAGGCCGGCGGCGATGTTCTGGCGGTCCTGGCGGGTCAGCCTGTCTCCGGGCATACCTGTGACTCCCCTTCGCTGCCGTGGCGTGGCTGCTCAGTATGCATTAACCCGCAGCTCATTGCAAACAGCATCGGATTGTGCATTAACTTCAGTCTCATTGCAAAGATTTACGAGCTTTGAGCTGCTACTTCTCTTGCGATCATGACTTCTTACATTGAGTGAATCGCGAACGAGATATAGCGTGTCTGCGACCCCAAACGAGGAGTTGAGATGCGTACCTTTGCCGGAAAGAGATCCCATTCGCGTATGACCCGAGCGGGCCTGGGCCTGCTCGTCGCCACCACGGTCGCCGCCATGGCCACACCCGCGACCGCGGCCGGCGCTGACCAGGTCCCCGACCGCCCCGGAGTTCAGCGGGCGCTTGAGCGGGCCATTGCCGAAACCGGCCTTCCGGGCATCCTCGCGACGGTACGCGAGGGCGACGACACCTGGTTCGGCACGGCGGGCGTGGCCGACACCCGGACCGGCCGCAAGCGCCTGCCGCAGGAGCGGTTCCGCATCGGCAGCATCACCAAGACCTTCACCGCCACCGTCGTGCTGCAACTGGCGGCCGAAGGCAAGCTCAGCCTGGACGACAAGGTGGAGAAGTGGCTGCCCGGCCTGCTACGCGGCAACGGCCACGACGGCCGCCTGACCACCATCAGGCAACTGCTCAACATGACCAGCGGCATCTTCAACCACCTCATCGACAAAGAGATGCTGACCCGTATGTACACCCCGGCCTTCCTCAAGCACCGCTTTGACCGATACCAGCCGGAGCAGCTGATCAGGATCGCCACGTCCAACCCGTCCGACTTCCGGCCAGGCAAGGGCTGGACCTACACCAACACCGGCTTCGTCCTCGCCGCCATGATCGCCGAGAAGGCGACCGGCGAGACCTACGCCGAACTGGTCCACCGGCGCATCGCCCGTCCCCTCGGCCTGACCGGCACGTACGTGCCGGCGGGCAAGGAGGTGCGGATCCGCGGCCCGCACGCCCGGCACTACTCGATGCTGTCCGCCGAGGAGTCCGCGACCAAGACCTACGACGTGACCGAGCTGAACCCCTCCGCCGGCTGGGCCGCGGGCGACATCGTCTCCACCGCCGCCGATCTCGACCGGTTCTTCACCGCGCTGCTCAAGGGCCGGCTCCTGCCCCCTGCCCAGCATCGCCAGATGTTCGCCACCAACGTGGTCCCCGACGGAAAGTGGATCCCCAACACCACCTACGGCTTCGGCGTGGCCTCGGTGAAACTGTCCTGCGGCACCACGGTCTGGGGCATGGGCGGCGCGCTCCCCGGCTCGTGGTCATACGCCTACGGCACCCGCGACGCCGCCCGCATGCTCGTGCAGAACGTCAACGGCGACTGGAAGTACCCCGTGGCCTCCTTCACCAACGTCCTCGAAGCCGAGTTCTGCCCCACCGGATCGTCCTGACCCTCGGCGATCGCCTCCAGGTGGTCAGGCTGCGACGGCCTGACCACCCGCACCCGCCGGGGTGGACCGCACCTCGCGAACACTCATCCTTCTCGCCGGCCGGTGGCCGTGCTCTCGCGGACGATCAGGCGGTGCGGGGCGCAGAGGTCCTGCGGGGGTTCGGCGCCGGCCGCTGACAGGCGGGTGGCCAGGAGGTTGACCGCGGTTTCCGCGATGTGGGCCTTGTCCGGTGCGATGGTGGTCAGGGTGGGGGTGGAGAAGCGGCCGTCCTCGATGTCGTCGAAGCCGATCAGGGCGACGTCCCGCGGGACCCGCAGGCCGCGCGAGAGCAGGGTGCGCAACGCGCCCAGGGCAAGGGTGTCGTTGAAGCAGAAGACGGCGTCCGGCGGGTCGCCGGCGAGCAGGCGGGCCATGGCCTCCGCGCCGTCGGCGCGGTGGTAGTCGGAGACGTCGGCGACGGCGTGCTCGGACAGGCCCGCGTCGGACAGGGCGCCGCGGAAGCCGCGCAGGCGCTGTTCCGCCGTGACCGCGCGGGCGGCGCGCTGGGCGCCGATGGCGGCGATGCGGCGGCGGCCGAGGGCGACCAGGTGCGAGGTGGCCAGGTGGGCGGCGGCGACGTTGTCCACGGCGATGTGGTCGAGCGTGCCGCCGCCGATGCGCTCGCCCAGCAGGACCATCGGGGTCTGGTCGGTCCGCGCGCGCAGGTCCTCGGGGGTGAGGGCGAGGGGGCTGAACAGCATGCCGTCGATGAGCTGCGCCCGGATGCCGGACATGACGAGTTGTTCCTTACGGCGCTCGCCCTGGGTCTGGTCGATGAGGACGGTCCAGCCCCGCAGGTCGGCCACCTCGATCACCTTGGTCGCCAGCTCGGAGAAGTAGGGGATCGACAGATCCGGTACGGCCAGCGCGATCACCCCTGAACGGCCGCTGCGCAGGTTACGCGCGGAGAGGTTGGGCTGGTAGCGCAGCTCGGCGATGGCCGCCTCGACCCGGGTCCGGGTGTCCGGGCTGACGTGGGGGTAGCCGTTGACCACGTTGGAGACGGTCTTGATGGACACGCCCGCGTGTTCGGCGACGTCTTTCAGCCTGGGCCGCATGCCGAGCACTCTATCGCGATTTACAACGATGAAATAGGCCGTTTACAACGTTGCAGACAACGATGTAGAAAGGCTGCCATGGAAGACGCACACCTCAGCCTGGATCCGGCCTTCGAGATCGCCCCCGTCAACCGGCGCCTGTTCGGCTCCTTCGTGGAGCACATGGGCAGGTGCGTCTACACGGGGATCTTCGAGCCCGGCCACCCCAGCGCCACGCCCGAGGGCTTCCGCGGCGACGTGCTGGACCTGACCCGCGAGATGGGCGTCAGCGTGGTGCGCTATCCGGGCGGCAACTTCGTCTCCGGCTACCGCTGGGAGGACGGCGTCGGCCCCGACCGCCCGACCAGGCTCGACCTGGCCTGGCGGCAGATCGAGACCAACCGGTTCGGGCTCCACGAGTTCATGTCCTGGACCGACCGGGCGGGCGTCGAGCCGATGATGGCCGTCAACCTGGGCACCCGGGGCATCCAGGAGGCCTGCGACCTGCTGGAGTACGCCAACCTGCCGGGCGGCACCCACCTGTCCGACCTGCGGATCAAGCACGGGGCGGCGGAGCCGTACGGGATCAGGCTGTGGTGCCTGGGCAACGAGATGGACGGCCCGTGGCAGATCGGGCACAAGACGGCCACCGAGTACGGCCGGCTGGCCAACGAGACCGCCAAGGCCATGCGGCTGGTCGATCCGGGGGTCGAGCTGGTGCTGTGCGGCAGTTCCAACTCCCAGATGCCCACGTTCGGGGCGTGGGAGTCGACGGTGCTGGAGCACGCCTACGACGCGGTCGACTACATCTCGCTGCACGCCTACTACGAGGAGGACGGTGACCTCGGCAGCTTCCTCGCCGCGGCGGTCGACATGGACCGGTTCATCTCCTCCGTGGTCGCGACCGCCGACCACGTGCGGGCGCGGCTGCGCCGTACCAAGAAGATGATGTTGTCCTTCGACGAGTGGAACGTCTGGAACCAGGCCCGCTACGAGGGCCGTGAGCAGGGCGACTTCGAGGAGGCGCCCGTGCTCATCGAGGACACCTTCACCGCGGCCGACGCGGTCGTGGTCGGCGACTTCCTCATCACGCTGCTGCGCCACTCCGACCGTGTGAGCGTGGCCTGCCAGGCGCAACTGGCCAACATCATCGCGCCCATCCGCACCACGCCGGGCGGACCCGCCTGGCGTCAGACGATCTTCCACCCGTTCGCGCTGACCGCCCGCCACGCGCGGGGGACCGTGCTGCGGGTGGAGCCGCGCTCGCCGCTGCTCGACACGGCGAGGTACGGCGAAGCCGCGCAGTTGTCCGCCGTGGCCACCCTCGACGACGAGGGCGTCACGGTGATCGCGGTCAACAGGAGCGCCCACGAGGCCCTGGACCTGACCGCCGACCTGCGCACCCTAGGACGGCTGAGACTCGCGCACACCCACCTGCTGGAAGCCGGGGCCGACCCGCACGCCACCGAAGCGGCCGTCGTGCCGCTCGCCAACGCGCAGCTCGACGGGGCACAGTTGCGCGCCCTGCTCCCGGCTGCGTCCTGGAGCCTGATCCGTCTCACCTTCACCGGAGCTGACCCCGCATGAAACGCCTGCTCGCTCTCGCCGTCGTCACCGCACTCACGCTGACCGCCTGCGGATCCACCGACAAATCCGGCGCACCCGGCGCCCCGGTCACGCTCACCTTCTGGAACGGCTACACCGGCCCCGACCGCCCCGCGCTGGAAGGGCTGGTCAAGAAGTTCAACGACACGCATCCCGGCATCCGCGTCGAGATGAACATCATGACCTGGGATGTGTTGTTCCAGAAGCTGCTGCCCGCCTACACCAGTGGCAACGGCCCCGACCTCGTCGCCTTCGACGACGCCCACATCGGCCGGTTCGCGGCCAAGGGCGTGCTGGCCCCGCTCGACGACTGGTTCACCGCCGAGCGGACGGCCAGCCTGGTCAAGCCCGCCGTCGAGGCCACGCTGTTCAAGGGCAAGCACTACGCGGTGCCCATGACGTTCACGCCGATCCTCATGTACTACAACAAGAAGCTCTTCAAGGACGCCGGGCTCGACCCCGCCAAGCCTCCGGCCACGTGGCAGGAGTGGCAGTCCGCGCTGAAGAAGCTGACCAAGGACACCAACGGCGACGGCCGCCCCGAGCAGTACGGCACCGCGCTGCCCGACCACCAGACGATCCAGGTCTGGCCGATCCTGCTGTGGGGCAACGGCGGCGACCTGCTCTCGCTCAGCAGCCCCCAGTCGGTGCAGGCGGTCCAGCAGTGGAGCGACCTCGTCGCCAAGGACCGGATCTCGCCCACCGGCCTCGGCGGCGCGGACGCCGACAAGCTCTTCCAGACCGGCAAGGCGGCCACCAACATCACCGGGCCGTGGATGACCACCGGGTTCAAGGAGGCCGGGGTGGACTTCGGCGTCGCCATGGTCCCGGCGGGACCCGCCGGAGCGGTGACGCTGGCCGGAGCCTCCTCCTTCGTGCTCAACGCGAAGTCCGACGCGGCCAAGCAGAAGGCGGCCAAGGAGTGGTTCACGTTCTGGAACTCCAAGGAGTCGCAGATCGCGTGGTCCAACGGCTCCGGCTTCCCCGGCGTCAGAACCGACGTCACCCCCGAGGACACCAAGGCCAACCCGTACGTGGCGCAGTTCGCGGCCCATTCGGAGAAGGCCCGCGTGCTGCTGCCCGGCCAGGCCGAGTTCCGCAAGATCTACGAGGAGATCTTCGAACCGGCCGTCCAGCGGGTGACCACGGGCAAGGCCCAGGTCCAGCCGGCGCTTGACGAGGCGGCCAAGGCGATCGCGCCGCTTTCCGGCCCATGAGGGCCCGCCGTACGGCGACCGCGTACGCCTTTCTCGCACCGACCCTGATCGTGGTCGGGGTGTTCATGGTCTGGCCCATGCTCCAGTCGCTGGCCGACTCCTTCTACGACAAGTCCATCGGCCCCGGGATCTTCGTGGGGCTCGGCAACTACACCAAGCTGCTCGCCGACCCGGCCTTCCTGGTCGCGCTGCGCAACACGGTGTTCTACGCGGTCGCCGCGACACCCGTCGCGGTCGCGCTGGCCCTGGGCCTGGCGCTGCTGCTCAACGGGCACGTCCGGGGGCGCGGGTTCTTCCGCTCCGCGCTGTTCCTGCCGTCCGTGGTCTCGTTGGGCGTGGTGGCGATCGCGTGGAAGTTTCTGCTCGATCCGGACATCGGGCTGGTCACGTACTGGCTGCGCGGCCTCGGCGTCGACGTGGGCGACGGCGTACGGGACGCGGACGTGGCCATGTGGTACCTGATCGGCGTCGGCGTCTGGAAGAACGCCGGCTTCTACATGGTCATGTACCTGGCGGGGCTGCAGACGATCCCGCGCATGTACTACGAGGCCGCCACCATCGACGGCGCCGGGCCGTGGCAGCGCTTCCGCAAGGTGACCTGGCCACTGCTCGGGCACACCACGATGTTCGTCTTCATCATCGCCGCGATCGCCGCGCTCCAGGTGTTCGACCAGATCTTCGTCATGACCCGCGGCGGGCCGCACTTCGCCACCGAGTCGCTGGTCTACCTCGTCTACCGCAAGGGCCTGCAGGACTTCGAGTTCGGCTACGCCTCGGCCATCGCCTGGGTGCTGGTGCTGATCGTGTTCGTGCTGTCGCTGGCGCAGAACGTCTTCTTCAGCCGCCGGGCGGTGAGGTACTAGTGCGAGTCCTGAAATATGGGGCTTTGTTGGTCGGGGCGGGGCTGGTCCTGCTGCCGCTGGTCTGGATGGTCGTGGCGTCGATCACGCCGGAGGCGGCGATCGTCCGCTATCCGCCCTCGCTGCTGCCCGGCGGCTTCACCACCGACCACTACACCCAGATCTGGGAGCGGATCCCCTTCGGCCGGCAGTTCCTCAACACCGTCGTGTTCGCGGGCGGCGTGACGGCGGTGTCGCTGCTGCTGGACTCCCTGGCCGCCTACGCCCTGGCCAGGATGGACTTCCCCGGCAAGAACGCGGTGTTCGTCCTGATCCTGCTCCTGCTGATGATCCCGCCGCAGGTCACGCTGGTGCCGTTGTTCCAGCTGCTCAGCTCCATGGACTGGATCAACACCTACCAGGGGCTGATCGTGCCGCGGGCGACGAACGCGTTCGGCATCTTCTTCCTGCGCCAGTACTTCCTGACGATCCCGCGCGAGCTCGACGAGGCCGCCCGCATCGACGGCTCGTCCGAGTTCGGCATCTACCGGAGGGTGATTCTGCCGCTGTCCGGGCCCGCGCTGCTCACGCTGGGCCTGTTCCACTTCATGTACAACTGGAACGACCTGCTCTGGCCGCTGGTGTTCACCACCGAGACCGACATGCAGACGCTGCCCGCGGGGCTGGCGCTGTTCATGGGCGAGCACGTCATCGAGTACGGGCTGCTGATGGCCGGCGCCGTGCTCACCCTCCTGCCGATGGTCGCCGCGTTCCTGCTCGTCCAGCGGCGCTTCATCGAAGGCATCGCAACCACCGGAATGAAGTAGGTACCACGCATGGTGAAGCACGTCCTTGCCTGCCTAGCCCTTTTATGCGGAAATATCGCCCTCACCGGCGCCCCCGCCGAAGCCGCCACTGCCACTGTCAACGTCAACGCCAATGTCATCTCCGTCGACGCGAGCAAGCCGATCGGCGTGGTCCAGCCGTCGGTCACCGGCCAGATGATGGAGTGGGCCTCCGACTCCATGAACAACGCCTGGGCCGAGAAGGTCGCCAACCGCTCCCTGGAGACCGAACCCGCCCGCAGTACCCTCTATGACGGCTTCGACACCGCCGACCGCTCGAAGTGGACCCCCACCAGCCTGGACGGCGCGCCGGCCGGGACGTTCACCGTCTCCGGCGGCGCCGCGGCCGTCACCGCAGCCCAGCCCGGCCGCTTCGGCATCATGTCCAACCCGGTCCCCGGCAGCCGGTACGCCACGGTCAGCGTGGAGACGAGGATCGTCTCCGCGACGGGCACCAACGCGATCCTCAGCGTCTACGGCGGCTCCGGCGCGTTCACGAACTTCGCCGAGTTCGCCATCGAGGGCGGCGTGCTGAAGGTCCACGCCGACGGCCGCCCCACCTGGACGGGCGGCGCGGCCACCACGCCGTCGGTCCTGCGCGTCGACGTCTCCGGCCGCGACGGCACCGCGCGGACGTTGCGCTTCTTCCACAACGGCACGCTGGTGCACACCCTGACGGGCTTCACCGGCCTGCCCGGCGACTACCGGGCCTTCCTGTACGGCTGGAGCGGCACGGTCACCGCCGACTACCTGGCCCTCACCCCGGACGGCACCTACGACTCCTTCTCCGGAAGCGCCCTGTCACCCCGCTGGACCCCCTCCCGCCTGGAGGGCACGAACAACGGCAGCGTGAGCGTGAGCGGCGGCCGCGCCACCGTGACCGGCGGCGCGCAGTCCCGCTACGGCCTGCTGTCCGACCCCATCGCCAACAGCTCCGTGGACTGGACGACGATCGAGACCAGGCTCGACGGCGTCACGGGCACGAACGGCCTCATCAACGTCTACGGCGGCGCCGGCGGCTTCGAGCGCTTCATGGAGTTCGGCGTCGAGGGCGGCGTGGCCAGGGTCTTCACCAGCGACGGCACCGGCAACTGGACCGGCGGCGCGGTGACTCTGCCGGCGACACTGAGCGTGCAGGTCAGCCCGTACTGGTCCAACGGCAGACTGTTCAGGTTCTTCGTCAACGGCGTGCGCGTGCACGAGCTGGCCACCCGCACCGACGTCCCCCACCCGGACTTCCGTCTCTTCCTGTACGGCTTCGGCGCCTCCACCACCGTCTGGGACGAGGTCAAGGTCAGCCAGGTGCACATGCTCGACCGCTGGGACAACCACTTCGAGGGCGGCGGCGTCTCGGGAGCCTGGACGCCGACCACGCTCGAAGGCGGCTGGGGCAGCGCGGGAGCGGCCAACAGCCAGATGACGATCAACGGGGCGGCCGGAAGCCGCTACGGCCTCATGTCCCAGCCGCTCATGGAGAGCGACGTCCAGGACTACGCGGTCGAGGCCAAGCTCGACTCCTACACCGGAGTGAACGGCCTGCTCAACCTGTACGCGGGCACCGGCCGCGGTGATTTCTCGAAATATCTGGAATTCGGGGTCGAAGCGGGCACCCTGCGCGTCTTCGGCGACGGCGTCACCCCGTGGACCGGCCCGGCCATCTCGCTGCCCGTCACTCTGCGCATCGAGGTCGGCGACACGGTCTCCTTCTTCGCCAACGGCCGTCTCGTCCACAGCCTCCCCAAACCCGCCGTCCTGCAGAACACCGAGTACCACGCCTTCCTCTACGGCTACGGCACCAGCGTGACGAAGTGGGACTACCTGACCTGGTGGCGCACCGACAACGCCTGGCGTCCCGACGGCCACACCGACGTGGCCACCTACGAGCGCGAGCGCACCGCCGCCAACGGCAGCTACGCCCAGCGCGTCGACGTCCAGCACACCAGCGGGCGCAGAGGGATCAGCCAGGGCGGCATCGCCCTCACCGCCGGCCGCGCCCACGAGGTCAGCGTCTACCTCAAGCAGACCGGGCTGAGCGCGCCCGTCACTCTCGCGCTCGGCCCCGACACCGGAGACTCGCCGGGCTACACCCCCTACGCCACCGCCAACGTCACCGGCGTCGGAAGTACGTGGTCCAAGCACACGGTCACGCTCACCCCGTCGGCCACCGACCGTTACGCCAAGCTCTTCATCGGTACGGCCGGCACCGGCACCCTCTGGATCGACATGGCCGGAGTCATGCCCAAGGACCCGGCCGAGGTCGTGCACGGCGGCTGGCGCAAGGACTTCGTCGACCGGGTGGCCGCGCTCAACCCGGGCTCGATCCGGTGGCCCGGCGGGATCATCGCCGACAGCTACACCTTCAGCGACGGCATCGGCCCCCGCGACCAGCGCCCGCCCATGTACTACGGGCAGTGGGAGGCCGGGTGGATGACCAACGACGTCGGCACCGACGAGGTGCTCGGCCTGGCCGAGGCGCTGAACATCCCCGTGGTGCTCAACGTCAACTGGGGCCAGGGGAGCGCGGCGACGGCGGCCAACTGGGTCGAGTACACCAACGGCGCCGCCGGAACCACCTGGGGCGCCAAACGGGGGCGCGCGCCGTACAACGTGAAGACGTGGGAGATCGGGAACGAGGTGTGGGGCTCCTGGACGCCCGGTCACACCAGCGCGGCGGCCTTCGCCGCCAGCTACGTGACCTTCCGCGACGCGATGGCCGCCAAGGACGCCACGATCACCTTCATCGGCGAGGGCGGTGACGGCACCAACAACGACCAGAGCTGGAACACCACGATGATCGCCAACGCGGGATCCAAGCTCGACCACCTGTCGATCCACTACTACAGCCCGCAGCCCCTGCCGCAGGCCTACGACAGCGCGGCCGTCTACGCCGCCTCCGTCGGCGCGCCCGCGGTGATCGGCGACCGCATGGCGACGGTCACCAACACGATCCTCAACGGCACCAGCCGCGACATCAAGATCGCGGTGACCGAGCACAACGCCATGTACTTCAACGAGGAGCACCGCAGGTCCAGAAGCCTGGAGGGCGCGCTGCAGGAGGCCGGGCTGCTCAACCTGTTCATGCGCAGAAGCGACGTCAACGAGGTGAACGCGGCCTCGACCCTCATGGAGTTCTGGGACGGCAGCGCCATCCGGCTGGGCAACAGGGGCAGCTTCGTCACCCCGACGTACCTGGTGCAGAAGCTGATCGCCGACCGCCACGGGCCGCTGCTGCTGCCCACCACGGTCACCGGTCCCACGTACAACGCCCCCGCCATGGGCAACCTGCCCGCCCGCAACGGCGTGCCGATGCTCGACGTCACCTCCACCCGGTCGGCGGACGGCGCCAAGCTCTACGTGTCGGTCGTCAACCGCGATCCGTCGGCCGCGCAGGCGGCGACGATCAACCTCGCGGGCGCGGGAACGGTCGGCTCGACCGCCACCGTCTCGACGGTCGGCTCGCCCGGCTACCTCGACCGCAACACCTGGCAGCAGCCGACCGCCATCCAGACCACGACCACCACGACGACCAGCGTGAACGCCCACACCTTCCCGGCGCACTCGTTCACCGTGCTGACGTTCGACATCGCGGCGCCCGCCGTCGCGGCGCCGGTGATCGTCGGCAGGGTGACCAAGACCGACGGCACCCCGATCGCCGGCGCGACGGTCACCGCGGGCGGCCCCGGCGTGGTCACCGACGCCTCGGGCCACTACCGGCTGCCCGCCGCCGCGGGCGTCCGCGACCTGACGGTGTCGGCGTCCGGCTACAGCACCTACGTCCGCACGGCGGTGGAGGTGTCGGCGCTGGGCGCGAGCCCCTTGCCCGTCCGCCTCACGCCCTAGCCGCCGGCGCCCCTCGCGGTTTCCCGCGGGGGGCGCCTACCATTCGCTGGTGATCTTAGGCATCCTCCTCTTGACGGCACCGGGTGTTTTCGTGGGACTGCTGTGCGGGTCGGTCTTCCTCGCCTCGGAAGCGGCCCGGCGAGAACATCTCAGGTCACGCTTCCTGCTCTGGGGGGCGGCCATGACGGTCGCCGGCCTCGTGCCGGTGGCCGTCATCGCCTGGTCGACGCACGCGGACGACACGTACTACGACAGCTTCTGGTCGTTTCTGCGGGTTGTCGCGGCCATCTTGGGCGGGGCGTTGGTGCTCGCCGGCCTGGGAGCGTTCATCCCGTGGCTGCTGGACGTCCTGCGGCGGCGCACCGCCCGGCTGTCGCCGGTGGTCCGGCTGGCCGCCCGCGACGTGGCGCTCGGCAGGCACCGGACGGCCGCCCCGATCGCGCTCACGATGGTGCTGACGGCCTGCGCGGTCGTGGTGACGAGTGTGGCGATCGCCCAGTCGGCACAGGGCCGGGCCTGGTACGTGCCCCAGGCCCGGCACGGCGCTCTCCTCGTGAACCTCCAGAACGCGGACGCGGCGGTCATGCGGGCGGCCCTTCAGCGAGAAGTGCCCGCGGACTCCGTCGTGCGGAGAGACCACACCACCCATCAGGGGCACTTCAGCCTCGACGTGGAAGGTGTGGACCTGCCGGATGTGGAGGGTGTGATTCCGCCCGGTTTCATCGGCGACCAGGCGCTCCTGCGCTACCTCACCGGGAACGCGGCCACGCCCTACGACGAGGGAACGGCTGTGGTCGTCACGCCCCACGACCTGGACGTCGACACGGTGACCGTCTTCTACTCCCTGCCCACCGATGACGACGATGCCGCGTTTCGCACCAAGGCCCTTCCCACGACCGTGGTCAAGTCTCCCGATCGGCAGGTTAACGAGGTCTTCATCCCGACGACGGTCATCCGGGACCTGGGGCTCGCCCCGGAGGCGGAGTCGCTGATCGTCGACCCCTCCCGACACCGGACGACGGCCGCCGAACTAGAGCGCATCCATGGGCGCTTGGTCGACGGCGCGTACACCTATCTTGAGCTTGGGTATCAGGCGCCGGTCGCATGGATGGGCGTCGTCGCGGGGGCGGTTGTCGTCGCGCTCGGCGGGGCGCTGGTCGCGGGTGGCCGGGCGGGCACCGGAACCCGGTCCGGGCGGACGCTGCTGAGAGCCGGCGGCGGCTCGGCCGCCCCGCTGCGGCGGCTCGCCGCGGGGCGCGCGGGATGGAGCGCGCTCTGCGGAGCGGTGCCGGGTGCCGTCGCCGGGTGTGGCATCGGATGGTTGCTGGCCTGGCCGATGACCACATCCAACGACGAGTACGACATCCTGCTACGGGTGTCCTTCGGGACTCCCTGGTGGGCGATCGCCGCTCTGGCCGTCGGGCTGCCGGTGCTCGCCGGGGCGATCGCGGCGTTGCCCACGCCTGCGGCCCCTCACTCCCGGGGCTCGATGACGTAGCGGCGGGGGGCTACGGCGTCCGGGTGGCTCGGCAGCAGGTCCAGACAGGCACGGTGCGCCTGGCCCGGGGTGATGGCCGTGCCGGTGACGAGGTGGCAGGTGAACGTGCCGTCCCCGTCGAGCGTGACGCTCGCCGTAGCGCCGGGCACCGCGCGCTCGACCAGCAGCCGGACGGCCTCCGGTCGCACCCACGAGGTGCCGGAACGCACCCACTCCGGCCCGTACGGCATGGCCGCCACCCCGGTGACCGCCCCGATCTCGGCGACGTCCACCACCCGATCGCCCGCCGCCGTCAGCAGCCTGACCAGCCCCGCCCCGAACACCTCGGCCTCCTCCCCGGACAGCGCCGCGGGGTTGACCCACAGGGTCAGGTCGAGCACGGTGTCGAGCCGGTTGATCCAGAGCGAGAGGTTGGCCGGCAGCGCCGCCTCGGGCAGCCAGGTCAGCTCGGGCTCGTCGACCGGGTCCTCGTCGTCGCCGGGCGGCACCTGGGCGCTCATGTCGTTGAAGACGCAGTCCCTGGCGTACCGGGTGCCGCGTTCGGCGTCCATGGCGTGGATCGCCTCCCACAGCGCCTCGGAGTCGAAGCGGCTGCGCTGGTACCCGGCGAGCGCGGCCACCCGGAAGCGGGCGATCAGCTCGTCGAAGGTCGCGGCGCGCAGATCGGTCACGACCAGGGCGTCCTGGGCCAGCGGGCCGATGTGCGTACGCAGCCTGGGATGGGCGCGGTTGCTCGACAGGGAGGCCAGCAGGCAGGTCGGCTGGGCCGTACGGTGGCCGACGAGGGTGCCGAGCGCGGCCATCACGATCATCGAGGGGCTGGCCCCGGTCCTGACGGCGGCACGTTCCAGGCAGGCCATGACGGCGGCCGAGCGGACGCGCAGCCGCGCCACCATGGCGTGCTCGGTGTCGAAGGCGATCGGGAACATCGTCTGCGGCGACCTGGCCAGGCCGGTACGCCAGTGTTCGAGTGCCGCCTCGGCGCGGCGCAGCGCCGCCGGGGTGCGTTCACTGTCGGCCAGGTCGATGGGCTGGGTCGGTTCGGGGCCGGGCAACGGCCGGCCGTGCAGGAGCGTCTCCCATTCGCGCAGCAGGTGGGCGAGGCTGATGGCGTCCACGGCGGTGTGCGGGAGCACGAAGACCGCCAGGCGTGGCTCGGCCTCCGTGCAGATCACCGCCATGCGCAGCGGGAACTCGCCTTCGAGGTCGAAGCGCGGGGCGCGCAGGAGGGCGCCGGTCTCCTCGGCGGCCCGCATCGGCGGACCGCCGTGGTCGGGGACGACCACGACCTCCAGCGCGCCCTTGCCGTGCACGTGCTGCGTGCCGGCGGTGAAGGTCGTGCGCAGGCCCTCGTGCCGGGACAGCAGCGCGAGGGTGGCCTCGGCGATCCGGTCGAGACCGGTCCGCCGTGGCACGCGCTTGATCATCAGGAAGTTCATGTGCTCGGGAGGATCCCGGAGCACGCAGCGCGCCATGTTCGCTTGGCCCATGGTCAGCGCGCCCTGCCGGTCCGGCAGGCCATCGAAGTGCACGATCAGATTCAACGGAGCCCGTCCATTGTCCACGTCCACTGGAGCTGTGTAGCATCACGCTAACAAACAAATAGGAAACTTTCCTATAAGAAAATTTGTCAGGTCCGGGGTCAGAACGCAGCACCCGCAAAGGGAGTATCGGCCACGATGTTCGCCACCCTGTCACCCGCGCAAGAGCGGATGTGGTTCCTGGACCGCCTGGCCGGCGGCGACTCCAGCTACACGATGGTGGTCGCGGCCCGGTTAAGGGGCCCGCTCGACGTCACCGCCCTCACCCGCGCCCTCGGCGAACTCGCCGCCCGGCACGAGTCGCTGCGCACCGTCTTCCCGGAGGTGGGCGAGACCCCTATGGCGGAGGTACGGCTGGCCGTACCGGTTGACCTGGAGGTCGTCGAGACGGACGAGGCCGGGCTCGCCGGACTGATCTCCGCCCGAGCCGACGCCTCCTTCGACCTCGCCCGGGGGCCCTTGTTCCGGGCTTCGCTCCTGCGGCTGGCTCCCGCCGACCAGGTGCTGGTCATGACCATGCACCACCTCATCGGCGACGCCTGGTCGGTGGAACGTGTCATGTTCCCGCAGCTCGACGAGCTCTACACCGCCTTCGCCGCGGGTCGCGAGGCGCCGCCGGCCCGGGAGGCTCCGCCGTACCGGGACTACGCCGCGACGCGGCGGGGGCAGGAGCACGAGGAGCAGCGCGCGTTCTGGCGGGCCGAGCTCGACGGGGCGCCCGTGCTGGAACTGGCGGCCGACCGGCCGCGGGCGGCGGTCAGGAGCACCGCGGGCGCCAAGCTCGTCCACACGATGCCGGTCGAGGTCTGGAACGGCGTCGCCGAACTGGCCAGGGCCCGGCGGTGCACGCCGTTCATGGTGGTGATGGCCGCCTACCAGACCCTGCTCATGCGCCACACCGGCCAGGAGGACTTCTGCGTCGGCACGCCGGTCGCCGGACGGGACCGCGAGGAGTTCGAGAACGTCTTCGGCCTGTTCATCAACACTCTGGCCGTCCGCGCCACGCTGGACGGCGACCCGACCGTCGGCGAGCTGCTCAAGCGGGTGCGCGGGCGGCTGCTGCGCGGGTTCTCCAACGCCGCGGTGCCCTTCGAGCAGGTCGTCGGTGATCTCGGCGTGGGCCGCGATCCCGCACGGACGCCGATCTTCCAGACCATGCTCATGCTCGGGCTCGTCGGCGAGCAGCCGCTGCGGCTGGGCGAGCTGGTCGGCGAGATGGTGGGGACGGGGCCGGAGCGGGCCACGTTCGACCTGGCCCTGGACGTGGTCGCCGGCCCGGACGCGCTCAAACTGGTGATCACCTACAGCACGGAGCGCTTCGACGCCGGGTCCGTCGCCCGCCTGGCCGCGCATCTGGAACGGCTGCTGCGGGAGATGCCCGCCCGGCCGGAGGCCCGGCTGAGCGAGCTGGACATGCTCCCGGCGCAGGAGCAGGCGGTGCTGCTGGGCTCCGGCGCGCCCGTGGCCGGGCCGACGCCCCGGCTGGAGGAGCTGATCGCCGCGCAGGCCCGCCGTACACCCCGGGCGCCCGCGGTGATCACGCCCGGCGACGTGCTCACCTACGCGGAGCTGGACGCGCGCGCGGGCGAACTGGCCGGGGAACTGCGCGAGCGAGGCGTACGGCCCGGCGCGCGGGTGGCCGTGTGCCTCAAGGCGAGCCCGGAGGCGATCGTCGCGCTGCTCGGCACCCTCAAAGCCGGCGCTACCTACGTGCCCCTCGACCCCGGCCAGCCCGCCGACCGGCTGGCCGCGCTCATGGCCGACTGCGGCGCCGCGGTCGCGATCGGCACGTCGGTGCGCGACCTGCCCGCACCCCAGGGCGAGCCGTCCGGCGGGCCCGCCTACGTGATCTACACCTCGGGCTCCACCGGCGCGCCGAAGGGTGTCGTCGTGGCGCACGACACCGTCGTACGGCTCGCGCGGGCCTTCATCGACCTGCACGGATTCGGCCCCGGCCAGCGAGTGCTCATGGTGCCGCCGCTCAGCTTCGACGCCTCGGCCGGCGACCTGTACCCGGCCCTGCTCAGCGGCGCCGCCATCGTGCTGCACCCCTCGCCCTTCGCGCTGAGCGGACCGGAGGCGCTGGAGCTGTGCGCCCGGCACGGCATCACGATGGTGGACACGCCCACCGCGCTCTGGCGGCAGTGGGTGGACGACCTGGCCGGCCTGGACACGGTGGACCCGGGGCCGCTGACCACCGTCATGGTCGGCGGCGAGAGCGTGCCCGTGGACCGGCTGCGCACCTGGGCCCGGCTCACCGGCGGCCGCCTGTCGTTCTTCAACCACTACGGCCCCACCGAGGCGACCGTGTGCGCGACCGTCTACCGGACGGTCGACGGGTCGGAGCTCGGCCCGCGTACCCACCTGCCGATCGGCAGGCCGCTGCCGCACGTGCGGGCGTACGTCCTGGACCGGCACGGCGCGCTCGCGCCCATCGGGGCGCCCGGCGAGCTGTACCTGGGCGGGCCGTGCCTGGCCGAGGGATATCTGGGGCGGCCCGAGCTGACCGCAGAGCGCTTCGTCACCTTCCGCGGCGAGCGCGTCTACCGCACCGGGGACCGGGCCGTCCGCCGGGCCGACGGGAACCTGGAGTTCCTGGGACGCGACGACCGGCAGCTCAAGATCAACGGCGTGCGCGTCGAACCGGCCGAGGTCGAGGCGGCCTGCCTGGCTCACGAAGGCGTACGGGAGGCCGTGGTCACCGGGGTGCGCGGGCGGCTGGTCGCCTACCTCACCGGGGACCGGATCACCCGGGCCGAGCTGCGTACCTTCCTGGCGGGCAAGCTCCCGGCCGGCATGGTGCCGCACGACCTGGTCATGCTCGACGCGGTGCCCATGACGCCGCACGGGAAGATCGACTACCGGGCGTTGCCGCTGCCCGAGGTGGAGGCGGTGCCGTACGAGAGCCCGCGCACCCCCACCGAGCGGGCCGTCGCCGCGGTGTGGGAGGAGGCGCTCGGCGTGCCCGTGGGGCGCCGGGACAACTTCTTCGACCTGGGCGGCCACTCGCTGCTCACGCCCAAGACCGCCGGGCGGATCGCCGCGCGCACCGGGCGGCCGGTCGGGCTCGACGTCTTCTTCGCCGCCGCCGACCTCGCCGAACTGGCCGCCCGCCTGGACGGGCGGGCGGTGCGCGGGCCTGACGTGCGGGCCGACGCGGTGCTGCCGGGCGACGTGGTGGTTTCGCGGGTCCCGGTTCGGATTCCGGGGCCGCGGCGGGTGCTGCTGACCGGGGGCACCGGGTTCCTGGGGGCGTACTTGCTGGCCGGGCTGGCCGCGGCGGGGATCACCGTGCACTGCCTGGTCAGGGGGTCCGATCCGGCGGCGCGCCTGCGGGCCAATCTGGAGCGCTACCGGCTGTGGAAACCCGAGCTGGCCGGCACGATCGTGCCAGAACCTGGTGACCTGGCGACGGAAGGACTCGCCGGGCGGCTCGGCCACCTGGCCGCGACCCTCGACCTCATCGTGCACAGCGGCGGCCTGGTGGACTTCGCCAAGCCGTACACGGGACTGCGACCCGCGAACGTCGGCGGCACGCTGGAGATCCTCCGCCTGGCCGCCACGGCCGCGATCCCCGTGCACCTGGTCTCGACGCTCGGCGTGCACCTGGCGCCGGGGGAGCGGGTGGTGCGCGAGGACGACCCGCTGCCCGACCCTGACCTGCTGCACCCCGGCTACGACCAGAGCAAGTGGGCCGCCGACCGGCTCGCCGCCGCCGCCCGGGAGGCCGGGCTGCCGGTGAGCATCCATCGACCGGCCAGGATCAGCGGCGACACCGCCACCGGCGCCTGCCCGCCCGGCGACTTCCTGGGCAGGTTCTTCGCCACCTGCGTCACGCTGGGCACCGTCCCGGACGGCGAGCGGTTCGACATGACACCCGTGGACCACGTGGCGGCCGCGATCATCCACCTCGCCCGCACCGGCGCCACCGGCGACTTCCACTACTACAACCCGCACACGCTCAGCTCCGCCCACATCGTCGCCGGCCTGCGGGAGCGCGGCCTCCCGCTGCGGCTGGTCCCGGGCGCCGGCTGGCGGGCCGAGGTACGCGCGCGGCTGGCGGCCGGCGAACCCCTCCCCGTGGCCGCCTACCCCCGCTCCTTCACCGAGTACGGCCAGGCCAAGGGCCCCGGCTTCGACTGCTCCCGCACCGAACGCGTCCTGGCGGAGGCCGGCCTGACCTGCCCGCCCGCCTCCGCCCTCCTGGACGGCCTGCTCACCCACCTGATCGCCGCCGGGGAACTTGACGTCACCGGCCCTGATGAGCATTGAATAGGCGAGCTCAGAAGTACCAAGGTCCGGGTCACACAGGAGACAGCACCACATGAACACGCCATCTGCCGACGCGTCGTCCGTCCGGATCGGAGCCCTCGCTCCGCTGACCCGGCCGGGATGGGCCGAAGCGGGCCGCCACCTGCTCGCCGGGCTCGAACTGGCCGCCGGCGAGGTCAACGACACCGGTGGCATCGGCGGACGACCGCTCGAACTGGTGGTCAGAGACACCGCGGCCGATCCGGCGAAGGCCGCGGCGGCCGTGGACGAACTGGCCGGTCTCGGCGTGGCCGCCTTGGCGGGGGAGTACCACAGCGTCGTCGCCCGTGCCGTCGCCGCCAGGGCCGACGCGCTCGGCCTGCCGTACCTCTGCTCGTCGGCGGTCCTCGACGCGCTCACCGAGCAGCAGACGGACTGGGTCGCGCGCCTGGCGCCGGCGCAGTCGCGCGGCTGGCGGATCTACGCGGACTTCCTGCTCGGCGCGGGCCACAGCCGGATCGCCGTGGCCGCCCAGCCGAGTGTCTACTGGGCCTCGGGGGCCGCCATCCTCCGGGACCACCTCACCGTCGTCGACCTCGACATGAGCACGCTCACCCCTGCGGACGTGTGCGACGAACTCGCCGGCAACGGCGCGAGCGCCCTCCTGCTCCTGGTCGGCCATCCGGACCCGGCGGTGCCGATCGTCAGGGCCGTCCGCAGCGACCCGCGACTGTCCGAGATCCTGATCGGCGCTCCGGCCGGGCAGCCGGAGTTCGCCGAATGGGCGAGCCTGCTGGGTGACGACGGCGCCGCGATCCCGTTCCTGCGCTACCTGCCCGAGCGCCTCAGCCCCCTGGGAGCACGGGTCGAGACCGCCCTTCGCGAACGGCTGGCCGCGACGCCGTCCTTCGTCGCCTTCGAGGGCTACGACACGGTCACGGTCCTGGCCGAGGTGCTGCGTTCCCAGGGCGTGGACCGGCCGGGCATCGCCAAATCCTGGCCGCATGTGGCGGTCGAGGGCACCCGCGGCCCGATCCGGTTCTCCCGCACGCCGGGCATCGGCGTCTGGCAGTGGGCCTGGCCGCCCATCCAGGTCGCCGACCGGGATCCCGCGCGGCCCGGCCGCTTCCGGATCCTCCGCACGGGCTGAAAACTCGTTGATCGGGCCGCGTCCGCGGCATTAGGGTGCGGTCACGCCATCGACGTGAGGACATCGGCTTGACCCCGCCCGCTCTTTAGACCTGACCCCGCTTCCCGACGCCGCGCAGCCGCCGGCTGCTTCGGCGTGCCCGTCAGGTCTTCAGAGAGATCATGTCTTCACAACCTCATATCGATCATGTCGTGCTGCCCTGGACCGTCCGGCGCACGCGCCTGCCCCTGCTGACGCTGCGCTGCGTCGGCTGCGGGGCCGCGTCCGCCACCACGGGCGAGGGCCGGTTCCGCGTCAACGCCAACGGCAAGCTTCTCGACGTCTGGCTGCTGGTCCGCTGCGTCGCCTGCGACCGGACCGGCAAGCTCACCGTGCACGAGCGGACTCCGGCCCGTTCGGTCGCGGACCTCCAGGCCTACGAGAACAACGATTCCGGGCTGGTCGCGCGCTGGTTGCTCGACCCGCTCCTCGCCCGGCGCAACCGCTTCACCCTGGACTGGACGGACGCCTGGCGTCTCATCACGCCGCCGGAGCCGCCGGATCCATGCTGGCCGGTGAAGGTGGAGGTGTCCTTCGCCGATCCGGTTCCCGTCCGGCCCGGCAGGCTGATCGCCCAGGGGCTGGGCATCAGCCGGGGGGAGACCGCGCACCGCATAAAATCCGAAATATCCCTCGTCCGACGGATAAATAAAGACTTCTCGTTCATCGTCCTACCGGCAGACTGACCGGCACCGTGCGGCCCGCCCTCCGTGAGGAGGGCGGACCGCACGGGCGCGCGGCTATCTCACCAGCACGATCGAGTTGATGGGCGTGAAGTCGTACGGGGCGTAGGCGCCCGTGGCGCGCTGTACGGGGTAACAATCGGCGCCGTTGTAGCCCTTGCATATCTGGAAGCCGGCTCCGCCGGTCTGGCTGTTGATGAGGATCTTGGTGCCGTACACGTTCACCAGATTGTGTGCGCCGTACGAGTACCAGATGTTCCGGCGCGCTATGGAACCGTCCGGTTCCTGGAGGCACACCGCGCCGCTGGGGCACGAGGCGGTGGCGCTTGACTGGAGGACTGGTTCGGCCTGCGCGGGACCGGTTGCGGACAGGGTGGCGGCCACGGCGCCGATGACGGCCAGGCTCATCATCCGTTTCATGGATCTCCTCTGTTCGACGGAGTGCGAGTCGATCTCGGTCTACCACCCGGGTGTTGATTGGCTTCAGGGCGCGCGGAAAAGACAATCAATTCCAATCAACCTCGCTGGCCCGCCCTGCCCCGGCTGATCGGGCGGTGGCGGGCTCGTCGGCAGGCTCAGCCGCCGGGGCCGGTCCGCTGGATCGGCGCGCCGTCGCCGTTGCGCGGCAGGTCACCGCGTTCGACGGGGCCTGGCGGCGGTGAGGGCGTTCCGTCGCCGACGGCCGGCCTGGCTCCCTCGGCCGCCCGCTTCAGCACGGCCCGGTCCACCTGCCCGGCCTGGCAGACCAGCCGCACGTAGTAGCCGGCGCGAACCGCGACGTACTCCTGATTGCCCTCGTGCTCGGTGTACCAGCCGTCGCCGTCGCGCTCGCAGGTCCCCACACACCTGTACGGTGGCCGGTCGACCCGCAACTCCACCTGCCTGCCGTCCGTGGAGGTGTAGACGGCGCCGAACCCGTCGTCGCCGACCGCGCCCACCGACTGCTCGGCCAGCTCGAACCCGGGCAGCTCCACCACGTACATCAGCTCGGGCGCCACACCCTGCCGGGCGGCCTGGTCGATGACGGCCTGGCTCAGCGTCGCGCTGGAGCCGCAGCCGGACAGCACGATCAGCGCCAGCAGCGCGAGGAGGGAACGCATCTCCTCAGTGTGGTCCGCGACGGTTTCACCGAGGTCACGCTGCCCTTCACGGCACGGCGATCGCCGGGGCCACGCGGGCCGATCCGACGCCGCGACCGGTCGTCATCGCCGGCGTTGCATGGACAGGGCCTGGCGCCAGTGCTCGGCCGCCTGGGCCATGTCGTGGCCGAGGAGCTCGAAGAACTGGCTGGTGGTGTGGAGCCGGTCGCCCGTGGGGGTGTCGGTGCCGAAGATCCCGGCGCCGTACCGGGTGGTGGCGGCCCACATCGCCATCGACCGGGCGCTGGCCGACCAGGTGCGGTACCAGACGTCGACGTCGATGACGTACCGCGTCCGGCGCGCCTCGCGCTCCCGGGTGACCATCTCCCTGAGCTCCAGCCACCTGATGGCGTTTGAGATGGTCGCCGGGCTGACCTGGAGGTGCTGGACCAGTTCGGCGGTGGTGAGGCTGCCGCCCTCGCTGATGAACAGCGCGGCGAACACCTTGGCCGTCATGGGCGCCATCCCGCTCTCGATCATCATGGCGACGAACCGCTCCTCGAACTCCCTGACCGTGGGGGTGTCACCGGCGTGGGCGGCGGTCACGCCGGCGTGGGGAGTGCGCCTGCGGCGCCGGGCGCGCCAGCTCGTCGCGTGTTGCGCGCGGGCGGCCAGGTAGCCGTGCGGGCCGCCGTTCCTGGCGATCTCGCGGGTGACGGTGGATCGGGGACGGCCCAGCCTGCGGGCGATCTCCGCGTACGTCAGGCCGGCCGCCATCCCTTCGGCGATGCGGCGGCGTTCCTCGGCCGTCAGCCGGTCTCCTGGCATGTGATCCGTCTTCCTCTTGTTGCACTCAGCTGCACGTTCATTGCACCAGTCTGAGGCTGTCTACCTGCGGTTATGTTTTCAGCGAGTTGTCTCCGGCCAAGGGCGATCCTAGCCTTCTCCTCGGAACGAAGAGGAGAGCCATCATGGAAAAGGTCGTCATTGTCACGGGCGCCTCCGCCGGGATCGGCAAGGCCACCGCCCTCGAACTCATCCGCGCCGGCCACATCGTCTACGGCGCCGCCCGCCGCGTACACAAGATGGACGACATCCGCGACGCCGGCGGGCACGCGCTGGCGCTGGACGCACGCCGGCCGGAAGACCTGGAACGGGTCATCGGCACCGTCGCCGAGGAGCGGGGCCGCATCGACGTGCTGATCAACAACGCCGGGACCGTGCTGCACGGCGCGGCCGAGGACGTCTCCATCGACCAGGCGCGCGACCAGTTCGAGGTCAACGTGTTCGCGCCCGCGCGGCTGGTGCAGCTCGCCCTGCCGTACATGCGGGAACAGCGGTCCGGGACGATCATCAACATCTCCTCCATCGGGGGCGAGATCGCGCTGCCGCTCGGCTGCTGGTACTACGCGACCAAGCACGCGCTGGAGGCCTACTCCGACACCCTGCGCATGGAGGTCGAGCCGTTCGGCATCGACGTTGTGATCATCCAGCCCGGCATCATCAAGACCGAATTCGAAGACCACACGCCGCGGGACCTGCGCGAGATCTCCGGCGCGACCGCCTACGGCGCCGTGGCCGAGGCGATGGCCGTCCGCGCCGAGTCGCAGCTCGGGGCGGACACCCAGGGCTCCGACCCGGGCGTCGTCGCGACCGTGATCAGGGAGGCCGTCGAGGCCGGCAAGCCCGCCACGCGCTACGCGGTGGGCTGGATGGCCGACCGGCTCCTGGAGCTCAACAGGACGTTGACCGACCGCGAGTTCGACAAGCTCGTCACGAACTTTTCCGGCAAATAGGTCTTCCCGCCCGCCTCGGGCTGAGCGGTCCATGAGAGCGTCATCGCCCGGTGGCGGAGTTATGACATGACCGAAACCGCCACCGTGACTACTTGTCGGCGGATCTAACCCTTGATCGACTCTCCTCGTCAGGAAGAGAGGAAGTCAATCATGGTAGGCAGAACCTTAGTCGCGGCGGCCGTCCTCGCGGCGGCACTGGCCGCGACCCCGTCGGCAAGCGCGGAAACACCCCCACCCGACACTGCCGCCGCGAAGAGCGTCACGCTGGTCACCGGCGACCGGGTGAGCGTCGACCGCGGCCGGATCACCTTCACGGCCGGTCCCGGCCGGACGAACGTCCGCTACATCACCGAGGGCACCAAGGACGACTGGACGCTCATCCCGCTCGACGTCGCGGGCGACGTGGCCAGGGGAGTGCTCGACCGCAACCTCTTCCGGGTCCCGCAGCTGATCAAGGACGGTCTCGGCGAGAAGCAACTGCCGCTGATCGTGCAGTACCGTCAGGGCGCGGCACCGATGACAGCGCTGTCGGGCGCACGCCCGCTGGCCTCCATCAACGCCGTCGCCACGGCCGGCGCCACCTGGGCTCACCTCAGCCAGGACCGGTCGGTGCAGAAGGTGTGGCTGGACGCCCCCGTCAAGGCCACCCTCGACCGCAGCGTTCCGCAGGTCGGCGCCCCGGAGGCGTGGAAGGCCGGCTTCACCGGTGAGGGCGTGAAGGTGGCCGTCCTGGACACCGGCGTCGACGACCGCCACCCCGACCTGGCCGGGCGCGTGGACGCTTCCGCCAACTTCAGCGAGAGCGCCGACGCCATGGACCGTGCCGGTCACGGCACCCACGTGGCCTCCACCATCGCCGGTCAGGGCGTGGCGGGCACGCCCGCGCGCAAGGGCGTCGCGCCGGGTGTCCGGCTGCTCAACGGCAAGGTGCTCGACGACAGAGGCAGCGGCTACACCTCCGACATCATCGAGGGCATCGACTGGGCCGCCCAGCAGGGCGCCAAGATCATCAACATGAGCCTCGGCGCTCCCGACCAGGCGGGCCTGGACCCGCTGGAGCAGGCGGTCGAGCGTTACTCCGCCGAGCGCGACATCCTCTTCGTCATCGCGGCGGGCAACGAAGGCCCCCGGCCGGGCAGCCTGGGCAGCCCCGGCAGCACCGACGCGGCGCTCACCGTCGGCGCCGTGGACTTCGACGACAAGCTCGCCGGCTTCTCCAGCCGTGGTCCTCGCGCGGGCGACTTCGCGCTCAAGCCCGACCTGACCGCTCCCGGCGTGGCCATCACCGCGGCCAAGGCGGGCGGCGCCGATCACGTGCGGATGTCCGGCACCTCGATGGCCACCCCGCACGTCGCGGGCGCCGCGGCCATCCTCGCCCAGCAGCACCCCGGCTGGACCTCGCGCGAGCTCAAGTCCGCCTTGGTCACCTCGGCCAAGACCGGTGGCAGCGTCTGGGAGTACGGCACCGGCCGTCTCGACGTGGCCCACGCGGTACGGCAGAGCGTCACGGCCGACGCGGGCACGGTCGCCTTCGGTCACCTGCGCTGGCCGTACGAGGACAAGGCCATCGAGCGCACCCTCACCTACCGCAACACCGGCACCGCCCCCGTCACCCTGAACCTCGCCCTGGAGGCCACCGACCTCGAGGGCAAGGCCGCGCCGCAGGGTGTGTTCACGCTGGGCGCCACGCAGGTCACCGTCCCGGCGGGCGGCACCGCCCCGGTCACCGTGACCGCAGCGCCCAAGGCGGCCTCCGCCACCGCGTACGGCGGGCGGATCACCGCCTCGGCCGAGGGCGTGACCCTGTCGACGCTGGTCAGCTTCGGCAAGGAGCCGGAGAGCTACGACCTGCACGTCAAGCTGATCGACCAGCTCGGCACCGTCCCCGACGACTCCGAGGACTTCATGCCGATGACCTTGATGCCGGAGAACGGCGGGCCGCTCATCCAGCTTGGCATCAACCACGGCGACAGCGAGGGCCCGATCCGCGTGCCCGCCGGCCGCTACCTGGCCTACACCATCATGCGGACCCAGTTCGACGACGGGCACGCGGAACTCAGCGTCGTGCCGATCACCGGCCTGGAGGTGAAGGCCGACCGCGAGGTCGTCTTCGACGCCAGGACCGCCAAGATGATGGAGGTCAAGACCGACCGGCCCGACGCCAGGACGGCGGGCGAGGAGTTCGTCTTCTTCCAGAAGCGGCAGGACGGCAAGGAGTGGTCGGCGAGTTTCGCCATCGACCGCTTCTCCCTGCCGCGCAACGTCCCGCCCGACCCGCTGCGCTTCCGCGTCGCGCCCACCACGAACAAGACGTCCGGGTTCCGCTTCGAGAAGTTCACCCAGCTCGCCGCCCTGCGCTCGGACGGCACGTTCACCGACAGCCCCTACGTGTACAACCTCGTGCTGCGCAAGGAGGGCCTGGTTCCCGGGGAGCTGCGCACGCGTGACCGCGAGCTGGGCAAGGTACGCGCCGACCTCGCCACCCTGCGGGCCGGAGCCACCGGCGCGCCGGGCGCGGGGCCCATGGCGGGCGGACCTCTCGGCGACGGCTTCACCGGCTGGAGCCAGGTGGTCACCGCGCTGCCGGTGACCCAGGCCTGGTACTTCACCCCCGGCATCCCCTGGGAGCGCGCCTTCGAGACGATGCCGAGCGGACGGCTTCACCAGACGGTCGAGTACGCCGACGCCCGCACCTTCCGCGCCGGACGTGAGGAGCACGAGCGATGGAACTCGGGGGTCGTGGGTACGGCCCTGCATGAGCGGACCCTGATCACCAGGACCGACACCGAGTTCGAGGTCGGCAACCTGCCCCTGTGGCACGCGGCCGGACGCGACCGCGTCACCGGCAGCAGCGACTACGGCGACGGCACCACCACGCTGCTGCGCGACGGCAAGGTCGTCGCGACGGCCGGCAAGCTGCCCAACTTCACCGTGAACCTGCCCACCGCGCCCGGCTCGGGACGCTTCCAGCTCCGCGTCGAGGGCACGGCCGACCCCAGGGCCACCGAGCTGTCGTCCAAGCTCACGACCGAGTGGTCGTTCACCTCGGCGGGCGCGGGCCCGGTGCCGGTGTTCGTCCTGCGGGCCGAGCCCAAGCTCGACCTGAACAACGCCACCCGCCCCGGCCTGATGACCCTGCCGCTACGGCTGCAGCGCATGGAGGGCGCGACCAAGCCGATCACCAAGGTCACCGCGGAGGTCTCCACCAACGGGACGTCCTGGCATCGGGTCGCGGTCGTGCCGACGGGCCGTGACAGCTGGCACGCGCTCCTGCTGAACCTGCCGCGTTCGGGCGACACGGTCTCCCTGCGGCTTTCGGCACGCGACAGCGCGGGCGCCACGGTCACCCAGACCGTGGAGCGCGCGTTCCGGGTGCGCTGAGCCCCGGGCTGATCCGGGTGGAACCGCAGCTCCACCCGGATCAGCCACCCCGGCAGGACTTCCGTGAGGTCAACTGCCTGGTGAGCGCGTTCAGCGGCGGCTGGGAAGCCCCCGGCCAGGTGGTCAGCTCCCGGCCGCCGCCTCCAGCACGAAGACGGGGATCAGCCGGTCGGTCTTCTCCTGGTATTCGGCGTACGGCGGAAACGCGGCGACCGCGCGCTCCCACCACTCGGCCCGCTCGCCCCCGGTGACCTCCCTGGCCGTCATGTTCTGGTGTCCGGGCCCGTCCTGGAGTTCCACGTGCGGGTTGGCCTTGAGGTTGAAGTACCAGACCGGGTGAGCCGGGTAACCGCCCTTCGATCCCACGGCCGCGTACCGTCCCTCGTGCTCCACGCGCATCAGCGGGATCTTGCGGATCTTGCCGCTCCTCGCGCCACGCATCGTGACGATGATCACCGGCAGTCCCGTGTCCCAGAGCGTCGTCCCCTCGGTGCCGCCCGAGCTCTCGTACAGCTCGACCTGTTCGCGCACCCACTGCCGCGGACTCGGCCCGTACTCGCCCTCAACAGCCATCGCGTCCATCCCATCGTCGCCTACGGATGATGTTGCGAAGTCCGGCACAGCGACCGTCCTCCAGACGATCACAACACATCCTCCCGCCTATGGGGAGGTGACCAGGGTTTTTGCCACTCAGGACCCTGAACTAGGCTGGCGGTGCGAGGGGAGTACTTCGTAAGAGCCGGCCCGGTCAGTACGGACGTGATGGGACGTCCCCGGACGGCCGCCCGCGTGGACGCGGGTGAAGGAGACCTCGAACGGCCGCGTACGTTCGAGGAGGCTCTCCGTGCCTGTTGTGGCAACCGTTCTTTCCGCTGACCTGCCGACGATCGGGACACCGTCGTTGTGGGCGATCACCGTGGCCGCGCTGGTCGTCCTGCTGGGAGTGGACTTCGTCCTGACGCGGCGCCCGCACGAGGTGCGGATGCGTGAGGCCGTGGGGTGGTCGTTGTTCTACCTCGCGCTGCCGGTGGGTTTCGGCGTGTATCTGTGGCAGGCGTTCGGCTCCGGGACCGCGGTGGAGTTCTTCACCGGGTACGTGGTGGAGAAGTCGCTGTCGGTGGACAACCTGTTCGTCTTCATGCTGCTGCTGTCGGCCTTCGCCGTTCCGGCCGTCTACGCCCAGCGGGTGCTGCTGTTCGGCATCATCGGCGCTCTCGTGCTGCGCGCGATCTTCATCGCGCTGGGCGCCGCCGTCCTGCAGAGCGGGACGTGGGCGTTCCTGCTGTTCGGCGCCATTCTCATCGTCACGGCCGGCAAGGTGATGAAGGACGCGGTGGCCGGGCACGAGCAGCAGGTCGACATCTCCCGTATGCGGTCGGTACGGCTGCTGCGCCGCCTCATGCCGGTCACCGACGACTACCGCGGCTCACACCTGGTGGTGCGGGAGGGCGGGCGCCGGGCGCTGACGCCGCTCGCGCTGGCCATGGTGGCCGTCTTCGTCACCGACATCGTCTTCGCCGTCGATTCCGTGCCGGCCGTGTACGGCGTCACCGAGGACCCCTTCCTCGTCTTCGCCACCAACGCCTTCGCCCTGCTCGGCCTGCGGGCGCTCTACTTCGTCCTCCAGGGCGCCCTGGCCAGGCTGCGCCACCTCAACCACGGTCTGGCCGTCATCCTGGCGTTCATCGGCGTCAAGCTGGTGCTGCACTGGGCCCACGGCATCTGGCCCGTCATCCCCGAGATCCCCACCCTGATGTCACTCGGTGTGATCATCGCGGTCCTGGCCATCGTCACGATCACCAGTCTGAGCGCCGGCGAGCGAACCGGCAGCCCGCAGCCCTGACCTCCGGGTCAGGAGTCCGTGCGCGGAACGAGCAGGCCGCGGTGGAACGCCTCGGTGACGGCGGCGGCGCGGTCGTTCACCCCGAGCTTGGTGTAGATGTTGAGCAGGTGGGACTTGACGGTGGCCTCGGTGATGAACAGCCGGGCGGCCGCCTCGCGGTTGGTGTTGCCCGCCGCCACGAGTTCGAGAACCTCCAGCTCGCGCGGGCTGAGCAACTGCGGCGCGGGCGCCCGCATCCGGTTCATGAGCCGGGCGGCCACGGTCGGGGACAGCACGCTCTCGCCCCTGGCCGCGGCCTGCGCGCCGCGCAGCAGTTCCTCGCGGGGGGAGTCCTTGAGGAGGTAGCCGGTGGCGCCCGCCTCGATCGCCGGCAGGACGTCGGCGTCGGAGTCGTAGGTCGTCAGCACCAGCACGTGCGCGGTGACGCCGAGCCGGGCGAGCTCGACGATCGCGCTCAGCCCGTCCATGCCGGGCATGCGCAGGTCCATCAGGATCACGTCGGGCCTGAGCTCCTGGGCGAGCCGTACCGCGTCGGCGCCGTTCGCGGCCGCGCCGAGCACCTCGAATCCGGGCGCGGAGGCGAACATGCTGCTCAGCCCGTCCCTGACCACAGGATGGTCGTCGGCGATCAGCAGCCGGATCATGTGATGCTCCCGGCAGGACAGGGGACGCAGGCCGAGATCCCGGCGCCGGCGCCGGGCTCGGACTCGATCCGCAGGCTGCCGGACAGCCCTTCCACCCGTTGCCGCATGATCGTCAGGCCGAACCCGCCGTTCTCAAGGCTCGCGGGATCGAAGCCCTTGCCGTCGTCGCGCACGTCCAGCGCCACCTCCTGCTCCAGATAGGACAACGTCACCCCGACCCTGCTCGCGCCCGCGTGCCTGGCCACGTTGGCCAGCGCCTCCTGCGCCGTGCGCAGCAGCGCGAACTCGGCCTCGGGCACCATCGGCCGCGCCGTACCGGTCGTCGTGACCTGGACGGGCAGGCCGTGCAGCTTCGACCACCGGCCGGCGACGGCGACGAGCGCGTCGCTCAGGCGCGCGGCCTGCAGCGGTTCCGGCCGCAGCGCGTCGACCGAGCGCCGCGCCTCGGCCAGGCTCTCCCGCGCCAGGTTCTTCACGGCGTCGAACGGCCGCAGCCACGGCGCCGGGACCTCGTGCATCTGCTCGGCCGCCTGGAGCTGCGCGATGATGCCGGTCAGCCCCTGCGCCAGCGTGTCATGGATCTCACGGGCCATCCGCTGGCGTTCGTCGAGTACGCCCGCCTCCCTGGCCTGGGCGAGCAACTGGGCGTGCAGGCCGGCGTTCTCGGCGAGCGACGCCTCCAGCAGCCGGTTCGTCCGGCTCAGCTCTTCGAGGGTCTGCTCGCGCCGCTCCTCCTCCTTCTCGGCGAGCCGCAGGACCCAGGCGCAACCGCACATCAGGGCGATGTTGAACGCGATGATGGTCACGTGCATCGCCACGCCGAGCGCGTCGGTCTTGGGGATGCCGGAGGCCTGCGCCGTACCGGCGAGGACCGCCGCGGCGGCGACGCCCAGCAGCCGCCACGGCCAGCGCAGGACGGTGAAGGAGTAGATGTACGCGGCGGGGGTGAAGAGCCCGAAAGCGGGGTGCCTGGCCACCAGGACCGCGGTGATCACGAGCACCCCCGCGACGAACACCGCCATGATCCGCGGCCGGTTCCGCCAGCCGGGACGCAGGGTGAACATGCCGAGCATCCACGCGGCCGCCAGCCCGCACAGGCCGAGGTCGACGAGCAGGGCGCCGCCCGCCCAGTCCTCCACGATCAGCAGGATCGCGACGAGCAGCGCCAGCAGCGTGTACGGCACCACGTTGACCAGCAGGAACGGCGGCTCCCGCGAAATCGAGATCTTGCTGCTCACAACTCCCTCTCCCCGCGAGATTCTATTCCCAGCGGAACCAGCGGACCGCGACGAACGCGCAGACCACCGCATAGGCCGCAAGCGTCAGCAGCGGCACGACGGACGGAAAGTCACCCAGGTAGGCGTCCTGGAAGGCCCGCATGCCCGCGCCGAGCGGGGTGTAGTGGGCGATGTCGCGCAGCAGCGGCGGCATCTGCGAGATCGGCATCCAGAGTCCGGCGAAGAACATCAGGGGGAAGAACAACACCGTGCCGATCGCCGTGGCCGGAGCGCGGCCGGGCGCGAGCGCGGTGATCAGCAGGCCGATCGAGAGCAGCGCGGCCGCCGCGAGCAGCCAGGCGAGGGCGAAGCCGAGAGGGTGTTTCGGCAGGTCGACGCCGAAGCCGAACCAGGCCGTCGCGAGGAACAGGACCATCGCGATGACCGCGATGGCGAAGTTGGCGACGAGCTGGGCGGCGAGCACGCGGGCCGGGCCGACCGGCGTGGTCTTCATGCGCCGCAGCACGCCGTTCTCCCGGTAGCCCGCGAGTGTGGTGGGCAGGGAGGCCGTGGCCAGGATGGCCAGATTGAACAGGATCAGAACAGGAACATAGAGGTCGAAGTACGTCAGGCCGCCGCCGCCCTCCACGGTTTCCCGCAGATCGGGGACGCTGCCGAGGATGATCAACAAGATGAGCGGGAAGCCGATGCCCCAGAGGGGCGCGACCTTGTCCCGGACGCACAGGGTGCTCTCGGCCTTGACGAGCCGCCACGTGGCGGAACCCGGCTCGGCGGTGCGCAGGGTTGACATGGGTGTGAGGTCCTCTCGGTGATCGGTTAGCGGGAGCCGGATTCGAGGCGCTTGCCGGTCAGCTGGACGAAGGCGTCCTCCAGGCTCGCCTGCTCGACGCGCAGCCGTTCCGCCACGATCTGGTTGCGGGCCAGGACGGTGGTGACGGCGTTGAGCGCGTTGTCGGAGCCGCTGACGATGACCAGCTCGCCCTGGCGGGTGACGCCGGAGACGTCGGGCAGGCCGGTCAGCAGGCGGTCGTCCATCGGCCTGGACGGGCGGAACTGGATCCGCTGCCCGATGCGCGCCCGCTCGGTCAGACCGGCCGGGGTGTCCACCATGACGACGCGGCCGGCGTCGATCAGCGCGAGCCGGTCGCAGAGCCGTTCCGCCTCTTCCATGAAGTGGGTGACCAGCACGATCGTCACCCCGCGGGCGCGGACACCCTCGATCAGGTCCCAGGTGTCGCGCCGGGCCTGCGGGTCGAGGCCGGTGGTGAGCTCGTCGAGGATCGCCACCCGGGGACCGCCGATGAGCGCCAGCGCGATGGAGAGCCGTTGTTTCTGGCCGCCGGACAGCTTGCCGTACCTGGTCTTCGCCTTGTCCGCCAGGCCCAGGTCGTTCAGCAGCGCGCGCCAGTCGGCGGGCCGGGGGTAGAAGGAGCTGTAGAGCTCCAGGGCCTCGGCGACCTGGAGCCGTTCGGGCAGGTGTCCGGCCTGCAGCTGGACGCCGAGCCGCCGGGTCAGCTCGGCGCGGTCCCGGAGGGGGTCGA
The DNA here is from genome assembly GCF_042740555.1 of Nonomuraea sp. NPDC059007. Classification (NCBI taxonomy): domain Bacteria; kingdom Bacillati; phylum Actinomycetota; class Actinomycetes; order Streptosporangiales; family Streptosporangiaceae; genus Nonomuraea; species Nonomuraea sp. NPDC059007. The sequence goes on along the minus strand of NZ_JBHYJD010000025.1, from coordinate 94,275 downwards.
GCCCGAGCACCCTGATCTCACCGCGATCCGGCATGCGCAGGCCCTCGACGCACTCCACGGTCGTGGTCTTGCCGGCGCCGTTCGGTCCGAGGATGCCGAAGATCTCACCCTCCTGGATGGTGAGCGAGACGTCGTCGACGGCGACCTTGTCCGCGTAGCGCTTGTGGAGGTTCCGTACCTCGATTACTGGTGGCATGCGCCTCAGCCTGCTATGACCAGCGCTTTTCCGGCATCGACCAGGGGGCGGGACCTGGCGATCCACCGATCGGTGGATCGCCGCCCGTCAGACGGCGCATTCTCACGCGCTCTTCAGCCGGCGGCGGATGCGTTCGGCGGCGCCGACCAGACGCAGGACCCTCCTGGTTCCCGGATCGTCGTGGAGCGCGAGCGTGCTCACGTACTTGGCGATGGTCATGCCGATCTGGCGGGTCACCTCGTCGTCCCGGCCGCGCGTCTCTTCGAGGCCGGTCAGGACCGTGAACCAGAGCACGAGCACCACGATCGTGTGGCCGGCCCGCCACGTCCGGTCCGCGTTCAGGTAGGCCTCGGCCAGGTCCCACTTGGTCTGCAGGGTGAGGGAGTGGTTCTTGCCCAGGGCCTGTTCTGCGTCGGTGGCGAGCTGCCGGTAGTGGGCGAAGACCCGGCGGTCCTCGTCGCGCCGCGCGTACAGGCCGCAGAGTTCGAGCCGGGTCTCCAGGGTGTCGAGGGCGCCGGGGCCGAGCACCCGCCGCTTGTCCGCGACGAGCCGTTCGAACGCGCCGATCGTGACGTCGAGGGGATCGAGCGGCATGCGCAGCATGGCCAGGGTCGTCCGCAGGGACAGCAGGGCCGGGTGGGCGGATCCCGCGTGCGCGGCGATGGTCCTGTCCAGGAAGGCGATGCCTTCCTGCCTCGACACGGTACGCGCCAGGTGGACGCCGTAGGCGACGGCGAGATCGGCCGAGGTGCCGTCGAGCTCGGCGAGGCCGCCTGCCGCGATGAAGGCGGCGATGTGCGGAGCCAGCCGGGCCGCCGGCTCCGGTCCATCGGTCCAGGCGGTCCGCAACGCCTGGCCCGCCCGGTGCCGGGACCCGGGGTCCTGGCTGACGGCCTGGACGAGCCGGTGCACCGAGAGCGCGTCGCCGGACCGGGTGACCAGCCCGTACGCGGCGAGGTGCCCGGCGGCGGCCTTGGATTCGTCCGGGAACAGGCTGATCGGGATGTCGTCGGGGGCGAGCCAGGCCAGGGTTCCCAGGATCCGCCCCGGAAGCGGCCCGTGCTGGGCGGCGATCCGGTCCAGGGTGACCTGCCAGGTCCGCGCGACGGTCCGGTCGAGGTCCCCGCCCGCGTGCGTCCAGTCCAGCACCGCGCCGTCGCCGGAAAGGTGCCGCAGATACGTCCGCGCGGAGACGTGGTTCTGGGCCATGTAGTGCCCGGCCATCTCGATCGCGAGCGGCAGCCCGCCGAGCGCCGCGCACAACTCCTCGCCGCCGTCGAGCAGGCCGCGATCGGCCACCCGCCTGTCCAGCATCTGTACGGCGTCGCCGGCGGACAGCACGCCCAGCCGGATGGGTGTGGCGATGTCGTCCCAGCCGACGCCCTGGCGGCTGGTCACCAGGAACCGCCCGCCGGGAAGCGAGCCGATCAGCTCCGCGACCTCCGCCGGCCGGGTCACGTTGTCGAGGATCAGCATCCAGCCCGTGTGGCCGGCGAGCCACTGCCTGGCCCACTCGACGGGCCGCTCCGGCGAGCCTTCCGGGTACAGCCGCCTGGCGAGCGCTTCCAGGCCGAAGTCGATCTGGGCCGGATCCTCGGCGTCGATCCACCAGACGGGGTTGCGCCGGCCGACCTGGGCCAGCGCGTACCGCAGGGCGAGCGTGGACTTCCCGATCCCGCCCAGCCCGGTCAGGACCTGGGCGTTCCCGCCGGAACGCCGCCTCAGGGCCTTGGCCAGTGCCGCGTGTTCCTTCTCCCGCCCGACGAACAGGCGGGCGGCGGCGCGGGTCGAGCGCAGCCGTACGACGCGGGGCGGAGCCCGCACCGTGGCGGCCGGGACCGGGGGCGGAGCCTGGACGACGTTGCTGACGATGTTGAAGGCACCTTCGCCGGTGCTGATGACGCCCCTGTTGAGCAAGACCCGGATCCTGTCCGCCATCGGTCACCCCCTCCAGCGCATTGTTCGCCGGGATCGGCCACCACGCCAGGGGCGCAACCTCATCGCCGGCGAGTGGTTCGCGACGATCGTCGATCAACCTGTCATGGGCCGAGCAGGCGCCGGATGTCCTCCAGGAGTTTCGCGTCGGCGGCCAGATGCGCCTCGGCGTTGTCGAACAGCGCGTCGGCCAGCGGCGACAGCCCCTCCTTGGCCGTCCGCCCCGCGGCGAGCTCCGCCCGCCGGCTCTCCAGCGCCAGGAAGGAGGCCTCCACCAGTTCCCGCGCCTCGCCCGAGTCCAGCAACGTGTGCCAGCGCAGCGCCAGCGCGAAGCCGGACGTGGCGGAGTGCGGGGGAGCGGACAGCGCCTTGCGCAGCAGGTCGCGCAGCGCGTGCCGGCCCTCCGGCGTGATCGCGTACACGCGGCGCAGCCGATCGCCGGTGCGCTCCTCCGCATGCGTCTCGGCCAGCCCCTCGCTCTCCAGCTTGGCCAGGGCGTGATAGACCGATCCCGCCTTCACGTCGGTCCACCGCTCCAGCGCCCCGGCCGTAACGAGCTGATTGATCTCGTATCCGTGACGCGGCCCCTCATGGAGGACGCCCAGCACGAGCAACCGGGTCGACGACACTCGAACACCTCCACGCGATAGTCAAGGTTGACCATATCAGCCGCCGCATGCTCTTATGGTCAAACTTGAATATGCAAAATGGAGGTACGCATGTTCTTCCGCTCCCGGCGAATGGACGCGCTCGTCCGCGCGTACACACGGCTCGGCAGGTTCAGTGGCGCGGTGCTGGTCGCGCGCGGGGATCGCCGCCTCTTCGCCAAGGGGTACGGCCACGCCGACCACGAACACGCCGTGCCCAACACGCCGCGCACGGCGTTCAGGATCGGCTCCCAGACCAAGACCTTCACCGCGATCGCGATCCTCCGCCTGCAGGAGGAGGGCAGGCTCCGCGTCACCGACCCGATCGGCCACCACCTGCCCGGCTACCCGCACGGCGACACGATCACGCTGCACCACCTGCTGACCAACACCTCGGGCATCCCCGACTACGTCACGACCGATGACTTCACCCGCGTCATGGGCACGCCGCGCACGAGAGAGGCGCTCATCGCCGGCTTCAAGGACCGGCCCCCGCTGTTCGAGCCCGGCGCGCGGATGAGTTACAGCAACTCGGGATGGGTCCTGCTCGGCGAGGTGATCGAGCGGTCGTCCGGCCTGACCTACGGCGCGTACCTGCGCAGGCATGTCTTCGGCCCGCTGGCCATGGAGCGCAGCGGCCTGACCGGCGATCCCGCGGAAGGACACGCTCTCGGTCACATGGCGAGCGACGGCCGCCTCACCCGCACCCCGCGCGTGCACTCCTCCAGCCAGGACGCCGCGGGGGCCCTGCACTCGACGGCCGAGGACCTGCACCGCTGGAACCGCGGCCTGCCCCGCCTGTTGCGCCCCGAATCGCTCGCGGAGCTGGTCAAGCCGCACACGGCGGCCGACGGGACCGGCTACGGCTACGGCTGTGCGGTACGCGGTGACCGGGTCGAAAGCGCGGGCGGCGCCATCGGCTTCGTCAGCGTCTCGGCGCACTACCGTCGTGACGATCTCTTCGTGACGGTGCTGTCCAACCTCGAGAACGCCGCCTTCGCCGAGATCGAGGCCGGTCTGGCGGCCGTCGCCCGCGGCGAGCCGTACGAGTTGCCCGGCCGCAGGGTCTTCGTCACCGTCAATCCCGCCGTCCTCGACCGATACACCGGCCGTTACACGATGCGGTACATGGGCCGCACCTCCACGATGCACGTCACGCGCGACGGCGACCAGTTGATGGTGGAGGTGCAAGGACTGGTCAGGACAGAATTGCGGCCCATGTCAGAGACGCGCTTCTTCGCCAGGATGAAAGGTGAGGTCGAACTGGACTTCCTGGCGACCGGCGAGGTCGCGCTGAACTGGGCCGGCCAGGACGTCACCGCCCGGCCCGTCACCTGATCGCCCGAACGCACCGGGGACATTCCTTCCGGCGCCGCAGCCAGTACGTGACGGTCGCCACCCCGACGGCCAGCCCCACAGCGGCCACAACGCCATGGGGTTGGACAGATCGACGGTCACGAACGCGCCCATGAGAATGCGCCAACCGGCGTTGTCACGCTCGACTTCACCGGCATGAACGTCTCCACCGCCCGCCGCGCTCACGGGTGGTGGGTGACGAGGCGGTGGGACAGGTCCTGGGCCCAGCCGGTTGTGGGGTGGCGGAGGCCGAGGACGCGGACGGCGAGGGTCACGGCGCGGGCGGCGCAGCCGATGGCCTGCCGCGTGTCGCCCGCCGCGTTGTGGGCCAGGGCGAGGTTGCCCAGCCGTACCACCAGCTCGGGGTGGTCGGGGGGCAGGGCGCGCTCGGTGAGGTCCAGCGCCTGGAGTTCGAGCGCGAGCGCCTGCTCGTGATCGCCCACGCCCGCCAGCGCGGCGGCCAGATTGCCCAGGTGGCGGCCGAGGTCGGGGTGGCCGGGCGGCAGCGTCGCGGTCGCGATGGACAGGGCGCGGCGGGCCATCGGCAGCGCGTCGTGGGCACGGTCGAGGTCGATGTAGACGGCGGCCAGGTTGCCGACCCGGGGGGCCAGGTCGCGGTGGCCGGGGCCGAGGGAGGCCTCGGCGATGGCGACGGCGCGCACGGCGTGCTGCAGCGCGTCGTCCCTGCGCAGGCCGCTGAGCGTGGCGGCGAGGTTGGTCAGGAAGCCGATCAGCGCCGGGTGGCCGGGGCCGAAACGGTCCTCGGCCAGTGTCAGCGCGCGTTCGGCCAGCGGGAAGGCCTCCTTGAACCGGGCGTGCAGGTTGAGCAGGCGGCTGGTGTCGCGAAGGAGCCTGCCCAGGGACATCGAGGGCTTGTGGACCGGCATCAGCGAGGCGACGGCGACGGCGTGCGGGTGCAGCGACAGCCCCTCGGGCCACTCGTCGAGGGCGAAGGCACGGCGCTCGGGCAGCCGCGTGAGCAGCATGGACAGCGCGTCCCTGGCCGCCGCGTCGAGAAGGCGGGCGTCCCTGGCCTCCGCGCGGACCGCGCTCTGGACCAGCCGGTGGATGGCGACGCCGCCCGCGCTGCGCTTGACCAGGCTGTAGGACGCCAGCAGGGCCAGGTCGCGCAGGGCCGCCTCGTCGAACAGCGTGAGCGGGATGTCGTCGGGGGCGAAGCAGGACAACGCGCGCAGGAGCGCCAGGGCGGTGGGGCTGGTCTGCTCGACCTCCCGCATGCTGATCCGCCAGATCTTCGAGATGGTCTGCTCGGGGTCGCCGCGATGGGCCACGGGCGCGTACAGGTCGAAGGTCTCGTCCAGTTTGGTGAGGTACGCGGTGATGTCGCCGTGGGTTTCCTCGATGTAGGCGCCGGCCTGTTCGATGGCGAGGGGCAGGCAGCCGAGCGCGGCGGCCAGGCGGGTGGCGGGTTCGCGGTCCTTGCCGTCGGCCGCGCTGAGCATGAGCAGGTCGGTGGCCGACTCCAGGGACAGCACGTCCAGGGCGATGAGCTCGCGTACCCGCCAGGCCCGCGCGCCCAGGTCGCGCCGCGTGGTGACGATGATGTGGCCGCGCATCTGGGCCAGGAGGTCGCGTACCTGGGCGGGGTTGTGCACGTTGTCCAGGACCAGCAGCCAGCCGTCGTGCTCCAGCAGCCAGGTCTTCGCCCAGACGGCGGCCTGGCGGGTGGGCACCTCGACCGGATGCTCGGGCACGAGGAAACGGGTGAGCTGGGCCAGGCCCGCCTCGATCTGCTCGGGCGACTCGGCGGTGATCCACCAGATGACGCGGTAGCGCTCGCGGTTGGCCGTGGCGTACTGCAGGGCCAGCTCGCTCTTGCCGACGCCGCCCAATCCGTAGACGACCTGGGAGACGACGACGGAGGCCGCGCCGGTCAGCGCGGTGCCGAGGGTGGCGAGGGCGTCGGCGCGGCCGACGAAGTCGAGGGCCGGCGGCTTGGTGAGGTTGCTCAGCCCGCGCGGCGCGGGCACGTCGCCGGGGCGGGGGAGCGGCAGGGCGGAGGCGCCGAGCTGGGCGCCGTCTCCGGTGATGATGATGCCGGAGTTGGCTCCGCCCAGGGCGGCGGACCGCGGGCCGGTGGGCTCGTTCACGATGGCGCACCTCCCGGGAGTCCAGCCTGATCGTAGCCCCAGCCACGATCAGTCGCTGCCGGGTGGATCAGCTCCAGCCGGTCGGCAACTGTATCGATTTGCCGCCGCCCAGCCCTGTCGGGTAGGAAGCTCGCATGCTGAAGGGGAAGAAGGTCGGGCTGAGGGCGCGGCACGAGAGCGACATCCCGATCCTGCGGACCGAGCTCTACGACGACGTGGTCAACGCCTCGCGGGCCGAAGGCCGGCCCTGGCGGCCGATCACGCCCGGCTCGAAGGATTCACGGCTCGTGGTGAACGACGAGGAGCACGGCGTCGTCCCGTTTTCCGTGATCGAGCTGGACGGCGGCACGCTGGTCGGCAGCGCGAACCTGTGGGGCATCGACAACCACAGCCGGTCCGCGCACATCGGGCTGGGGCTGCTGCCGGCGGCCCGCGGCCAGGGCTACGGCACCGACGTCGTCGCGGTGCTGTGCCACTACGGTTTCGTCGTACGCGGGCTGCAGCGGCTGCAGATCGAGACCCTGGCGGACAACGCCGCGATGCTGAGATCCGCCGAGCGCAACGGTTTCGTCCGCGAGGGCGTGCTGCGGTCCTCGGCCTGGGTGATGGGCGCGTTCCTGGACGAGGTGCTGCTCGGGCTCCTCGCCCAGGAGTGGAAGCCGGACGCCTCCGGAGCCGGATGACGCGCCGTCGCGTTGTGTAGTTGATTCGCTACTCTGAGGTATCTTCGTGTTGAAGAACCAGGAGTGGCCCGGTGTTCGTCGTTCATCCCGCGTCGGGCCAGGGTGATCGCCGGCTTCCGCGACCGCGGGATCCGGCTTCACCCGAAAGTCTGAGGAGCAGGCATGGCAACAGGCACCGTGAAGTGGTTCAACGCAGAGAAGGGCTTCGGTTTCATCGAGCAGGACGGCGGCGGCGACGACGTCTTCGCGCACTTCTCCAACATCGCCGCCCAGGGCTACCGGGAACTGCAGGAGGGCCAGAAGGTCTCCTTCGACATCGTCCAGGGCCAGCGGGGCCTCCAGGCGGAGAACATCGTGCCTTCCTGACCTTCACGGCCCCGGTCAACCGGCTCGCCTGCGCGGGTCAGCGGCGCAGGCGGGTGTCGATCCAGCGCAGGACGTCCGGGGCCGACGAGGTGATGATCCGGAAGTGGTCGGTTCCGGGGTAGGTGATGAGTTTCGTGGCCGTGCCGAGTGCCCGGGCGCGCTCGGCGGCTTTCGCGGTCTGCGCCGGTGAGACCAGCACGTCGGTGAGCCCTTGCGCGACCAGCATCGGCGCGGCGGAGCGGGTGCGGGGGACCGCGTTTTCGCCGAGCCATGTGCGCAGCTTCGCGGTCGCGGCGCCGGTGGCCGGGGTGAACTCGGTGCCCGGCAGGTTGAGCTTCGTGAGCCGGTTCGTCAGTTCCGTCATGCAGGTGGTGTGGACGCGCGGGTACTCGCGGCGGGCCCGGGGCCCGAGGTGGTCCGCGAGGCGCAGGCCGGGATGCTGGGTGGCCAGCCCGGCCAGGATCGCCATGTAGTAGCCGTGGTCGACGGGCTGCAGCCGGGACAACTGGTCGACGTACGGCCGGTTGTCGGTGACCGGGGCGAGCGCGACCGTTCCCCGGAAGTCCAGACCTCTGCCATACCCGGCGGCGATCTCGCCGGCCGCCATGGCCGCGTGCCCGCCCTGGGAGTGCCCCACCGTCAGCCAGACCCGGGACACGTCAGGGCTCAGGTCCCCGGCGGCCCGGACCGCGTCCACGACCGAACGGGCCTGGCTCTCGGCGATCAGATACGGGTGTACGCCCGGGGTGCCCAGCCCCTCGTAGTCGGTCGCGGCGACCGCGTAACCCCTGCGCACGAACCCGGCGAGGTAGCCGGGATAGCCGTAGCCGCCGAGCTCGCGATCACGGGACGGGCTGCAGCGATCGCTGACACCCGTGGTGCCGTGCGCCCAGGAGATGACCCGCCGGCCGCCCGGCGGAGCCGTACCCGATGGCAGGAACACCGCGCCCGTCACCTCGATCCGGCGGCCTTTCGGGGAGGTGGACAGGTACCGGATGCGAAAGCCCGTGGCGCCGGCGGCGGCCAGTTCGGCGGGCACGGCCAGCGGGCGGCTTTCCAGCAGGGTGCGGCCGGTGGCCGCGGCGGCGGGTCGGGCCGGAGCCGCGAGCATTGCGGCGAGCAGGAGGACAGCCATGATCGTTCTCATCGAGCCACCCCGAGCGTCACACGAAGCTGATCCAGCAGAAGATCTCGCAGATCCGGTACGGCGGGCCGCGGCTGAGCCAGAACGCTGGGGTAGAGGAGGCCGTCCAGCGTCGTGACGATCAGATCGGTGATCACCGCGACCTCGTGACGGGTCCGGAACGCCTCGCCGGCGATCCCCGCGCTGAGCACGGCCTCGAAGGGAGCACGATAGCTCGCCTGCAACTGGTGACTGTAGGCGCGGAGTTCATCGTCGTAGGCGGCCGCCGTCCAGAACTCCATCAGCATCCGCCACACCGGCACCGGCGTCGCGAAGCCCCGGTCGACCAGCCCGACCAGCTGATCCCACGGGTCGCTCAGCTCGCTGACCTGAGCCTTCATCGAGTCCACCTCCGCGCGGGTGGACGTGCGCAGCGCCTCGACCAGCATGTCCTCGCGCGTGCTGAAGTACACCTGCAACGTGCTGATCGCCACGCCACTCGCCGCGGCCACGTCCTTGAACCGCGTCTGATGGAACCCGCGCTCGATCATCACCTCGACCACGTGCCGCAGCACATCCTGCCGCCGCCCACTGGCCCGTCCTCGTCCTCGTTCTCTCACCACCATCGCCGTACTGTACCAAAATCCGGTACGGCGATACCGGTTTCCAGCTATTTGAACGGAAGTTCTACTTGTACTATCGTTCAAATATCTAACCGGAGGAGGACGCATGTCAGAGGTCGCGACCCGGCGCGCCGGAGCGCGCGAGTGGGCAGGCCTGGGGTTGCTGGCGCTGCCGACAGTGCTGCTGGGCCTGGACGTCACCGTGCTGTACCTGGTGCTGCCGAGCATGGCCGGAGCCCTGGATCCATCGGCCACGCAAACGCTGTGGATCATGGACGCCTACGGGTTCCTCATCGCCGGGCTGCTCATCACGATGGGCACCCTGGGCGACCGGATCGGCCGGCGCCGCCTCCTGCTGATCGGGATGGCGGCCTTCGCGATCGTGTCGGTGTTCGCGGCCTTCGCGCCCAGCGCCGAACTGCTGATCCTGGCCCGAGCCCTGCTGGGGGTCGCGGGGGCGACACTGATGCCCTCGACGCTGTCGTTGATCTCCAACATGTTCGGCGACGCGCGCCAGCGGGCGATCGCGATCGGGGTCTGGGCCACGATGTTCGCCCTGGGCATGGCGGCGGGCCCCGTGGTCGGCGGCGTGCTGATCGACGCGTTCTGGTGGGGCGCGGCGTTCCTCATCGCGGTCCCCATCGCGATCGTCGTCCTGGCCGGCGCGAAGGCTCTCCTGCCCGAATACGCCGACCCGCGGGCCGGACGGCTGGACCTGGCCAGCGTCGCCCTGTCCCTGGCGGCGATCCTGCCGGTCATCTACGCCGTCAAGCACGCCGCCGCCGACGGCGCTGACGCGAGCACGCTGCTGCTGCTCGCCGCCGGGGTGCTCGCGGGCGTGGTGTTCGTGCGCCGGCAACGCGGTCTGGCCTCGCCTCTGCTGGACGTCACCCTGTTCGCCAACCGGGCCTTCTCCGCGGCACTGACCGTGCTGCTGATCGGGCTTGTCGGCGTGGGCGGGACCATGTACCTGGTCACCCAGTACCTCCAGCTCGTCGAGGGCCTCACCCCGTTCACCGCGGGGCTGTGGATGGGCCCACCGGCCCTGGCGATGTTCGCCGCCGCCATCGGGGCGCCCCTGGTCGCCCGGCGGGTGCGCCCGGGGCTGGTCATGGCCGCCACTCTGGGCCTGTCCGTGATCGGGTACGCGCTGCTGGCGACGGCCGGCACCGGCGACGCCGCGGCCGTGGTGACCGGGTTCGCCTTCATCTACCTGGGGCTGGGCGCGATCGCCGCCCTCGGCACCGACATGGTCGTCGGCGCCGCGCCGGTCTCGAAGTCCGGATCGGCCGCCGCGATGTCCGAGACCGTCCAGGAACTCGGCCTCGCCGTCGGCGTCGCGCTGCTCGGCAGCCTCAGCACCGCCCTGTACACCGCCGGCATGACCGCTCCAGCGGACGCCTCGCCCGAGGTCGCCGGCCACCTCACCGGCAGCCTGGCCGGCGCGCTCTCGGTCGCCGGCCAGGTGCCCGCCGAGGTCGTGCGGGCGGCGCGGGAGGCGTTCACCAGCGGGGTGAACATCGCCTCGGCCGTGGGCGGCGCCGCCATCGTCGTGGCGACCGTGCTGTGCCTCGTGGTCCTCCGGCAGGTCCGTCCCCTGGGCGAGGACGACCCCGGCGACGGACTTCGATGACGTCAACGCGCACGTCGGAACCCTGACCCTCACCCCGCGGCCCGCCGGGAGCTCCACGGCTCCGGCTGACTCTGGTCGGGCCGGTCGCGGATGGCCCGGGCGTGTGTTCGGTCAGCAGGCGGCGGAAACGCGGGAGGAGGCCGGCCAGCCGTCTGAGGTCCTCCTCCGCGGTGGTGCCGGACGGATCCGCGTTCCGGCGGGCGCTTCGTGATCAGGCGTCGATGAGGCCGTGCTCGGTCAGTTCCCAGTAGTGGCGGCGGCTGGGCCGTAGCAGCTGCCAGAGGGCGCGGTAGGCGGCGACGCTCATCAGCGCCCAGTAGACCGGTACGAACAACATCGTCCGCACCGCCGCGTGCAGCCCGCGCTCCAGGCAGCCCGCCATGTAGCCGTGCATGAGCAGCAGGTTGCCCGCCAGCATCGAGGCCACGGCCGTGTACAGGACCGGGCCGGGGAACAACCCGGCGATCGGGCCGGAGCCGGCGATGAGGTAGAGCGCGGTCATCGCCCAGAAGATCGGGTTGAGCAGCGTGGTGAGGGTGGAGAAGCCGACGGCGAGCTGGAAGGCGGCGAAGCCGCGCGGGCCGAGCTCGCGCCACAACCGCACCGGCGCGCGCATGTGGACCAGCCAGGTCTGGCAGTAGCCCTTGATCCACCGGCTGCGCTGGCGCAGCCAGTTGCCCAGCCGGCAGTTGGCCTCCTCCAGCGTCACCGACTCCATCATGCGCACGCTCCAGCCGCGCCTGGCGATCCTGATGCCGAGGTCGGCGTCCTCGGTGACGTTGTACGGATCCCAGGCGCCGAGGTCGCGCAGGGCACTGGTGCGGAAGTGGTTGGAGGTGCCGCCGAGCGGGATCGGCAGCCGGAAACGGTCGAGACCGTGCAGGAACAGCCCGAAGTTGTGGGCGTACTCGGCGGCGAAGCAGCGGGTCAGCCAGTTCGTCCACGGGTTCCAGTACTGCAGTTCGGCCTGCACGCACACCATCCACCGCGGCGAGCTGCGGAAGGCCGCCACCGCCTTGCGCAGCTGGAGGGGCTCGGGCTGGTCCTCCGCGTCGAAGATGACGCAGAACTCGCCGCGCGCGTGCCGCAGCCCGACGTTGCAGGCCTTGGGCTTGGTACGCGGGTGCCCGGCCGAGATCACCACGACCTCGAAACCCGGCGGCAGCTCGCCCGGCAGGGCGTCCCTGGTCTCCTCGTCGTCCTCCTCGACCAGCAGCAGGATCTGCCGCCGATCGTGCGGATAGTCGAGGGCGGCCAGCCGTTCGAGCAGGGCGCGCAGGATGTTGCTCTCACGGTAGAGCGGCACCAGCACGGTGTACACGGGCAGCTCGTCGTCCGGCGGCAGTTCCCCCGGGCCGAACCGCATCACGTGCGAACGGTCGTGCCCGTAGGTCAGCAGCACCTTGAACGCGATGACGGCGACGTAGAGCACGCTCGCCGCGGCGGTCAGCACCAGGCCGGTCAGGGCGGGGTCGGCCATCGCGGCCGCGCCCGCCGGCAGCGCCGCGCCGGTCGCGGCCAGTGCCTGGCCGCGGCACAGGAGCCGGCGGGCGCTGCCGCTCTCCGGTACGGCCGTCGTGGGCAGGGTCCGCTGGGTCATGCCGAACTCCCGATGCCGGAGAAGCGGTAGATACGCCGGTACGCGTCCTCGTAGACCAGCGTGTAGCGGTTCAGCTCGGGCGATTCGCCCAGCGCCCGCCAGACCGGGTCCTGGTGGCCCGGTGTGCGCCGCAGGTGGATCCAGCGCACGTCGCTGGCCGCCGGGTCGCGCAGCGCCGGTTCCCATCGGCGGAAGCTGCCTTCGTACAGGATCGAGGACAGCGGCAGGTGGGAGTCGAACGTCATGGTCTCGTTGCCGAAGGAGGCCATGAGCACGCGGCCGCCGTCGTAGTGCGTGCGCAGCCACTGCGCGGCCGTGCTGTTGGCGCGCTCGACGCCGGTCGCGCGGAAGGCCTCGGCCTCGCGCCTGGTGTCGATGCCGGAGGCCGCCGCGGTCACCGCGCAGGCGACGACCACCGCGCCGGCGAAGACGTGGCCCAGCGTGCGCAGCCGGGCGGCGGGCACGCGGGCCATCCTGAGCCGCAGGGCGGTGACGAGGGTCCTGACCTCCGCGGCGAGACCGCCGCCGAACAGCGCCACGGGCAGCAGCATGACCAGGCCGAAGCGGACGTTGTACAGGCTGCCGGTGACCTCTTCCACGTGCAGCGGGCGCTGGCCGCCGTAGAGGGCGTACACGAAGAACGGCGCGAACACCAGCAGCGCCAGCGGCACCGGCGAGCGCCGCCGCATCAGGTGTACGGCCAGCCCGGCCACCCCGAGCACCGGCAGCACCGGCCCCATGTTGCCCACGACCGCGTAGGCGTAGGTGAGCGCCGACACCATCCAGTCGCCGGTCGTGACCTCGGTGCCCGACACCCACAGCGAGGGCTTGGAGAACTCGCCGCGGTGGAAGAAGAACGGATCCCCGAAGATCATCGTGTTCCACGCCAGCCAGCCCGCGATGCCCGCGCAGGCGAGCAGCCCGTAGAAGATCACGTGCGCCTCGGCTCTGCGCAGCCTGCTGCCGCGCGGCGAGCGGGTCCAGGTGATCGCGATCACGACGGCCGCCGCCGTCGGGACGAAGAACCACGCCTCGTACCGGGTGAGCGTGGCCAGCAGCGACGCCACGCCGGCCGCGGCCAGGTGCCGCGGCGCCCAGGTACGGCACCAGCGGGTGAGGTGGTAGGTGGCCGCGGCCAGGCACGCCAGCAGCGGCAGTTCGGTCATGGGCGTGCTCTGCAGGTACAGGGCGCTCGGGCAGAGCATGAACACCCCGCCGGCCGTCAGGCCCGCGGCCCGGCTGTGCGTGAGCAGGCGCGCGGTCCCGTACAGGTAGCGGGTCGTCAGGACGTAGGCCGTCATCGAGATGATCGAGCCCGCCAGGCCGGACAGATACCAGGAATCCACCCAGACCAGCGGCAACGCCACCAGGTGCGGGAACGGCAGCCAGACGCCGCCCAGCTGCGCGAATCCCGGCGTCGGCGACTCCAGCACCCGGCGTGAGATCAGCAGGTGCGAGACGGCGTCCGGATAGGACAGCGGCACGTCGGCGAAGTACACGCCTCCGGCCACCGACAGCGCGATCGCGGCCACGGTCAGCCACGCCAGCGCCACGTCATGCGGGCGGAAAAGCCGCTGCGCGGCCCGCCCGGCCGGGCTGTGGCGGAACATGCTCGCCCACAGCCGCCCCAGGCCCAGCAGCGAGCGCAGCACGACCGCCGGGCGCAGGCCGGTCTGGTGGCCGTGCTCACGCGGGAAATGGTCCACCGGCCGCTGCACCACGCGGGCGCCCCTCGCCTGGATCTTGGCGAGCAGTTCGGGCGAGATCGTGGCGGCGTCGCCGCGCAGGGTGACGTTCTCCAGCAGCCGCCGGTCGAGCAGCTTGTACGCGCAGTCCATGTCACGCACGCGGATGCGCAGCAGCGCCCGGCACAGGCGCGTCCACAGCCAGCCGAACATCCGGCGCGCGGGCGGGTCGGCGCGACGCGAGCGGTAGCCGATGACGGCGTCGGCCCGTTCGGCGCCGGCCAGTTCCACGAACCAGGGCAGCTGCCGGGCGCGGAACTGGCCGTCGGAGTCGGTCAGGAAGATCAGCTCCGCGTCCGTCGAGTCCAGCGCGGCCTGGATGCCGGTCCGTACGGCCGCGCCGTACCCCTGATTGGCGGGGTGGTGGATCACGCGTACCCGGCCGGGAAATTGTTCGGCCAGCCGTTCGGCCACCTCGCCCGTCGCGTCCGACGAGCCGTCGTTCACCACGATCACCAGGTGATCGGTTCCGTCCAGGACGGTCAGGAAGTCCACAACCGTCGATTCCAGGCTGCCCTCTTCGCAATAGGCGGGCATCACCACGGCCAAGCTCACCAGCATCTCCAGACGCAGGCTCGGACTTACTCGACCTGACGGTTCATGTCAGGCAGAGTGGATCAACGGGCAGGCTATACGGCGTTTCCGCAGGTTGGACGGGGGACGCGCCGACAACGCGAGGGGGATGGCGATGGGCGTGTGGATGGTGGGGATGCTGCTGGCGCTCCTGCCGGTGGTGCCGGGTCCCGGGCCCGGGTTCGTGCGCGCCGAGGGGACCCGGCTGACGCTCGACGGCAGGCCGTACGTCATGGCCGGGCTGAACGTCTACAACGCCGCCAGCGACGGAAACTGCTGGTATCCCATGTCGCTGGGCAGGTCGCTGCGCCAGATGCGGGGCAACGTCATCCGCGTCTGGTTCTTCCAGCGGCTGGCCACCAAGGACGGCAGGCGCGACTGGCGCGCGCTCGACCGCATGCTGGCCACCGCGCGCCGGCACGGGGTGAAGGTGCTGCCCGTGCTGACCGACCAATGGGGCAAATGCGAGTGGAGCGGCTACAAGACCGAGAGCTGGTACCGCGGCGGCTACCGCGAGATCGACCCCGGCGGCACCGTCTCCTACCGCGACTGGGTGGCCGAGGCCGTGCGCCGCTACCGTCACGACCCGGCGATCGCGATGTGGACGCTGGTGAACGAGGCGGAGGCCAAGCCGGACGCCTCCGCCGCGTGCGGGCCGGGCGCGACCGAGGCGCTGCGCGACTTCGCCGACGACGTGGGCGCCGTGGCCAAGGCCGCCTCGCCCGCGCACCTGCTCACGCTCGGCACCATGGGCGGCGGCCAGTGCGGCACCGCCGCCCACAACTACCAGGAGGTCTACGCCTCACCCGCGCTGGACGTGTGCGAGTACCACGACTACCACGAGCCGGACCAGGCCATTCCGGGCAACGAGTTCGACGGGCTGGCCATCCGGCTGGCGCAGTGCAGGGCGCTAGACAAGCCGTTGTTCGTGGGCGAGGCGGGGATCGACCCGAGGGAGACCGGCGGGCTGCGCGGCCGGGCCAGGGCCTACGCGGTCAAGATGTCGGCGCAGTTCGCGGCGGGGGTGGTCGGGTTCGTGGTCTGGGCCTGGTGCGACGCCGGGCGTACGGACGGCGACGCCTTCGTGGTGCGGCCGGGCGACCCCGTGCTCAAGGTCCTGGACAAGCGGGCCGGGCCGAGGAGATCGGCCAGGTTGTGACCTGGGCGTTTCGGCGGCAGGATGGCGGGGTGCAGTCCTGGGCGAGAATTGTCTGTGTGGTTCTGGTGGTCGCGCTGGTGGGGGGTGCGCTGCTGGCGGCGGTCAACGCCGTGGTCGGGTCGCTGTGAGCGTCGGGGGCGGGCTGCCCAGGCGGTGAGCAGGCGGCCGGTATCGGCCATGGTGGGGGTCAGTCCCGGCGCAGGACGGTTCCGGCGATGGCCGCCCCGATGAGGGCGCAGCCGGCGGCGGTCAGCATGGTGAGGGTCTGGGCGCCGGTGAAGGCCTCCCTGGCGGCCGTGGTGAGGGCGGCGTCGAGACGTACCGTGTCGTGGGTGAGGGTCGCGGCCAGGGAGGCGCGCGCGGCCTCGGGGACGGCGGCGGGCAGGCCGGCGCGGTAGGCGGCGGCGAGCAGGCTGCCGAGGACGGCGACGCCGAGCGCGATGCCGAGCTGCTGGTGGGTGTCGTTGAGCGCCGAGCCCATGCCCGCGCGCTCGGGCGGGACGGCGCCGAGCACCGTGGTCGTCGTGGACGGCCCCGCCAGCCCGGTGCCGGCGCCCGCCAGCAGGAGTCCGGCGGCGACGAGCGGGTAGGGGCTGCCGGGAGTGAGGGCGGCGAGGAGCGCGAAGCCGGCGGCGGTGATCGCGAACCCGATGACGATCGTGGCGCGTGGACCGATGCGGGAGGGCACGCGGGCGCCGGCCGCCGAGCCGAGGACGGTGCCCGCGGCCAGGGGCATCACCGCGAGCCCCGCCCGCAGCGCGTCGTAGCCGAGGACGAGCTGCAGGTACTGGGTGAGGACGAACAGCGCGCTGCCGGTGCCGACGGTGAGCAGGGCGGCCGCGGCGCTGCCTCCGGCGAAGCGCCGGTCGCGATAGAGCGAGAACTCGACGACCGGCGTGCTCGCCCGCCGCTGGCGCCAGGCGAAGGCGGCGAGGGCGAGGACGGCGGCCCCGGCGCAGGTGAGGACGAGCGGCGAGAGGCGGCCGTGCTCGCCGAGCGCGATGATGGCGGTGGTCAGGGCGACCATGCCGGCGGTGACCAGGACGGCGGCGAGGGGGTCGACGGGGCGGGCGCGCGGGTCGCGCGACTCGGGGACAAGCCACAGGATCGCCGGTACGGCCACGCCCGCCAGCGGCACGTTGATCAGGAAGACGCCCGCCCAGCTCCACGCGTCCACCAGGTACCCGCCGAGCACCGGCCCCGCGGCCATCGCGACGGCGGCGACCGCCGCCCACACGGCGAAGGCCTTGGGCCGTTCGCGCGCGGGGAAGACTTGGACGAGGACGGCCAGCGTGGCCGGCATGACCAGGGCGGCGCCGACGCCCATGAGCGCGCGGGCGCCGATCAGCCACCACGTCGAAGGCGCGGCGACGGCGGCGGCGGAGGCCAGGCCGAGCACGGTCAGCCCGATGACCATGGCGCGCCGCCGGCCGTAGCGGTCGGAGGCGGCGCCCGCGGCGATGAGCAGACCGGCGAAGACGATCACGTAGGCGTCGACGATCGCCTGTTGCTGCGCGGCGGTGGCGCCGAACGCGGCGGTGATCGCGGGCAGGGCGACGTGCAGGACGGTGTTGTCCATCACGATCACCAGCAGCGCGGCGCAGATGGCGACCAGGATCGCCCAGCGTCTCGGGTGTCCTTCCATGCTTCCTCCTACAGTGTTGGATTACTCCTACAGTGTAGGGCTACTAGCATGGGCGCATGAGCCCCAAGCGTCCGCAGGGCGCCGCTGCGATGCCCGGCGGCGTGTGGCTGCGCGAACCGCCCGGCGCGCAGCGCTCGCCGTCGCTGACCCGCGAGCGGATCGTGGCCGCCACGGTCGAGACGCTGGATCGTGACGGCATGGCGGGGCTGAGCATGCGGCGCCTGGCTGAGGCGCTGGACGTGCACGCCACGAGCCTCTACTGGTACGTGGCGACCAGGGACGAGCTGTTCGACCTGGCGCTCGACGAGGTGTTCGGCGAGGTCGCGCTGCCCGATCACCTGTCCTGGCGGGAGGATCTCGCCGCGTTCATGGAGGGGCTGCGGGCGGCCCTGCTGCGGCATCCGTGGGCGGGGCCGCTGGCCAGCAGCCGTCCGCTGATGGGGCCCCAGGCTCTGGCGCGGGCCGAGTTCGTGCACGCGGCCCTGGTCTCGGCCGGTTTCTCCGGGCTCAACCTGTCGTCGGCGGCCGCGGCCGTCAGCAACTACGTCATCGGCACGGCCTCGGTCGAGGCGGCCTGGCGGCAGGAGGACCAGGGCGGCTCCCGCCGCGCGCTCGGCGAGCACATCCAGCGGCGCGCGGACCTCTATCCGGCGCTCGCGGCGCACCCGCCGGGCGCCGGCGCCGGCTGGGACGCCCACTTCACGCGGGGCATGGACTTCCTCCTGGCGGGCCTGGAGTCCTACCGGTCCTGAGGACCCGCGTCGCCGCGACCGGGGCCGTGGTCAGCGGTGGCGGGCGCGGGCCATCTCCCACAGGTCCATGCCGTCGATCGCTATGACCTCCATGCCGAGGATGTCCATCCCGGCGTACACGATGTCGCGGGGTGCGCGGCGGCCCGCGATGGGCAGGTCGTCGGGGACCCCCGCGTTCAGGTCCTCGACCACGAACTCGCGCCCCGCCTCCGTCACCGTCTGGCGGCGCAGGATCCGCCACTCGCCGTCCCGGCGTTCGAACACGTCGACGTAACGGCCTTCCAGTTGCTGGTCGAGGAGTCGGCCAGAGCCGTCGCCCAGCTCCATCCGGTGCAGCACGTACCACTGGCACTCCGCGAACGCCCGGTCCCCGTCCAGCTCGATGATCGGATTGGTGATGGAGTGCTGGGAGGTGCGCAGCTCAGCGAGCAGGGAGATCACGTAGTCGGCGAAGGCGTGGGCGTTGCCGTTGAAGAACCAGTGGCAGTCGACGGCGTCGGGCCAGTAACAGGACTTGAACAGCTCCAGGTCGCACCGGTCGGCGCCACGGGCGTAGCGGTAGAGCACGTCGCGGATCGCCTCGCGGTCCTCCAGCACCCGCAGGCGGTGGAGAAGGTCGTCGCTCGTCATGGATTCAGCTCCTATGTCGATCAGCATAGGATGTTATAGCTAGCATAGGTCGCATGGGCGTGACAACCTGGGTCACCAAAGGGTTCCTCAGTCTCCAGAAAGTGCGTTCTTCCATGTCAGCCGCCACTCTCCTACGGTGTCCGAGTAACCACGAGAGAGTACGGAGGCGGGCATGCCCATTACCTTGGTCAACCCCAGCGGACTGCCGGAGATCGACGCCTACCGGCAGGTGTCGATCGCGACCGGGACGAGGATGGTCTTCGTCGCCGGCCAGGTCGCCTGGGACGGCGGCGACCTCGCCGCCCAGGTCGAGCAGTGCTATCTGAACGTCGCCACCGCCCTGGCCGGAGCCGGCGGCACCTTCGACGACGTGGCGAAACTCACCGTCTACGTCGTCGACTGGACCCCCGACAAGATGCCCTTGTTCCTGGAGGGCGTGGCGCGGGCGGCGGGGAAGCTGGGTGGCACGCCGGTGCCGCCGGGCACGTTGATCGGCGTGGCGGCGCTGGACGTACCGGAGCACCTGGTCGAGCTTGAGGCGATCGCGGTCCTCGACTGATCCGGTGCCGCTTGACGCCCGATCGCCGCGCGGAGATCCTTCAGGCGGATCGGCGGAAGGACGGCCCTGCCATGCACTCTCCACCCCCGGCGGGCGGGCGGGGCTCCCTGGGCTGGCGCGATCCGCTGTTCCTGGCCTCGCGGCCCAGCCGGGAGCGGGTGTGCAGGTTCGTGGCGATGCTGCTGCTGTTGCAGCGGGCCAGCTACCTGCTGCCGGCCTCCGCGAGCCTGCTGGCCGCCGAGGCGCTGTTCACCGATCGCGGCCGCAACGCCGCCCTGCTGGCCCTGGCGCTGGCGTGGAACGTGACGTTGTTCCGCTGGGTCGCCCGCCGGGGCTGGTTCGCGCCGCTGGCGGTGGTCATCGACGTGGCGGCCACCTGCGCGTTCATGATGGCGGTGACGGCCGCGTGCCTGCCGGGTTCCGTCGCGTGCGTGTCCAACTGGTCCTCGCACGCCCTGCTGGCGACGGGCGCGCTGATCGGCGCGGTCAGCCGCCGCGCGATCCACTTCGCCGCCCTGCTGCCCCCGATCATCGTGTACGCGCTCGCGCACGCCGCCGACCTCGGCCAGCGCTACCCGTTCCTGCTGGAGCTGGCGGTCCGGGTCAACAGCTACGTCTGGTTCGCGATCATCGTCTTCTTCATCCGCCGCTACCTGGCCGCCCAGGCCACGCGCCTGGACGGCCTGGCCGAGCAGCGGCTGGCCACGGAGGCGAAACGGGTGGCGGAACGGGTGGCCGAGCACGCCAGGCTCGCCCACTTCCGGCAACTGCACGACACCGTGCTGGCCACGCTGACCGCGATCGCCCGCGGCGGCCTCGACCACCACACCGAGGAGGTACGCCGCCGGTGCGCCTCCGACGCCTCCTATGTCCGGGCCCTGATCAGCCAGGACGCCGCGGGACCCGCCAACGGGCTGAGCAACGGCCTGGCACGGGCGGTGGCCAGGGCGGCCGGCCTGGGACTGTGCGTGCGCTACGCCGCCGAGGCGCTGCCCGAGGACCTGCCCGCGGCGGTGTCGGTGGCCATGGCGGAGGCGGCCGAGGAGGCGCTCAACAACGTGGCCAGGCACTCCGGCGAGCGGGCGGCCTGGCTCACCGCCGTCGAGGTGGACGGGGTGGTCACCGTACGCGTGGTCGATCGCGGCCATGGCTTCGCCCCGGACCTGGCCGAGCCCGGCTACGGGCTGCGCTCCTCGGTCGTCGGGCGGATGGCCGAGGCGGGCGGCAGCGCGGAGATCATCACGGCCCCCGGTGAAGGGGTGTGCGTGGAGCTCCGGTGGCCAGGCCGTCCTCTCTGACCCGGGTGGCCAGCTCCAGCTTGGTGTAGGCGGGACGGCCCGCCTTGCGGTACTTGTCCTTGACGCGCTCCAGGTAGTTCTTGGCGGTGCCCGGTTGCACCCCGGCGCTTCTGGCGGCGGCGGCCAGCGTCATGCCGGAGGCGTAGGCGAGCAGGACGGCGCGTTCCTGCGGGGACAGCACGGGCCGTTCGCCGTCGCGCGCGGCCAGCCAGCCCAGCGCCAGCTCGGGCGACAGGGCCACCCCGTCCTCGGCCACCTCCCTGACCTTCGCCAGCAGGGCGGCCAGGTCGTGGTCCTTGGTGAGGTAGCCGCAGGCCCCGGCGTCGATCATCTGCACGGCCATGTCGCCCGAGGTCACCACGCTGACCACGAGCACCCGCCGGCGCAGGCACGCCAGCGTGCGGACGTTCTGGACCGGGTCGGAGCCGTCGGCCAGCAGCAGGTCGAGCAGGACCACGTCGGCGGGGGCGGGTTCGGTGCGCAGAAGCTCGGCCACGGTCGCGGCGCACGCGGTCAGCCGGACGTCGGGTACGCCCTCCAGCCACGCCGTCAGCCCATCGATGAGCATGCGGTCATCGTCAATCACAGAAAGGGTGATCACTCCTGTCTTTCCCATATCCGGAATGTCGTGTCAAGTGCGCAGTTATGACGCCTATCGGTGACGGACCTGTCGGCAGAACATGGCGCCAAGTCCGAGAAAGGAGCAAGCATGACCGTCACGCTCGAGAGGGCCGAAGAGATCATCCTCGCCTGGAGGACGGGCGAAGAGCCCGACAGCCCCGTCGGCCCCCTGCTGCCCGGCATGTACGCCGAATCCGAGATCACCATGACCGGCCCCGGCCACTCAGGAAAGTGCGGGACCGCCTGCTCGGGCTCGCGTACCCGTTACTGCTGCTGAGCGGGGACGGGAGCACATGGCCGGTGAGTTCGATCCCCCGCTGGACCCGCTGATCGCGGCACCGCTGTCCGGTCTGGAGGCCCGGCTGGGGTCGCTCACCGGCCTCGCCGCGGCCGAGCGCGCCGCCATCCTGGCCGGCTCCGCGCAGTGCGTCGAGGAGGACGTCCGCCGCAAGATCACCAGAGTGCTGGTGCTGGAGCTGAACGCCGCGCGCCTGTCCGGGAAGCTGAGCGCCGCGACCTCGGAGGAACGCTGGCTGGAGTGGAAGGACGCCGTGGCGCGACCGGCGTTCTGGCAGGCGCTGGCGGGGCCGTACCCCGGCATGACGGCGCGGCTCATGACGGTGATCGGCAACCGCTGCGCGGCCGCGTACCGGTTCGCCGCGCGCTTCGCCGCCGACCGCGCGGCGCTGTCCACGCTGCCCGGCGCGCCGGAAGGGGAGCTGGAGCACGTCGAGTTCGGTGCGGGCGACAGCCACCGCGGCGGGCAGAGCGTCATCCTGCTGCGCGGCGCGGACGGCCGCGTGATCTACAAGCCGCGCTCGCTGGCCGTGGACGCGGCACTGGCCGAGCTGCTCACGCATCTGGACGTGCCGTCCATGCGCGTGCCCGCGGTCGTGACCAGGCAGGAGTACGGCTGGGCCGAGCACATCGGGCACCGCCACTGCGCCGGCGACGGCGAACTGCGCGCCTTCTACACCGGGATGGGCCACTGGCTGGCGCTCATGCGCCTGCTCGGCGGCAGCGACCTGCACGCCGAGAACCTCATCGCGGCCGGCCCGCAGCCCGTGGTCGTCGACTGCGAGAGCCTGTTCGCCCCGCACGCCAAGGCCCGCCCCTCCGGCTACGGCCAGGCCGTCGACCTGGCTGTGGAGCTGGTGGACGCCTCGGTGATGCGGACCGGCCTGCTGCCGGGACGCGGCGTGGCCCTGGGCTGGCGCGGCGTGGACATGTCGGCCGCCGGCGCGCTCCCCGGGCAGCAGCCGCAGGTCGAGCTGCCCGTCGTGCTCGGCGCCGGCACCGACAGCCCCCGCATGGGCACGGAACGGGTCGACCTGCCCCCGGCGGCCAACCACCCCAGCCCGGAGCCGGTGCTCGGCCACTACTGGGACGCGATCATCGCCGGGTTCGACGAGCTCGACGCCCGCCTGGCCGACCTCGACCGCTCGGGCAAGCTGGAGCCGCTGCTGGCGGGCTTCGCCGACTGCCCGGTCCGCGCGGTGCTGCGCTCCACCGAGTCCTACGCCGAGCTGGGCCGCATGCTGTGGCACCCGGTCGCGCTGCACGACGAGGCGGGCGCCCGCGCCAAGGCCGCCGCCCTGCTGGCCAAGATGTCGGAGAACGTGCCCGGCGCGCCGGGAGACGCCGCCATCATCGCCGCCGAGGTGGACGAGCTGTGCCACGGCGACATCCCGATGTTCGACACCACGCCGCGCGAGGGCATGCTGCGCGGCCCGGCCGGTACCCGGTGCGGGCCCGAGCTGGATCTGGTCGCCGACGCGGTGGCCCGCTGGCGGGCCCGCGACCACGCCCTGGACCGCGGGGTGGCGCAGGCGGCCCTGGTCAGCGCCTACCTCAACGAGGGCTGGATGCCGGAGGACCAGGGGTTGTCGCCCGGCGTGATCCGTACCGACCGGCTGGAGTCGCGCCGCAGGACGGCCGCGGCCGGCATCATGCGCGGCGTGCTCGGCAGCGCCGTACGCGGCGGCGACGGCACCGTCACCTGGATCACGCCCCTGCTCACCCCCACGGGCTGGGCCGTGCAACCCCTGGCCGCCGACCTGTACGGCGGCGCCCACGGCGTCGCCATCCTGGTGAGCGCCTACCTGGCGGAGAGCGCGGCGGGCCGGGCCGACCCCATCGACGACCTGAGCGGCCTGCGGGCGGCACTGCTGCGCACCATCCGCCTGGCCGAGGACCGCGACGCGGAGAAACGGCAGGAGGGCATCCCGTTGCGGCCCGAGCCGCCCGGCGCCTACCTGGGCATCGCCTCGCAGGTGTGGGGCTGGCTGCTCCTGCGCTCGCTCGGCGCCGTGGGCGACGAGGCACTGGAGCGCGCCCGCGCGCAGGCCGCCCTGCTGCCCCCGGCGATCGAGGCCGACGACGCCTACGACCTGCTGTCCGGGATGGCCGGTGCCATCGTCCCGCTGCTGAACCTGGCCGCGCGGACCGCGGAACCCCGCTGGAGCGAGCTGGCCGCATCGGTCGGCGCCCGCCTGGCCGACCTGGCCGAGCACCGGGAGGGCGGCGTCTGCTGGCCCAGCCCCCGCTTCCCCCAGGGACTCGGCGGTCTCGCGCACGGCGCCACCGGAATCGGCTGGGCCCTGTCGCGCCTGCCCGGCCGCGGCGACCTGGCCGACGCCGCCTTCGCCTACGAGGACGCGCTCTACGACCAGGACCAGCGCGGCTGGCTCGACCTGCGCGGCGACGGCCACACCGCCGCCGCCTGGTGCCACGGCGCGGGCGGGGTCGGCATCGTCGCCGCCGACCAGCTCGCCCGCCGGGGCGGCGACCCGTGGCGCGAACGCCTGGCCAGGGCCGCCGACTCCTGCTGGGCCGACGGCACCGGCTGGAACCACACGCTCTGCCACGGCGACCTCGGATCCTGGGAGGTGATCGAGCACGCGCGGGCCGCCGGCGTCGCGCCGGTCGGGCGTGAGCCCCTGCTCGCCCACATCCTGGGCAGCCTGGAGACCAACGGCCCGATCAGCGGCCTGGCCAGGGACGCCTTCGCGCCCGGCCTGCTGCCCGGCCTCGGCGGGGTCGCCTACCAGCTGCTGCGTGCGCACCCGGGCAGCGCGCTGCCGTCCGTCCTGCTCCCGGACCTGGAGTGAGATCGCGTGGAGGATGACCTCGTCGCCCCCTACTGGCACCTGGACCGTCCCGACCCGGCCTCGCGGCGCACGTTGCGCCGCCTGCCCGCGCTGACCGCGCCCGTACTGCGCCTCATCTGGCACAGCGGGCGCCGCCCGGCGCTGGTCATCCTCGCCCTGCAGCTCGCCGCGGGCGCCGCGACGGCCAGCGGGCTGCTGGCCACCGCCTCGGTGCTCGACGACCTGCTGGCCGAGGGGGCCGCGCCGGAACGGCTGGCCGCCGCCGTGCCCGGCCTGGCGCTCGTCGCCGCGATCGTGGCGCTGCGCGCGGCGGCCGAGGCCGCGGTCGAACTGGCCAGGGCGCGGCTGGAGCCCGCGCTGCGGCGGGCCGCGGAGGAACGGCTGTTCGCCGCCGCGCTCGGCGTGCAGCTCGCCGACTTCGACGACGTCGACTTCTACGACGGCCTGCACCGGGCCCGCGACCGCGGCCTGTTCCACCTGGACCGCGCCGTGGCCAACACCATCGACCTGCTCGGCGCGGCCTGCGGGGTGACCGCGGCCGCCGCCGGGCTGGCCGTCCTGCATCCGCTGCTCGTGCCGCTGCTCGTGCTCAGCGTGATCCCCGAGGGATGGGCGGTGCTCAGGGCGGCCCGGCACGGGTACGGCGGCATGCGCGAGATGGTCACGCTCAACCGGCGGGTCGACATGCTGGCCGACCTGGCCACCGAACGCGAACCGGCGGCCGAGGTACGGGCCTGCCAGGCGCAGCCGTACGTGCTGGATGAGTACCGGCAGGTGGCGAACCTCCTGCAGAAGACCGAGACCCGGGTGGGCCTGTCCATGGCCCGGGTCAGGGCGGCGGGGCGCGCGGCGGGCGGGCTGGCCATGGCGGGGGTGCTGGCCGTACTCGGGCTGATGCTGCACTCCGGGTGGATCGCGCTGGCCGCGGCCGGGACGGCCGTGATCGCCGTACGGGTGGCCGCGACCGCGCTCAAGCAGCTCGCCCAGGCCGCCAACCAGCTGTTCGAGCAGTTCATGTACGTGGCCGACTACCACGACTTCCTCGCCGACGCCCACGCCCGCCGCGCCCCTTCCGGCGGTACGGCGGCGCCCCGCTCACCGGAACGCCTCACACTGCACGGCGTCGGCTTCACCTACCCGGGCAGCGCCCACCCGGCGTTGCACGACATCGACCTCACCATCCACGCGGGCCAGACGATCGCCCTGGTCGGCGAGAACGGCTCCGGCAAGACCACGCTGGCCAGGCTCCTGGCCGGCCTCTACCGTCCCGGCACCGGAGCCCTGCGCTGGGACGGCCTCGACACCGCCGCCCTGGACCCCGCCTCGCTCGCCGACCGGGTCGTCCTGGTGCCGCAGCACCCGCTGCGCTGGCCGCACGACGCCAGGACCAACGTCCGCATGGGCCGCCACGACCGCCCCGACCCGCATGACCACGCCCTGCGCGAGGCCGCCGCGCTGGCCGCCGCCGACGACGTGGTCGCCGACCTGCCGGACGGCTGGCGCACGCTGCTGTCGAAGCAGTTCAGGGGCGGTCACGAGCTGTCGGCGGGGCAGTGGCAGCGCCTGGCGGTGGCCCGCGGCCTGTTCCGCGACGGCCCCCTGCTCATCTGGGACGAGCCGACCGCGCCGCTGGACGCCAAGGCCGAGTACGCCGTGTACGAGACGCTGCGCAAGATCGCGGGGGAGCGGACCGTGGTGCTCATCACCCACCGCCTGACCAGCGTGCGGCACGCCGACCGGATCGTCCTGCTGCACCGGGGCCGCGTG
The DNA here is from genome assembly GCF_042740555.1 of Nonomuraea sp. NPDC059007. Lineage (NCBI taxonomy): Bacteria > Bacillati > Actinomycetota > Actinomycetes > Streptosporangiales > Streptosporangiaceae > Nonomuraea > Nonomuraea sp. NPDC059007. The sequence continues at coordinate 68,143 of NZ_JBHYJD010000025.1, read as the reverse complement.
GCCGAGCAGGGCACCCACGACGAACTCCTCGCCCTGAACGGCCGCTACGCCGAGCTGTACGCCCTGCAGACCGGCAGGGCGGCCCGCCGGTGAAGCTGATCCACCCCGGCGAGCCCGGCTACCAGGCCAGACGCAAGGCGTTCCTCGGCACGCTCACCGAGCGGCTGCCCGCCCTCATCGCCTGCTGCGCGACGGAAACCGACGTCGTGGCCGCCCTGGACCTGGCGCGCTCACGCGGGATGCCGTTCGCGCTGCGCGGCGGCGGCCACAGCTTCGCCGACCACTCCTCCACCACCGGCCTGCTCATCGACCTGTCCGCCATGAAGACCATCGAGACAGGCGCGGGGGAGGTGAAGGTCGGTGCGGGTGTACGCGTCGGCGAGCTCGCCGGCACCCTCGCCGCGCACGGCCGGCTGGTCCCGTGCGGCTGGTGCCAGGATGTGGGCGTGGTCGGCGCGGTGCTCGGCGGCGGCTACGGCGTGCTCAGCCGCCTGTACGGCCTGGGCGCCGACCACCTGCTCGCCGCCCGCGTGGTCCTGGCCGGCGGACGGGTCACCGACGCGCCGGAGGACCTGCTGTGGGCGCTGCGCGGCGCGGGCGGCGGCAACTTCGCCGTCGTCACCGAGGTCACGCTGCGCACCCGCCCCATCGTGCCGATCACCGCCGTCCAGGCCGTCTGCCCGTACGCCAGGGCCGCCGACCTCGTCGAGGCCTGGCAGCACCACCTGCCGGAGGCGCCCGATGAGGTGAACCTGGAGATCGCGGTCATCTGCGGCGACGAACCGGAGGAGGAGCCCTACGCCGTGCTCTTCGGCGCCGTCGCCGGGACGAGGGAACAGGCCCGCAAGGTCCTCGCCGACCTCCCGCCCCTGGACCGGGTCACCCTCACCCCCCTGGACGGCCCGGCCGCCGCCCGCCACCACGCCTACGCCGACGGCGGCGCGGGCGCCGCCACCGACCTGCCGCCGGGCGAGCGCCCCGGCCTGCGCCTGAACAAGTCCGGCTTCCTCCCCGGCACGCTGCCTCGCGCCGCCATCGACGACCTGCTGGAACGGCTGGCCGCCGGCCGCGTCTACGGCGAGATCCGCGACCTGGAGTTCGTCCCCTGGGGCGGCGCCATCGCCCGCGCGAGCGGCGGCGCCTTCGCCCACCGCACCCCGCGCTTCCTGCTGAAACAGTCCGTCCAGGTGGGCTTCCGCGCCACCGATGCCCGCAGGCACGACGCCCACGCCTGGCTGTGCGCGTCCTGGGCGCGGCTGTCACCCTGGACGCACGGCGTCTACCCCAACTACCCCGACGCCGACCTGCCCGGCTGGGCCGCCGCCTACCACGGCGCGAGCCTGGAACGCCTGAGAGAGGTGAAGGCCGCCTACGACCCCGGCGGATTGTTCGCATTCGCGCAGTCACTGTGATCGGCCGGTGCCGCGCGGTGGGAGACTTGCCCGCATGACCGGTCCGGAGGTTTCCTTCGACGACGTCCTCGCGGCGCAGGAACTGCTCGCCGCGGTGACCGTGCGCACCCCCGTGCTGCCCTCGCGGGTGCTGTCCGACCTGGCCGCGGGCCCCGTCCACCTCAAGTGCGAGAACCTGCAGCGATCGGGCTCGTTCAAGGCGCGCGGGGCCTACGTCCGCATCGCGAGGCTCACCGAGCGGGAACGCGCCCGCGGCGTCGTCGCGGCCAGCGCCGGAAACCACGCCCAGGGCGTCGCCCTCGCCGCCGGGCTCGTCGGCGCCAAGTCCACCGTGTACATGCCGGAGGGCGCCGCGCTGCCCAAGGTCGAGGCCACGCTCGGCTACGGCGCCGAGGTACGGCTGGGCGGCCGCTCCGTCGAAGAGGCGCTGGCCAGAGCGCACGAGCACGCGGCCGAGACCGGCGCCGTCGTCATCCACCCCTTCGACCACCCCGACGTCATCGCCGGTCAGGGCACGATCGGCATCGAGATCCTCGACCAGCTCCCCGACACCGCCACCATCGTCGTCCCGATCGGCGGCGGCGGGCTGGCCGCCGGGCTCGCGCTGGCCGCCAAGTCGCTGCGGCCCGGCATCACGGTGGTCGGCGTGCAGGCCGAGCGGGCCGCCGCCTACCCGCCGTCGCTGGCCGCGGGGCGGCCGGTGCTGCTGGAGCCGTACCCGACGATCGCCGACGGGATCGCCGTCGGCCGGCCCGGCGACCTGCCGTTCGAGCTGATCCACTACCTGGTGGACAAGGTCGTCACCGTGACCGAGGAGGAGATCTCCAAGGCGCTGGTGTTGTGCCTGGAGCGGGCCAAGCAGGTCGTCGAACCGGCCGGGGCGGTCGGCGTGGCGGCGCTGATGGCCCATCCCCGGGCGTTCGAGCCGCCGGTGGTGGTGCTGCTGTCCGGCGGCAACATCGACCCGATGCTGCTGGCCCGCGTGCTGCGGCGCGGCCTGGCGGCGGCCGGCCGCTACCTGGCGGTGCGGGTGCGGCTGCGCGACCGGCCGGGCGCCCTGGCCGCCCTGCTGACCGATCTGGCGGCGCTGCGGGTGAACGTGCTGGACATCGTGCACGAACGTGTGGGCTCGGGTCTCGACGTGGACGAGGTCGAGGTGCAACTGCAGCTGGAGACCCGCGGCCCCGACCACGCCGAGGACGCGCTGGCGGCGCTGCGCAGGGACGGCCACCGGCTGGTCCTCGGCTGAGGCTAGGCGCAGGTCTTCGCGGCCGGGGCGCAGTGGGTGACCTCGGGGTGGCGGGGCGAGGGCCGTTCCAGAAGGGGCTGGGGCTCGGCGCGCAGGTGCAGGTCGAGGAAGGCACGCACGTAGGTGCGGGTGAGCTCGGCGGAGCGGGCCGCCGTCAGCGTGCCCGGCGGTCGCACGCCGAGCGCGCCCGCCAGGATCGGCAGGTCGGTGAACGACTGGTGGTCGCCGCCCGGCAGCACGAGCCAGCGTTTCCAGCCGGTCAGCAGCTTCCAGTCACGGTCCCAGGAGATGTCGCGGCCGCCCGGCTTGTGGCCCGCCGAGCCCAGGAACAGCATCGGCCGGGCCAGCCCGCCCTTGGGGATGCGGGCGTAGGTGGTGCCGTCCATGTCGATCCCGGCGCGTACCCGGGAGTCCTTCACCATGGCCGCCACGGCCCCGGCCCCGCCCATCGACTGGCCGGCCATCGCGATCTTCGACGGGTCGATCAGCGAGGAGCCCTTCCACGCCGGGCCCTTCCCGGTCAGCCGGTCGAGCACGAAGGAGACGTCGGCCGCCCGGATCCCGGTCACCTTCGTCCCGAACCCGAAATCACTGTCGGCGTCGCAGGCCACGCAGTCGGCGACCCGCCCGCCGGGAAAGGTCGTCGCGTAGTTCTCGTAGGTGTGGTCGACGCCCGCCACCACGTACCCGTGACTGGCCAGGTCCTCGGCCAGAGCCGTGAGCGTGCTCCTGGGCATCGTGAACCCGGGGGAGAGCACCACCAGCGGCAGGCTCCCGTCCCGCCCGGCCGGCGCCGCGTCCGCGAAGGCGTGGGTGCGCGTCCTGCTCAGCACGTCGTACAGCGAGCCGGTCACCCGCTTTCCCTTCAGGATCAGCTCAGACTCCTTCGCGCTCATGTACGGCACCGGCCGCCCGGAACGTTCCCGGGCCGGATACCACACGGTGACCATGAGCTCCCTGGCCTTCCGTTCGGGAACCCACGGATCGGGCCGCGAATCGTCGGTCAGGTGCAGCATCGTGGCTCCCACCGGATGTTTGCCCGTGGGCGCGGGCAGCGCGGCGGGCCCGCTCGCCTTCGCCGGAGCGGCCCCGGCCGACCGGGGCGCTGCCGGGGCCGAGCAGGCCGAGACGGCCAGCACCACGAGCCCGGCGGCGAGCCCACCTCGCAGCAGCGGCTTCAGGCTCATGACGCACGTCCTCCCGGCAGCAGGGTCAGGGCTTTGGCCAGGGCGGCATCGCGCCCCGCCGCGACATCCTCCGGAGTCGCCGGCACGTAGTGGTCGGGCGCCACGCCCACCCGGTCGATCACCTCGCGGTTGGGCGCCCGATGGTGCTTCGACGGGAAGGACAACATCGTGTTGTTGCTCAGCAGGTACGGCTGCGCCGGCCCCGACACCGCGCCCGCGGTCCGCGTCCCGACCAGCTTGCCGAGCCCGTGGTCCTTGACCGCGGCGCTGAAGTGCTCGCACGCCGAGGCGCAGGCGCGGTCGGTGAGCACCACGAACGGCAGGCCGAGCAGCGCGACGCCGTCGTCGGTGCGCATGGTGTCGCAGGCTCCGTCGGCGGCGCACTGGTAGGCGGTGACCTTGCCGTGCGCGAACGCGCCCAGCAGCCGGTTCACCTCGTCGGGGCTGCCGCCGCCGTTGCCGCGCAGGTCCAGGACCAGACCGGCGAGCCCGCGGGCGGTGTTCAGCCGGGAGATCGCCTTGAGCACCCGGTCGGCGGAGTCGGGGCCGAAGCCGCGCAGCCGTACGTGGGCGATGTCGCCGCCGAGGCGTCCGGCGGTGACCGCCCGCATGGCGGCCGGGTCGGGCCGGAACAGGCCGGGCTTCAGCGTCACCTCCCGGCGGCGGCCGGTGTCCTGGCGCAGCACCCGCAGCCGGACCGGGCCGGCCTGCGGATAGCGCGGGTACAGGGCGGTGATCGCGGCGGGGGTGACGGCATTTCCGGCGAAGGGGGCGGAGCCGTTCACCGACTCGATGATGTCGCCGGGCCGCAGCCCGGCGCGCTTGGCCGCGCCGCCCAGCACGGACGTGACGAACAGCGGGGGCAGGGCGGTGCCGGGGTTGCCGCCCGTCTGGGAGCCGAGGTTCGCCCTGAACCCCAGGCCGTACTGCTCGTCGTCGTAGGCGCTGGGCGCGCGCTTGACGCCGTGTACCCAGCGGGCGTGGTTGTCGTCCAGGGCGGCGACGATGGCCTCCAGGGTGGCGGCGGCCAGCCGCTCGCGCAGCTTCGTGTCCTGCGGCAGCAGATCGGTGAGGCGCCGGTAGAGCTTCTCGAACGCCGCCCAGTCGGCCGCCCGGTCGCCGCTCATCGCCGGCATGGTGGCCTCGGCCAGGTCGTGCCCGCTGCGGTTGAGTTCCTGGGTGAAGGCGACGAATCCGGCGTTCAGCAGCGTGCGGGGGTCCAGCGTGGGTCCGCCGTAGTAGGCGGACAGGATGCAGAGGTAGGCCTGCTCGATGACGTCGACGGTGGTGGGCGTCTCGGCGGCGGGCGGTGTGCCGCGCGGCGGCTCGGCGCACGCGGGCGATCGGGTGGCGCTCGCCTTGCCGGGCAGGGCGCGCGGCGGCGTCTGGCCCGCGCAGGCCGCCGTCAGCAGCAGGACGAGCCCGGCGGCCACGGTCTTCGCGCTCATGACAGGCGCCTCCTGATCCACCAGAAGCAGAAGCCCGTCAGGCCCAGCGTGAGCACGGCGTAGGCGCCGGTCTCGATGGCCTGGAAGGTCCAGAACCGGGTGAAGGGGTGGTAGGTGGCCTGCTGCCGGTAGCCCAGCCGGTTGACCTCGGCCAGGCAGCCGTCCATCCCGCCTTCTCCCGGCGCCGCCATCGAGGGCGGCGCGCACGGCCCCGAGGTCACGGAGACCGGAATGACGGCGCCCGCGTCGTCGCTGATCATCGGGCGGCCGGCGGGGTCGACGAGCCGGCTGGACAGGACCCAGGCGCCGGTGTGGCCGGGGATGGCATTGTCCAGGGCGACCCGGGGACTCGTTCCGTCGCGGGGCAGGCCGAAGACGTCCACGTTCTCCTGGCTGAGCTGGAAGGCCGAGGTGACCGGCGGCTGCAGGTGGGGCCTGGCCAGCAGCGGCACGACGACCTGGAGTGCGGCGAAGACGGCCAGGGTGACGGCCATCGCGGTCAGGGTGCGGCGCACGAGCATCCCGACGGTCACGCCGAGGACGAAGGCGAAAGCGGCGTACCCCATGGGGACGATGCCGCGCGCGCCGAACACCAGCGGGTCCATCAGCGCGAACCCCGGCGCGGCGGACTTGTCCAGCGGGCCGGACCACCACGTCACCGCGAGGCTGCCCAGACCGGCGGCGGCCACGGCGGCGAGGCCGATGACGGTGAGCTTGACGGCCAGCCAGCGGGCGCGGGTGATGCTCTGGTTCCACACCAGCAGGTGTGTGCCGGCCTCCAGTTCGCGGGTGATCAGCGGCGCGCCCCAGAACAGGCCGGCCAGGGCCGGCAGGACGACGCCGATCGCGGTGACCAGGACGAAGGGGGTCTGGTACTCCTGGAAGAACCGGTCGAAGAAGCGGGCGCAGCCGCCGCGTTCGGCGGTGCAGGCGGTGATGCCGGCGGAGTACTCCGCGGCCAGTCCGGGGCCGGTCACGGCCAGGACGGCGGCCAGGACGAGCAGGGCCGCGGCCATCATCGCGGCCGCGCCGCGGAACTGCCGCCAGGTCAGCCAGATCATCGCCGGACCTCCAGTGCCGCGCGCCGGGGCTCGGCGGGCTTCTCCATGTAGGCCAGGACGAGGTCCTCCAGGCTGAGCCGGCTGACCGTCCAGGCGGGGTCGTGGATCGGGGACTCGGTGCGCACGATGAAGGTGCTCTGCCGGTCGGTATGGCTCGCGCTGACGATCTCCTGGTCGGCGGGTAGCCGGCCGGGGTCGCGGCGGGGGCCGGTGAGCCGGTGGTGGGTGGCCAGGAGCCGGTCGGCCTCGCCCGCCACCCTCACCCGCGAGTCGACCAGCACGATCAGGTAGTCACACGTGCGTTCCAGGTCGGCGACCAGGTGGGAGGAGAGCAGAACGCTGAGCTCGTGCTCGACGACCGCCTCCATCAGGCCCTGGAGAAACTCGCGGCGGGCCAGCGGGTCGAGCGAGGCGACGGGCTCGTCCAGGATCAGCAGCTGGGGCCGCTTGGCCAGGCCCAGCGTGAGGGCGAGCTGGGCGCGCTGGCCGCCCGACAGCCGGCCCGCCTTGTGCGCGGGGTCCAGGCCGAGCGCGGCGATCCGGTCGCGGGCCAGCGCGGCGTCCCAGCCGGGGTTGAGCCGGGCGCCCAGCCGGAGATGGTCGGCGACGCTCAGCCCCGCGTACGCGGGGGTGTCCTGGGCGACGAATCCCACCTTGGCCAGCTGGGCCGGACCGGCCGCGGGCAGGCCCCCGAGGACCGTGATGCTGCCCGACGTCGGTGCCAGCTGGCCCGCGGCCATCTTCAGCAGCGTCGTCTTGCCGGCGCCGTTGGGGCCCACCAGCCCGACGACGTGCCCGGCCGGGATGTCGATGGTGCAGTCTCTGAGGGCCCATCGCCGGCCGTACCTCCTGCCCAGCTCGTGGGCCTGCAGGACAGCGGTCATGCTATGTCCTCCTGAGCGGCGGTCCGAAAGGTGTTCATGAACAGGGCCTCGATGCTCTCGTCGTCGAGACCGGCCAGGCGGGCCTTGGCCAGCCAGATCCGCAGCTCCCTGCGCAGCGGCGCGTGGGCGGCCAGCGAGGCGTCGGTCAGCGTCCTGGTGACGAAGGTGCCGACGCCGGGCCGGGCCGCGACCAGGCCCTCGTGCTCGAGCTCCCGGTAGGCCTTGAGCACCGTGTTGGGGTTGATCGCCAGGTTCGCGACCACGTCCTTGACGGTGGGGAGCTGGTCGCCCTCGCGTAGCAGGCCCAGCCGGAGCGCCTGCCGTACCTGCTGGACGAGCTGCAGGTACGGCGAGACGCCCGAGCGGCCGTCCAGATGGAACTCGATCACCGGTTCCCCCATTTATCTAGTCTCCTAGCACTTTAGGGTAATGGATGTGAAGGCGGCGTAAAGTAGTGCTCGTATAGGATTTGCGATAATCTCGGGGCCGTGTCACACGTGGTGATCGTCACGGGCGGCGGGAGCGGCATCGGCGCGGCCGTGGCCAAAGCGGCGGACGCCGGCACGCGGGTCGTGATCTGCGGGCGGCGCAGGTCGGCCCTGGACCGGGTCGCGGCGGAGACCGGCGCGCTGCCGATCGTCGCCGACGTCACCTCCGAGCAGGATGTCGGCGCGCTCGTCGCCGAGGTGGTCGCGACCTTCGGGCGGCTGGACGGCGTGGTGGCCAACGCCGGGGTGATGCGCTCGGGCACCGTGCTCACGCTGACGCCCGAGGACTGGGAGACCAGCCTGCGCACGAACCTCACCTCCGGCTACCTGCTGGCGCGGGCGGCGCTCCCGCACCTCATCGCCAGCTCGGGGGCGTTCGTCGCGGTGAGCTCCATCGCGGCGCTGCGGGCGCCCGCGGGCGCTTCGGCCTACGCCGCCTCCAAGGCCGGGCTCACGATGCTCACCCAGACGATCGCCGCCGACTTCGGCCCCCGGGGCGTGCGGGCGAACGTGGTCTGCCCCGGCTGGGTGCGTACCGAGATGGCCGACGAGGAGATGCGCGAGTTCGGGCGGCCGCTGGGGCTCGACCGCGAGGAGGCCTACGCCGAGATCACCAGGCTGGTGCCGCAGCGCCGTCCCGCCGCTCCGGAGGAGGCGGCCGCCGCCGTGGTGTGGCTGCTGAGCGGCGCGGCCTCCTACGTCAACGGGGCGGTGCTGACCGTCGACGGCGGCACCACCCTGCTCGACCCGGGCACGCTGGCCTTCGACTTCACCATTCGCCCGCGTGGCGGCTGAGCCGGTACTCGTGGGGCGCCAGCCCGTACCCCGCCTTGAACACGCGGCTGAAGTGCGCGGCGTCCGTGAACCCCCAGCGCGCGCCGATGGCGCGCACCGCCACCTCGCGTGAGCCGGGGTCGAGCAGGTCGCGGCGGCAGCGTTCCAGGCGCAGGCCGCGGATGTACCTCGACACCGTGACGCCCTCGGCGCGGAACAGCTTGTGCAGGTAGCCGGGGGAGATGTGGCAGGCCGCGGCGATCGCCTCGGGCCCGAGCCCGGGGTCGCCGAGGCGGGCCGCGATGACCGACTCGGCCCGCTCCCGCAGCAGGGGCGCCGGAGCGGTGGCGTGTTCGCCCAGGCAGGACGCGTACAGGGTGGCGACGAGGTCGACGACGTTACCGGCCAGCCGGGCCGCGGGCGCGCCGCCGATCTCGTCCAGGTGACCGGCCAGGTTCACCAGCAGCGGGCAGACCACGCCGCCCAGCCCCCGCCCGCCCGCGATCCGCCGCGCGGTGACCTCGCGCATCGCCCGCTGCGGCAGCCGCAACTCGCCGTGCGGGAACATCACCACGATCACCCTGCACGTCCCGTCGAAGACGACCTGGTACGGCCGGCTCGTGTCGTAGATCGTGAGGTCGCCGGGCAGCAGGGGAGTGTCACGGCCGTCCTGCCGGATCCGCACCCGGCCGCTGACCGGCAGGCTCAGCTTGTAGAAACCGGGGCCGGCCGAGCTCCTGACGTGCCGGTCGGTGCGTTCGGCGCGGTGCGGGCCGGCGCTCACCTCGGTGACGAGGATGGGGCCGATCCTGCGACCGGTGATCTCGCCGGAGCAGCCCCGCCGGAACTCGAAGTCGAGCGGGACGAAGGAGCGCGCGACCGTGTGCCGCCAGAGCTCTTCGCGATCCCGCGCCGGGACGTCGCTCGTCCGGAGCCTCATAGTCCGGAGTCTCATATAGGAAACCGTACATGAACAGGCAACGAATGGATGCTCCCGGACAAGGCACGATCGGCGCCCCGCGTTCATGCTCAGGTCATGACGATCACCTTGGAGGACTCCTCCCCACCCCGGCTGCGCGCACCGGGCCGGTTGTTCATCGGCGGCACGTGGCGCCCGGCGGCCGACGGCCGCGAGTTCGCCACCCTGGACCCGGCGACCGGTACCGAACTGGGCACGGTCGCCGCCGCCGGTGCGGCCGACGTCGGCGACGCCGTGGCCGCGGCCCGGACGGCGCTGGACGACCCCGCCTGGGCGCGCATGTCGCCGTCCGCGCGCGGCCGCCTGCTGTGGCACCTGGCCGACCTGATCGACGCCCACGCCGATGAACTGGCCCGCCTGGAGAGCCACGACCAGGGCCAGCCGCTCGGCGTCGCGCGGGAGATCTCCGTCCGGGGCACCGCCGAGCACTTCCGCTACTTCGCCGGCTGGACCACCAAGATCGAGGGCGCGACGATCCCGGTGTCGCTGCCCGACGTCCTGCACTACACCCGCCGCGAACCGGTGGGCGTCTGCGCGCTCATCACGCCCTGGAACTTCCCGCTCATGATCCTCGCCTGGAAGCTCGCGCCGGCGCTCGCCTGCGGCAACACCGTGGTGATCAAGCCGGCCGAGCAGACGCCGCTGACCGCGCTCAAACTGATGGAACTGTGCGAGCGGGCCGGATTCCCCGCCGGAGCCGTCAACCTCCTGACCGGCGGCCCCGACACCGGCGCGGCCCTGGCCGCCCACCCCGGCGTAGACAAGGTGTCGTTCACCGGCTCCACCGAGACCGGCCGCAGCATCCTGCGGGCCTCGGCGGGCAACCTGGCCCGCGTCACCCTCGAACTCGGCGGCAAGACCCCGGTGATCGTCGCGGCCGACGCCGACATGGAACGCGCCGTGACCGGGTGCGTCCAGGGCGCGATGTTCAACAGCGGCCAGGTGTGCGCGGCGTACTCACGCTTCTACGTCGACGCCCGCCGGGCCGCCGAGTTCACGGAACGAGCCGCCGACCTGGCCGGGCGGGTCGCCCTCGGTCCCCTGATCAGTGCGGAACACCTGGACCAGGTCGACCGCCGCGTACGCGAGGGCGTGGCGGCGGGCGCCTCCCTGCTGACCGGCGGCGCCCGGGTGGACGGTCCCGGCTACTTCTACCGGCCCACCGTCTTCGCCGGGGTCGGCGACGACATGAGCATCGCCAGGGAGGAGATCTTCGGCCCGGTGATGTCGGTCCTCACCTACGACGACCCGGCCGAACTCGCCGGGCGCGCCAACGACAGCTCCTACGGCCTGGCCGCCTCCATCTGGACCGGCGACCTGACCACGGCCCACCGGCTGGCGGCCGACATCCGGGCGGGAACCGTCTTCGTCAACATGCTCCACACCCCCGATCCGGCGGCGCCGTGGGGCGGCTTCAAGAGCAGCGGGTTCGGCCGGGAGATGGGGGCGTACGCGCTGGAGGTCTACACGGAGGTGAAGGGTGTCTACATCAATCTCGCGCCCCGCTGAGCGCATTGACTTCGAGTGAGGCGGCTGTAAAGCTCACAGTGAGAGAGCGCTCTCACGCCGAGTCCGCCACCCCCCGAAGAAGGACCTGCCGTGAGACTCACCCTGTTAGCCGGCGGGGCGCTCCTCGCCGCCCTCGTGATCGTCCCGACGTCCCCCGCGCATGCCGTACCGACGCCGCCGCCCGATTCCTCCGCCGACCAAGCCCTACAGCGCGACCTGGGCCTTACCCCCGCGCAGGCCCGGGTCCGGCAGGCGCACGAGGCCGCCGCGGCCGTGGTGGAGCGCCAGGTTCGCGGCCGTCTCGGCGACCGGTTCGCCGGCGCCTGGTTCGACGCCGCTCAAGGACGGCTCGCCGTCGCCGTCCTGACCCCCCGCGACGCCGGCCTGGTCCGTACGGCGGGCGCCCTGCCCGTTCAGGTCTCCAGAAGCGAGCAGGACCTCGCCGCCACCAAGGCCAGGCTCGACCAGGCCGGACCCGGCGAGAACGTCCACTCCTGGCACGTCGACCCGGCGCGCAACACCGTCGTGGTGTCGGCCGCCGACATCTCCTCGGCCGAACGATTCGTGCGGAAGGCCGGAGTACCCGCCCGGGACGTGCGGATCACCCTCTCGCAGCGGCCGCGCACCCTCTACGACCTCCGCGGCGGCGACCAGTACGTCATCAACGGCAACACCCTCTGCTCGGTCGGCTTCTCGGTCAGCAACGGCGGCTTCGTCACCGCCGGTCACTGCGGCGGCGCGGGCAGTCCCACCCTCGGCTACAACAACGTCAGCCAGGGCACCGTCGCGGGTTCGTCCTTCCCCGGCAACGACTACGGCTGGGTACGCACCAACGGCGACTGGACGCCCCGCCCGTGGGTCAACAACTACGGCGGCGGCAGCGCCGTGGTGGCCGGATCGCAGGAGGCCGTGGTCGGCGCCTCGATCTGCCGCTCCGGCCGTACCACGGGCTGGCGTTGCGGCGTCGTCCAGGCCAAGAACGTCACCGTCGACTACGGCGGCGGCGCCCTCGTCCACCAGCTCACCCAGACCTCCGCGTGCGCGCAGGGCGGCGACTCGGGCGGCGCCTTCATCAGCGGCGACCAGGCGCAGGGCGTCACCTCGGGCGCGTCGGGCAACTGCGCCGGCGGCGGCAACACCTTCTTCCAGCCGGTCAACGAGATCCTCGGCGCGTACGGCCTGAGCCTCACCACGACCGGCGGAGGAGGCGGCACGAGCCGCATCGTCGGCTGGCAGAACAAGTGCATCGACGTCCCCTACGGCAACGGGGCCGACGGGCAGGCCCTGTGGCTCTGGGACTGCAACACCAGCCCCGCGCAGAGGTGGACGTTCCCGGGCGACGGCACCATCCGTGCCTTCGGGCTGTGCATGGACGTGGCCTGGGGTTCCAGGGACAACGGCGCCGTCATCCAGCTCGCCCACTGCAGCGGCAACCCCGCGCAGCAGTTCGTGCTGAGCGGCGCGGGCGACCTGGTCAACCCGCAGTCCAACAAGTGCGTGGACGTCAAGGACTGGGGCGGCACCGGGGCGGCGCTGATCCAGTACGAGTGCCACGGCGGCGCGAACCAGAAGTGGTGGCGCGGCTGACCTGTTACCTCTTCCCGCCCGCTCCCGTCATACAGGCGACAACTCGTCGACCGACCATGGAGTGAGAGCAGGATGCTGACCACCATCATGTACGTGACGGTCTACGTCACCGACCAGGACCGCGCGCTGACGTTCTACACCGAAGGGCTCGGACTGGAGAAGCACGTCGACTATCCGGGCCCTGACGGACGTTTCCTCACCGTGGGCATCCCCGGAAACCCCGTCAAGATCATTCTTTGGAAGCACGCGCCCGCCTCGGGGCAACCGGCCGAGGCGGGCGGCGCGCCCGGCCCGCTCATCCTCGAGTCGGACGACCTGAGGAAGGACTTCGAGGTGTTCCGCCGGCGAGGCGTGACCTTCGACGCGCCCGAGCCCGTGGACTACCCTTTCGGCGTTCGCATCGAGGCGGTGGACCCGGACGGCAACCGGATCTCCCTCCGCCAGCAGCACCGCTGATCCGGGGAAAGGTGCAGAGGTGGCTGACTCCAGCCTGGTGGCCGACGTGTTCGAAGCCCAGCGTGACCGGCTGCGCGCGCTCGCCTACCGGGTCCTCGGATCGCACGCCGACGCCGAGGACGCGGTTCAGGAGGCCTGGCTACGGCTTGCCCGCCAGGACCCGGCCGCCATCGGCAACCTGGCCGGCTGGCTCACCACGGTGGTCGGCCGGATCAGCCTCGACGTCCTGCGCGCCCGCCAGACCCGCCCCGAGGCGGCCTACGACGACCGGCTGCCCGACCTCGTCGTGGCGGCCGACGAGAGCCCCGCGCCGGAGGAGGACGTGGCGCTCGCCGACTCGGTCGGACTGGCGCTGCTCGTCGTCCTGGACTCGCTCAAGCCGGGGGAGCGGCTGGCGTTCGTGCTGCACGACCTGTTCGCGGTGCCGTTCGAGGAGATCGGCCAGATCCTCGGCAAGTCCGCCGACGCCACCAAGATGCTCGCCAGCCGCGCCCGCAGGAAGGTGCGGGAGACCGAGCAGCCGCCCGAAGCCAGGCAGGAGCATCGGGAGGTGGTCCGGGCCTTCCTGGCGGCGACCCGGCAAGGCGACTTCGAGGGGTTGCTGCGCGTGCTCGACCCCGAGGTGAAGCTGACCGTCGGCACCGCCGATGGCGTGGTCGTCGTCCTCGGCGCCACCAAGGTCGCCGCCGGAGCGCGGCTGTCGGCCACCACGGCGGCGCGGGGACGTGACGTGCTCGTGAACGGCCGGCCCGGCATCGTCTCGTGGCGGGAGGACGGCGCGCCGCTCTCGCTCATCGCGTTCACCGTCGCCGAGGGCCGGATCGCGGCCATCACGATCGTGACCGACCCGGCCAGGCTCGCGTCCCTGGACCTGCCTGGTCCCCGCGAAGGCGCTGGGTGCCCCTGAAAGGGCCGGCCCGAGCCTAGATCCCTGACCGGGCGAAGGCGCCCAGTGCGTCGGCCAGCAGCCCGTCCAAGGCCCTCTGGGACGTCTGCAGTTTGCCGATCGTCTCGGCGATTCTGGTGCGTTCGCGGCGGAGCTGGTTCACCATGCCGGGGCACGGCGCCGGTACGGCCCTGCCGCCGTCGTCGTGCACGCACCGCAGCAACCGGCCGATCACCACGGTCGGCAGCCCGGCCTCCAGGAGCAGGCGGATGTGCCGGACCGCCACGACGTCGGATTCGGCGTAGTCGCGGTAGCCGTTGGCCTGCCGTACCGGATGGAGGAGGCCTTGCTCCTCGTAGTAGCGCAGCAGCCGTCGGCTGACGCCGGATCGCTCGGACAGGTCGCTGATGCGCACGGGCTCCTCCGTTGACCTTCACATGGGTGTGACGCCTTAGTGTCCGTGCCAACACGAAGGAGGAGTCGCTTATGTCCGGAGTAGTGATTATCGGCGCAGGTCCGGGGATCGGGCAGGCGGTGGCGCGCAGGTTCGCCCGCGAGGGCCGGTCCGTCGCGCTCATCGCGCGCAGCGAGCAGACGGTACGCGCGGTCGCCGCGGCGGTGGGCGGCGAAGCGGCGGTGCTGACCGCCACGGCCGACGCGGGCGACGAGAGCCGCCTGCGCGCGGCCCTGGACAAGATCTTGGCCGAGCTGGGAGTGCCGGAGGTGGTGGTCTACAACGCGGCGGTGATCCGGCCCGACCGGCCGGGAGAGCTGTCGCTCGACGGCCATCTGGGCAGGTGGGCGGTGAACGTGGGCGGCGCGCTGGTGACGGCCGCGCACGTTCTGCCCGGCATGGCACGGTCCGGCGGCGGCACGTTCCTGGTCACCGGCGGCATGCCGGAGCCCAGGGCCGGGTACCTCAGCCTGTCGCTGGGCAAGGCCGGGCTCCGCACGCTCGTGGCCGCACTCGACGAGGAGTACGGCCCGGCGGGCGTGCACGCGGCGAGCGTCACGGTGGGCGGCGTGGTCGCCGCCGGGACCGCGTTCGACCCCGCGGACATCGCCGAGCACTACTGGCGCCTGCATCTCCAGCCGCGCCCGGCGTGGGAGCACGAGGTCGTCATCTGAGTCCGTCGAAGAAGCCGGACAGGTCCTCGGCGAGCTGTTCGGGCGCCTCCATGGCCGGGAAGTGGCGCCCGCGCTCGTGCTCGACCCAGTGCACCCCCTCGGCGGGCTCCAGCAGGCGGCGTACGGTCGGGTCGGCGCCGAAGACCGAGTAACCCACGGGCACGGTGGGCGGCGCGCCCCAGTCCGAGGCGTGGTGCTGCTCGTACAGGAACCGGGCGGCCGACGGGCCCGTGCTGGTGAACCAGTAGATGCTGACGTTGGTGATCAGTTGATCGAGGTCGATCGGCAGGTCGGTCCAGGCGTCGAAGCTCTCGGCGATCCACGCGAGCTGGAGCACCGGCGAGTCGGTCAGTCCGAAACCCAGCGTCAGCGGGCGCGTGTTCTGGATGGCCAGGTAGCCGGAGTCCTCCTTCCTGAACTCCTCCATGCGGCTCAGAGCCAGCTTGTCGATCTCGTCGTCCGGATTCAGCCTCTGGGAGACCCACGGCAGGAACGTCGCGGTGGCCGCGGCGGTGTACGGGTCGGTGACGAGATGGACTCCCGCCACGTGCTCGCCGTCCAGCGCGCCGAGGGCCCCGGAGATCCCCGCGCCCACGTCACCACCGTGCACGCCGTACCGGTAATGGCCGAGCGCGGCCATCAGCGACGCCCACGCCCGCGCGGTGCGGCCCATCGCCCAGCCCGGCTCACGCACCGGAGCCGAGAAGCCGAATCCGGGCAACGACGGGATGACCAGGTCGAAGCCGCGCTCCAGCAGGAGGGGAACGAGCTTCTCGAACTCGGCGAACGAACTCGGATAGCCGTGCGTGATCAGCAGCGGCAGCGCGTCGTCACGGCTGGAGCGCACGTGCGCGTAGTGGATGCGCTGCCCGTCGATCTCCGTGACGAACTGCGGTAACCGGTTCAGCCGCGCCTCGGCGGCCCGCCAGTCGTAGCCGGTGCGCCAGTACTCGGCCAGTTCCCTGACCCGCTCCTGGGCGATGCCGTGCCCCAGTCCCGGCATCGCGTCAGGCCATCGGGTACGGCCGAGCCGTTCGATCAGGTCGTCGACGGCGGCGTCCGGGATATCGAGGTGAAAGGTCTGAATGTGCGCGCTCATGACTTTCTCCGTGGTGGTCGGTGCGCGAGAGCCCCCGCTTCCCGCCTGAACCACCCTGCCGGAGCGCGACCCGGCGGGGTATCCGCCAACCGCGTCCGTAATCGCGCATTCCGGATAGACAACCGGCTTCCACTCGTGTTCCGGAAACGGCAAGATGTGCGCCATCGGCATAAGGGGGGCCACGTGCTGGTCGACGAAATGCATGACCTGGTCACGCGGCATTTCGCGCCGCATCAGCTGAAGGTGCGCGAACTCAGTCCCGACGGCGCGCGCTACCGGCCGCTGCACCGGGGGACGCTCACGATGCAGACGCTCGCCTACGGGGCGGAGATCAGCGTGAGCGTGCGCGACCTGGAGGACTTCTACATCCACGTGCCGCTGCGTGGCCACGGGCGGCTGAGCGTGGACCGGCGCGAGCTCTGCACCCCGATCACCGTCATCGGCCCGGGGCAGCGGCCCGTCATGAACTGGAGCGTCAACCACGAGGTTCTCATCGTCCAGGTCCCGCAGGCGCAGGTCGAGCGGACGCTGGCGGACTACCTCAGCGGCCCGTCCCCGCGGGTGCCCGTCTTCGAGCCGGAGATCGCCATCGACGGCCCGTTCGGCGGCGCGCTGCGCGGTCTTGCCGAGGGGGTGCTGTCGTTCACGGCCTCGCCGCTGGCCGCCCACCACATGGAGCAGTTCCTCCTGCACACGATGGTCGCCTCGCACGCCGGGAACTTCGCCGCCGTGGTGGCCGAACCCGCCCCGCTCGCCGGTCAGGCGGCGCTCCGGCGGGCCCGCCGTTACTGCGAAGACCATGCGGGGGAGCTCGTCTCGCTGCGTGACATCGCCGCGGCGGCCCGGGTGAGTGTACGCACCCTGCAGGCGAGTTTCCGTGAACACATGCAGACGACCCCGATGGCGTACCTGCGCGAGGTCCGCCTGGCCAAGGCCCACGCCGACCTGCGGACGATCGCCGAAACCGGCGCGTCGACGAGCGTCACGGACGTGGCGCTGCGGTGGGGCTTCCCCCACCTGAGCCGCTTCGCCGCCCATTACTTCCAGAAGTACGGCGAGCTACCCTCCGCCACCCGCCGCCCGATCTGAGGCCGCCGGCTTGCGAACCTTACTCCGTAAGGATAAGGTCGGCCTCAGTTGCCCTTACGGTGTAAGTGCTTCGACGTCTACGAGAAGAGTGCTATGAAGGAAAACAGGCGCGCGGCCGCCATGGCCGGCGCGCTGGTCATCGTGGGCATGATCGCGGGAATGCTGAGTGTCGTTCCCGTCATCGAGGAATCGAACTATCTGGCTCTCATCCCGGCGCACGAGAAGCAGATCATCGTCGGCGCCGTTTCCCAGTTCATCATGATCCCGGCCTATGTCGGGTTCGCGCTGTGCCTGTACCCCACGTTGAGGAAGGTGAATGAAGCGCTCAGTCTGGGATTCCTCGGATTCAGGCTGGTCGCCGCGACGTTCCATTTCATCGGCGTGATTCTCCTGCCCTTGTTCCTGGTGCTGGGCCAGGAATTCGCCCAAGGCGGCGCGGCTCACCTTGCGACCATGGGTGAGCTGCTACGAACCGCGCGCGACTTCGTCAACCATGTCGCGCTGATCATCTCGCTGGGTCTCGGGGATCTCCTGCTGTTCGGGATTCTGTATCGATCGAGGCTTGTGCCTCGCTGGCTGTCCCTCTGGGGCCTTCTCGGGGCCGGGTCGGCCATGCTGGCCAGCTTCCTGGTGCTGGTGGGCCTGACCGACGTCGTCACACCCGTCTACCTGGCCATCAATGCGCCACTGGCGCTCCAGAGCCTGGTCCTGGCCATCTGGTTGATCGCAAAGGGCTTCGACACCAGGACACGGACCGCGGCACACGAAGCCCAGCGCGGCTGACACGCCCCCCGGACCGGCAACGCTCAGCGAGATCCGCCGGGGAAATCACCGACCTGGCCGATCTCGCTCAGCTCGCCGAGCATCGCGGACTTGCGTTCGTCCGAGGTGAACGCCGCCCGGATCGCGTTCCGGGTGAAGCCGGCGAGCTGATCGACGCTCATGCCGAGTCGCGCCGCCGCGGCGTACTCCCGCTCGATCGTCGTGCTGAGCTGGACGGGATTGTCGGTGGCCAGGGTGATCGCGACGCCCGCCTCGACCAGCCGGAGCAGCGGGTGCTCCGCGAGCTCCGGCAGGACGCCGAAGTAGTCGTTGCACGTCAACGCGCATTCCAGCGTCACACCCCGGTCAACGAGCAGCTTCGGCAGCTCCGGGTCGGCCGCGGCGTGGATGCCGTGCCCGATCCTGGTCAGACCCGGCATGCGCGCCGCGGCGGCGATGTTGGCCGTCGACAGCTCGCCCGCGTGCGCCGTGATCCCCAGTCCGGCTTCGGCGAAGCGCTCCGCCAGCCGGTACATGGGGGCCCAGTCCGCCTCGGTGTCGTACGGCGCATAGAGGAAGTCGACCCCCGCCAGCCCTTCCCCGGCCGCGCGGACGCAGCCGTCGGCGAACGCGTCCGCGCGTCCGGGATCCCGCCCCGCGTGGATGACGATCGCCAGTGCCTCGGCGCGCAGGTGCGGATAGTCGGTACGCACCTGCCGCTCGGCTTGCCGGAACATCGACATGAAGCCGTCACGCGTGACGACCTCACCGCCGCAGCGGATCTCGACATACCACGCGCCGGCGGCAGCGTGATCGCGCATCAGCGCCGCGAACCTCGCGACGAACAACTCGTCGTCATCGTCGTGTCCGAGCGGAACCGGCTGCACCGACCCGACCCGCCGCAAGCGCTCCTTGCCGGGCGGGATCTCGGCCGCCAGCCGCCGGCGCCAGGCCGCCCAGTCGTACGGCTCCCGGCCTTCGCGTTCGGCCAGGATCAGATCGAGATAACGGGTCGCTTCCTGATGGACGTGCAGATCGGCTTTCGGCAAGCTCGCGAGGGAATCCAGAGCCTTCACCAGACGACCCTACAGGCGCGGGCCGGCGTGGTGGGCGGTCGGTTTATGGACGTGATCCAGCCGGCCGTGGCGCAATCAAGAATGAGAAAGACCCCACCCGGCGAACCGGGAAGGGCCTTTCTCGGCGAATGAAGCCAATGTGATTGTTGCCTTCACGGCGAGTCTATCCGGTGAGCCGCTGAATCGCGCAGGAATATCTCCGGAACTGCTCCCGCCGCGCAGCGCGGCGATGTCAAGGTCGTCCGCCTTGATCACCATGGCGCTCGCATATCGAACAAGAGGGAATCGCGAATACACGCCACCTGCTTCGTGCCCCGCGCGAGTACGAGCGGTCGCGCATCCACCCCACAGCCCGGTGAGCGCGGGGCGATTCTCCGTTTCCATCGCCCCGGGCACACAGCCGACCGGCCTGCGCGAAAGCCGCCGTGTAGATCATGTGAAGGAGTTTCCTCATGACCACGCCCCATGGCACTGACAAGCCGCAGTTCAGGCGCCCCAATCTGGAGCGTCGGGCGATCTGGTTCACGATCGGCCCGTACCTGTTCATCTGCGCCGCCCTGCTGGCCGTGCACTACTTCGCGCCCGCCCCGGACACCGGCTCCTCATCCACCTCGCCGTACAACCCGGGATCCAAGCTCGCGCGGTGTGTGACCGAAACGCGCATGCTACGGTCCAGCTCAGGGAGGGGCTTATGTCGATAAATGGAGTTCCGAGCCACTTTCTGCGTACGGCTGCGGCCGCCGCCGGAGTCGAGGTACGGCAGGCGAGCGCCACTCATGTGGACTGCGACCAGGCGGTGACCGTGATGCGGCACCTCTGGCACGTCACCGGCGACGAACTCCTGCGCGTCGGCCCCAGACCGGTGCCGCCCGGCACGTTCCGGATGATCGCCCTCGCCCTGATCCACGCGCCCGACCTGCGCGCCGCCCTGGAGCGCCTGGTCGAGTTCGCGGCGATCACCACCGGCTACACCCAAAGCAGGTTCGTCGTGGACGGCTCGACGGCCCGGATCGAGCTCGCCGCCGAGACCCAGACCTCGCCCCTGGCCGCCGAGATCATGCTCAGCCTCGTGCACCGCTTCCCGGCCTGGCTCATCGCGCGGCGCATCGCCCTCATCGGCCTGGAACTGCCCTTCCCCGAACCCGGCTACAGCGCCGAGTACGCCCCGATCTTCGGCCGCGCGCCCGGCTTCGACGCCCCCTCGGCCGCCCTCAGCTTCGACGCCCGCCTGCTCAGCGCCCCGATCGTGCGCGATGAGCGCGAACTGCTGCGCTACATCCGCCGCTCCCCGGCCGACCTGCTCCTGCACCGCGACTACGGCACCACGACCGCCGACCGGGTCCGCAACGTCATCGAACGCGGCGACATGACCACCTGGACCCGCGCCGAGGACGTGGCCGCCCGGCTGTCGGTCAGCGTCCAGCACATGCGCAGGCTCCTGCGGCAGGAAGGCACGTCCTTCAACCGGATCCGCGAGGAACTGCTGCGCGACATCGCCCTGGACAGCCTGCGCCGGGGCGGCGAGTCCATCGACGCGCTCTCCTACCGGCTCGGGTTCTCCGAGCCCAGCGCGTTCCGCCGCGCGTTCACCCGCTGGTTCGGGCGCCCGCCCGGCGAGTACCGCCACAGCCTGAAGACGATCGGCAGCGCCGTACCGGCCAGGCACAACCAGGCGAAGACATCGCCGATCACCCGGTACGGCGTGGCCGAACCCCGGATCGGCACGTCGGAGAACACCACGTGCCGATCGGCGCCCGCGTAGTCGTGCGCGGCCAGCGTCCGCCCCTGCGCGTCGAAGGCCCCTGACACGCCGAACTCCGCCTGACGGAGCATGGAGTAGCCGTTCTCGATCGCCCGGAGCTGCGCCTTCTGGCTGTGGACCGGGCCGATCTCCGCCCAGTCGCGGGCCGGGACGATCATGATGTCCGCCTCCACCCGCATGAGCTCGGGGAAGTCCGCGTCGAAGCAGATCACCGTGGCCAGCCGCCCGTACGGCGTCGCCGTCACCGGCACCACCCCGTTACCGGCCGGGTAGTTCTCGAGGCCGGGGATGGGATGGGCCTTGTCGTAGACCCAGACCTGCCGGCCCGAGGGGTCGAACAGGTACACGCGATTGGCCGTGGGCCGGCCGACGGACACCGCGGCCTGCAGGTAGATCCCGCTCTCCCGCGCGGCGGCGGCGACCTCGGCCAGGAACGCCCGTTCGTCGCCGGCCAGCACGTTCGCCGCCTGCTCGGACCAGACGACGATCTTCGCCCCCTCACGCGCGGCCTCCCGCGTCCTCTGCAGCAGGTTCGTGTTGACCTTGGTGTACGCGGCCCGCAGCATGGCCGGATCCATCACGGCCACCTCGGCCGGCGACGTGTCCTCGCCGATGACGCCACGCAGGTCCCGCGTGACAGACGTGTCCGGGCTGATGCCCGCCACCCGCACGGTCGCCCCGCCGGGTGGCAGGAACGCGAGCCTGGCCCCGCCGAGCATCAGGACGAGAACCATCACGCCCGCGTACACCGCCGGCGCCCGCCACGAAGGCCGCTCCCAGACCTGGTTGGCGACGCTCGCGAACCAGCCGATCAGGAAGCTCACCCCGTACGGCCCGGTGAGCGCGACGACCTGGAGCAGGGCCAGGTTGTCGTGCTGGGTCGCGGCGGGCACGCCGAAGGCGGTGCCGAACGGGCTGAGGAGCGTCATCAGGAACCCGCAGGCCGCCATGGCCGCTGGGAAGACCCATAGGGGCGCCGGGGTGAGCAGCCGGTCCACGACGTACGGCAGGATCGTCAGCGTGCCCAGCGCGATCACGCCCAGCACAGTGATCGGGGTCATGGGGACGACGGTCTCGGCCATCCAGAACAGTCCCGCCGCGGCCGAGGCCACCCAGACCAGGAGCAAGCCGGTGAAGGCCGGGCTCAGCCGTACGAACCGCAGGAGAAAGACCGGAGCCAGCCACGCCGCCACCGCTATGTCGTAGCGCCCGTGCACGGACAGGAGCCAGAGCAGCCCTCCCGCCGCCAGCCACGCCCAGCGCCATTTCGCGTCCCGCATCCGGTCCTCCCGTGGAGTCGATTCCGGTGCTCGACGCTAGGTGTGCGCTGGTGGCGGGGGCTGCGACCGTACCTCTCCGATTCCGTGACCAAGACGTGCCCGCGTTCCCCGGGCGGTGGCCGTCAGGTGACGGTACGGCGCATCGCCGGGCGGTCCTTCTTGCGGCGTGCCACTTCGGTGAACCCGGCTTCCCGGAAGGCCGAGGCGATGCCGGTCATGGCGTTGTCCGCGCCCGCGATCTGTCCTGGCGCCGGGTCGACGGGGAAGCCCTCGACGGTGTGCTGCCCGTTCCCGGCGGCGAAGTCGCACGCGGCGGCGATCATCTTCGCCTGAAGCCGCTGGTGGCGGTGGTCGCGCCGGACGAACAAGCAGGTGATCACCCAGGTCGGCGTGTCGTCGAGGGCTTTGGTCACCGGTGAACGCTGCAGGCGTGGGTACTCCGAGCGTTCGCCGATCCCGACCCAGCCCACGGGCTCGTCGCCCAGGTAGCACACCAGCCCGGGTGGCGGCCGCTGTTTCGAGCGTTCACGCAGCGCGTTCCGGTTGCCGTCTCCCGCGCCGGCCTCCCATTCCTTGAACGAGAGCCGCCAGTGCATGCACCAGCATCCGCGCGCGCCGCCGTTCGAGCCCATGACCCGCTCGAAGTCCTTCCAGATCGCGGGTGTGAGCGGTGCCGTCGTGAAATCCGTCATGCGGGGCGCTCCTTCCTTGCCTGCCGTCACTTCCGAGACTCCCCAGGCGCCCGCCGACGACGAGAACCAGCGTGGTCGACAACCGTGCCGCACGGTACGGCTCCCGCCGGCAGCAGGACGTCCGCGGCGCCACGACCGAAGATCCTCAAGGCCCGCTCAACCCCGCCCGGCCTGGCGATACGGCGGGAACGTCGAGACCCCGAGCGTGCGCGGCCGATGCTCGCAATCCCCTCACCGTCACCTTCAACATAGCTACGATGGTGACGTTAAACAAGTGGGCCGTTACCATCAAGTGGCATACGATGGTGATGAGGGCGTGCGACCGAAGGAGGCTTCGACGTGAGCAACGACCCCAGCAACGCGGCGCCCGGCGCGCTGGAAGTGGTGCGGAGGTTCGTCGACACCCACGACCTCTACAACGGCCAGGACGCCCTGGGCGACGTGGAAGCCGCCACCGCGTGGCTGGTCGGTGAGGGTTTGCTGAGCGGGGGCCGGCCGATGGCCGCACGCGACCTGTCGGCGCTACGAAGGCTGCGCGACGCCCTGCGCGAGATGGCCGCGGCCAACACCATGGGGGAGCGGCCGCCCGGCGCGGCCGTCGACGCGTTCAACGATCTCACCGCGCCGCACGCCGCCTCGGTACGCCTCGACGTGTTGCACGGATCCATGGTCGCCTCCGTCCGGCCACGCGAGGACGGCCCCGGAGGCGTCATCGCGGCGCTCGCGGCGGCCGTACACGAGGCCGTGCTCACGCAGACGTGGACGCGGCTGAAGTCGTGCGACAACCCAGAGTGCCGATGGCTGTTCTACGACCAGTCGCGCAACCGCACGGCCCGGTGGTGCAGCATGCGCGGCTGCGGCAGCATCGTGAAAGCCCGCCGCTACCGCGACAGGCAGCGCCAGCGCGCCGCGGACACCCCATGACCATCCCGGCCAGGGCAATCCCCTCAGAACCGGCGGTTCAGGTGCCAGGAGCTCAGGAAGTAGCCGATTTAATAAACTTCGTCAAGAATTGAATCGCAGAGGTCCGCACATTAGGCTCATCTGCACGGTTTCCCCGGGCTGATGAAGGGCTGCGGCGATGGTCGGATGGGCGGGCGCTGTTCGGCCGAGGGGGCGGCGTGGAGGGCGCTGACCCTCCGGACCCGCGGCCGATCCGTACCGGCCGCCGGAGCCTGGAACTGCTGCGCCTGCTGGTACGCGCGGGCGGCCGGCCGGGTGCGCTGGCGCCCGTGGTGGGGCTCATGGGCGCGGCCGTGCCCGCGTTGGAAGCGGTGGTCAGCGGCCACCTCGTCGCCGCCCTGCTGGGCCGGGGCGGGCAGAGCGCCGGCGGGCTGGCGACGGCGCTGATCCCGCTGGTGCTGTTCGCCGCCCTCATCGTGGCGCAGAAACTCACCGACGCCGCGCTCGCCATACTCGACCAGCTTCTGACGCATCGGATCGACGGGTGGATCAGGGAGCGGGTGCGGCTGCTGGCGCTGGCGCAGCGGGATCTGTCCACGATCGAGGACCACGCGTTCCAGGACGAGGTCGCGCGGGCCTGCGGCATCGGCCCCCGCTACCGGGTCCGTTCCGCCGGCACCGCGGTGGTCTCCCAGCTCCGCGCGGCCTACTCCGTGGTCGCCGGGCTGAGCGCCGGGGTGGTGCTGGCCGGCTATCTCCCGTGGTCGGCAGCCCTCCTGGTCGCCCTGGCGCTGCTGATCCGGTGGCACGTGGCCAGGCAGTGGTTCACGCTGACCGAGGCACACGGCGCGCTGGCCGGTCGCGAGCGCGGCACGGAGTACACGGCCGAACTGGCCTCCGGCGCCGAGGCGGGCAAGGAGGTACGGCTGTTCGGCCTGGGTGGCTGGCTGACCGAACGCTGGCGGACGTCCTTTCTCGGCACCCACGAGGAGATCTGGACCGCGCGCCACCGCTTCGTCCTGGGCCAGCTCGGCACGGGCGGCCTGCTCTACGTCGCGGCCGGCCTGCTGATCTTGCTCGTGCCGCCGCTGACCGGCGGCCTGCCCGCCGACGCGCTGGTCGCCTGCCTGGTCGCCGGCGTCGGCGTGCTCCGGATCAGCGGCTCCGCCGGGACCGTCGTCGGCTTCGCCTACGGCTCACGCGCGGCGGTCGCGTTCGCCGACCTGACCCGGAGGTACGGCCGGCCGTCCCCGCCCCGCGACGGCCACGTCACCGGCGGCGGCGCACCGGAGATCCGCTTCGACAACGTCAGCTTCGCCTACCCGGGCAGCGCCACCAAGGTGCTCGACGGCCTCACCCTGGAGGTCAGGCCGGGCGAGGTGCTGGCCATCGTGGGCCGCAACGGCGCCGGCAAGACTACACTGACCAAGCTGCTGGCCGGGCTCTACCGGCCGGACGCCGGCCGGATCCTCATCGACGGCCGGGACCTGGCCGACCTGGACGTGGTGAGCTGGCGGCGCACCATGACCGCCGTCTTCCAGGACTTCGTGCAGTATCCGGAGACCGTCGAGCGGAATGTCCGGCTGGCCGCTCCGGGCGGCGCCGTACCGGTGGCCGAGACGCTGGAGAAGGCGGGCGCGGCCGGCATGGTGGCCGCCCTGCCGCAGGCGGAGAAGACGCTGCTGTGGCGCGGCGGCAGCGGCGCCGCGGACCTGTCCGGCGGTCAGTGGCAGAAGCTGGCCATCGCCCGCGCGCTGCACGCGGTGGCGTGCGGCAGGCGGGTGGTGGTGCTGGACGAGCCGACCGCGCACCTGGACGTGCGCGCCGAGGCCGAGTTCTTCGACCAGGTGGTGCGGGCCGTGCCGGGGGTGTCGGTGATCCTCATCTCCCACCGGCTGTCCACCGTACGGCGGGCCGACCGGATCGTGCTGCAGGACGGCGGCCGCATCACCGAGATCGGCACGCACGACGAACTGCTGGCGTCGGGCGGCGAGTACGCCCGGCTTTTCCGGCTGCAGGCGGCGAGGTTCAGCGTATGAAGGCGACGTGGCGGATCCTGCGCGAGGTGATCGCCCTGTCCTACCGGGCCTATCCGCTGGGCGCGGCCGTCCTGCAGGTGCTGGCCGTCCTGTCGGCGGGGGCGGTCGCGGTGACGGCGGCCGTACAGCGGTGGATCGTCGACTCCGCGGGGGTGGGGTTGACGGACGGCCTGGTGCTCGCTGCTGCGCTGGGCGCGGTGGCGCTGGCCGTCCAGTACGTGGGCAGGTCGGGCGGCACCAGCGTCTGGGGGGAGATCATGGAGCGGGTCGAGCTGGTGATGACCCGGCGCATCCTGACCATGACCTCCTCGCTGCCCACCACCGACCACCTGGTCAGGCCCGACTACCTGAACCGCATCTCGATCCTGCGGCAGGGCGTGCAGGCGCTCGCCTCCTCGGCCACCGCCGCGATGGACATGGTGGTGTCCCTCGTCAGCTTGCTGCTGAGCGTGACGCTCCTGTTCGGCGTGCATCCGGTGCTGGCCCTGCTGGCGCTCTTCGGCCTGCCGCCGCTGCTGGTGACCAACCGCACCCAGCGCCTGATCTACCGGGCCACCGAGGCGGGCGCCGAGGACGGGCGCAGGGAGCAGCGCCTGCACGAGCTGTGCGTGCGGCCGGAACCGGCCAAGGAGATCCACATCGCGGGCAGCGGCCAGGCGCTGAACGCCTCGGCCGGCGAGCTGTGGCGGCGCGTCGGCGCGGTGGAGCTCCGGGCCAGGATCAAGGGTGCCGTGTGGGAGCTGGCCGGGTGGGCGTTCTTCGCCGCCGGGTTCGTGGCCGCGGTGGCGTTCACCGTCACGCTCGCCCTGTCGGGGTCGGCGAGCGTCGGCGACCTCGTCCTGGTGATCACCCTCGCCACCCAGCTCCGGAATCAGGTCTTCGTGACCGACCACAACGCGGGCAGGCTGGCCGAGGCGGGGAACGTGATGCGCCACTACATCTGGCTGCAGGACTACAGCGCCGCTCAGCCGTCAGGGGTACGGCAGGTGCCGCGCCGGCTGACGCGCGGCATCACCCTGCGCGGCGTGGAGTTCACCTACCCGGGCACCGACCGGCAGGTGCTGCACGGCATCGACCTGGACCTGCCGGCCGGTTCCACGGTGGGGCTGGTGGGCGTGAACGGGGCGGGCAAGAGCACGCTGGTGAAGCTGCTCACCGGCATGTACCTGCCCACCTCGGGAACGATCTCCGTGGAGGGGATTCCGCTGGACGAACTCGACCTGGACCAGTGGCGCTCCAGGACGTCCGGGGTCTTCCAGGACTTCGTGAAGTTCCAGTTCCCCGCCGGGCAGAGCGTGGGCGTGGGCGACCTCGGGCAGGACTTCGCCCCCGACGCCGTGCGCGCGGCGGTGAACGCCGCGGGCGCTTCCTCCACCGTCGCCCTGCTGCCCAACGGTCTGGACACCCAGCTCGGACGCGTCTACGAGGGCGCCGAACTCTCCCACGGCCAGTGGCAGAAGCTCGCCCTGGCCCGCGGCCTCATGCGCCGGACACCGCTGCTCATGGTCCTCGACGAATCCACCGCGGCCCTGGACCCCCAGGCCGAGCACGACCTGTTCGAACGATTCATCGCCCGCGCCCGGGCGGCTGCCGCCACCGACGGCGCGACCATCGTGCTGGTGTCGCACCGCTTCTCCACCGTGCACATGGCCGACCACATCGTGGTGATCGCCGACGGCACCATCGCCTAAGCGGGCTCCCACGAGGAACTCATGGCACGCGAGGGCACCTACGCGGGGCTGTTCACCCTGCAGGCGAGCGCCTACACCCTCGACGAATAGGACCCTCAGGATCCGGGCCGCGATCGCAGGCGCTGGGGGCCGGTACGGCGGCGCCAGCCGTACCGTGTCAGGCCGCGCGGTTTGTAGACGGACAGGATCGTCGCGATGACCAGCACCGTCGCGCCCCCGATCGAATGAGGCAGCGTCGCGGGCAGGAGGCGCGGGTCGGCGTCGCTCAGTGCTGATGCGGTCAGGGAGCGCACCGTCCGGCTCTCGATCAGCAGGACGGCCGTGGCCGCGACGGTGAGGATGAGCTTCACCAGCACCCAGTAGTGGCGCACCAGCCCCCAAGGCGTGCCCAGGGCGTTGACCAGCCCGATGACGAGGGAGGCCCCGGCCAGAGGCACGATCGCGAACCGGACGAGCACGTCCATGCCGGCGTAGGCGCCGCGCACCGCCGGGACGTCCGTGCCGAACGCGGCCGTGACGTCGAGGGCTAGGTAGGCGAGGACGGCGCCGAGCCATCCGACGGAGGAGGCGATGTGCGTGGTCAGGATGAGTTTGCGCAGGCGGGGCGGCATCACGGGCGGGGCTCCGCGAGGGTCGCCGCGTGCGCGGGGGAGGCGTGCCGGCCGGGGCCGTGTTCGCCGCCGACGCCGAAGACCTGGGCGATGAGGAACGCCAGGAGCAGGATGGCCGCGACGATCCCGGAGATCTTTACCCACTTCGGCGCCGGTGGCGGTGTCGGGGAAGACATGTCGTTCTCCTTTTTGCGAGACAGTATGTCGCTACAGGAGACATCTGTCACGACCTTGTCGTCCCGTATGCTTGGACGGTGCCCAAACTGTGGAACGAGACCATCGAGGCGCACCGGGCCGCCGTGCGAGACGCGATTCTGGACGCCGCCTGGGCGCTGGTCGTCGAGCGCGGGCTGATGTCCGTCACGATGGCGCAGATCGCCGAGCGGGCGGCCATCGGCCGGGCCACGGTCTACAAGTACTTCGCCGACGTGGAATCGGTCCTGTCCGCCTGGCACGAGCGGCAGGTCGCCGCCCATCTCCAGCAGCTCACCGAGATCGCGAACCGGCCGGGCGAGGCGGGCCGCCGGTTGGCGGCGGTGCTTGCCGCGTACGCGCGCATCCTGCGGCGGCGCGGGGAACACGGCCCCGACCTGGGCGCGCTCCTGCATCACGACCGGCACCCGGCGCACGCCCAGCGGCATCTCGCCGACCTCGTCCGCGCCCTGCTGGAGGAGGGGGCGGAGAACGGGGAGTTCAGGGCGGACGTGCCCGCCGCCGAACTCGCGCGCTACTGCCTCCACGCGCTGTCGGCCGCCGCGGGCATGCCCTCCGAGGCCGCCGTCGTACGGCTGGCCGGGGTGGTCATGAGCGGAGTCACCGCCGGCGGTTGAGCCACGGGCCCGCCTCCCATCAGGCGGCGTCGAGGGCCTCGGTGATCTTGCGGGTCATCTCGGCCATGGTGGGGCTGGGGTACTTCTGGGCCCGGGTGGCCGCTTCGGCGGCGACGATGACGGTACGGCGGAAGTTGTCGGCCTCGGCCGGATCCTGCTGCCTGAGCAGGTTCATGGCGGCGGTCAAGGCGGGCAGCACCCGGTCGGCGAGTTCGGCGACGGTCTTGCCGTACTTCGCACCCTTGGGCGCCTTGGTGATCACGTGCCCGACCTGGCCGGTCGCGGAGGTCAGGGCGACGGAGCCGTGGGTGGCGGCCTGGTGGGCGGAACCGGCGGCGCCGGCGGCCGACATCAGGGAGACGGCGCCCCAGGCGGCGAGGCGGAGGGTGAGCTTGTCCTGGTCGGTGAGGGTGACGGACATGATGGTCTGCTCCTTGGAGTGAAGTCGCCGGTGAACGGTGCTCCGTTCATGTCCTTCACTCTCCTCGACCGCTCTGATACCGGGCCGTCGCCGCCCTGACGCGGGCTCTGACACAACACCGCACGTGTCAGGTGCCTACGTCGAAGACGAGGTCGTAGAAGTCGCCCCGGTAGGTGGAGCGTCCCCATTCGACCACGGCGCCGTGCCGGTCCCAGGCCTGCCGTTCCACCAGAAAGGAGGGCAGCGCGGGGGCGGCGCCGAGCAGGGCCGCCTCCTGCTCGCCCAGCGCGATCGCGGAGACCCGGTGCACGGCCCGCTCCACCCGCACGTCCCAGCGGTCGCTGAGCGTGGCGTACAGGGACATGTCATCGCGCAGGACGCGCGGCAGGCCGGGGAAGCGGCGCGCGGACAGATGGGTGTGCTCGATCGCGATGGGCGTGCCGTCGGCGGAGCGGAGCCTGCGCAGGTCGATGACACGTTCGCCGGGATCGACACCGAGCCGCTCGGCGAGGGCGATGCCGGCCCGGCGGGTGCGGGCCGACAGGATGCGGGCGGCCGGAGTCCTGCCCCGGGCCCGCATCTCCTCGCTGAAGGAGGCCATCGTGGTGCCCTGCTGCAGTTTCGGCTCGGCGACGTACGTGCCGGAACCGCTGGAGCGCCGGATCACGCCCAGCATGACGAGTTCCTGGACCTTCTGCCGGACCGTTCCCCTGGCCACCTGGTAGCGCTCGGCGATCGAGCGTTCCGAGGGCAGCAGCGTGCCCGGCGGCAGGGCGCGCACCATGAGCTCCAGGATCTCCCTGATCTGGTCGCCCTTGTTGCGGCCGGGGTCGAGGTCCGGTGGCAGCGCGAGATCGTGGAAGCTGTCATGCGGCGTGCGGGCCATCAGCGGAAGTCGCTGATGCGGAAGACCGCCAGCATGTCCGCCCCTCGCGCGCCGGTGGAGAACGATGCTTCCGCCCCGACCCATCCGCGGAAGGCGCCCTTGTCGTCGATGATCTGCATGAGCGGTTTGACGTGGGAGTTGCCGGTGTAGCAGAACTGGCCGCGCTCCATCGCCAGGCACGTGCACCAGTGCCACATCGAGTCGCGGCGGTCGGAGTTGGAGATCTTCGTGAGGTAGTACTGGATGGAGCTGACGTTCGCCCGGGTGCCGCCGCCGTACTTGGGGCAGCCGCCGGCCTTCTGGCAGGCGCCGTTGGAGGAGGGCTGCAGGTAGGTCAGGCAGCTCGTGGTGGTCGTGCAGGCGCGGAAGGCCTTGTGGCCGAACGGCTGGTTCATGGAGGGCACGAGCCTGCCGCCCGCCCAGCTCGTCAGGTCCTGCCGGAGCGTGCCGGGGTGCGCCTTCACCGAGCTCATCGCGCGCCGGGTGCCGAGCGCGGCGTTGCTGCCGTAGGCGTAGCCGTGGGTGGCGAGCGAACTGGACTTGAGGTCCAGCCGCGCCAGCTTCCCGTCGGGGGAGGGGCGCACGAACCACTGCTCCGTCCACGTCTGGGCGATCTTCCACCGGATGCTCACGACGTTCCCCGACACGGTGTACGTCCCGGTGCGGGTCTCGTCGGGCGCGCCGGTGAAGCCGCCCGCGGTGAGCACCTGGCAGGTACGTACCCGCGTCCCCTTGCCGCCCGCCTTGGTGCTGCAGCCCGCGTCCGGGGTCATGCCGGTGCCCTGCCTGGCCTCGGGGTGGCGCTGCCACCACAGGTAGAGGGACGAGGTCACGGTGCCGTTCGCGGCGAAGCGGTAACTGCCCAGGCGCACCCAGTTCTCCCGGGAGGACGCCTTGAGATGCCCCTGCGACACGACATACGTGGACTTGCCCCCTGGCAGCGCCGCGGCGGCCGCCGGCTGGGCGGGTGCGAGGGTGAAGGCGAGAACCGCCGCCGCCCCGATGGAAAGAACGGTACGCATAGAGACACTCCCGGTGGCCTTTACGGGCTTCGCCGAATTCCACGGGCCACCGTATCCGGTCTATACCGGATACGTCGGCGAAAGCCGGGAAAGCTCTGCCCGGTTGCGGCGAAGGAAGGAGGAAGAACCGCGGCCGGGGGGCGGTCGCCGGCCGTAAGGCGCTTCAGGGGGCCAGGTCGTCGCGGCGCAGCAGTGGTTCGACGGCCGCCCGCATCACGGCGGTGGCGTCGCCCGCGCCCGTCCAGCGGCTGAAGGCCGCGGCAGCCTGGGCCACCAGCATGCCGGCGCCCCCTGCCGCGCGCATGCCCCGCGCGCTGGCCCGCCGCACGAGTTCGGTCAGCCGCGGGAGGTAGACCACGTCGAACACCGCCGCGCGCGGCGAGAGCAGGCCGACGTCCACCACGGGGCCCGGGGTGAGCATGCCGACCGATGTGGCGTTGACGAACAGGTCCGCTCCGGCCAGGCGATCGCGTACGCGCGGATCGGCGAAGGCCATCGGCTCGATCGCCGCCAGATCGCCGAACCTGGCCGCGAGTCTGCGCGCGTCCGCGGCGTCGAGGTCGAGGACGGTGAGGCCGGCTCCGTCCTTGGCCAGGCCGTACGACACGGCGTGGCCGACACCGCCCGAGCCCGCCACGACGACCTCGGCGCCGCGCAGGTCCGTGCCCACGTGCTCGCGCAGCGCCGTCATGAAGCCGCTCACGTCGGTGTTGAAGCCGACCAGCCGCCCGTCCGCGCGGGCCTCCACGCTGTTGACCGCGCCGATCCGCAGGGCGTCGGGCTCGATCTCGTCGAGGAGCGGCATGATCACCTGTTTGTGCGGCGCGGTGATCTGGAAGCCGAGCCAATGCTCGTCCCTGGCCTGCCGTACCTGCTCGGCCAGGTCGGATGCGCGCACCTCCCGCAGCTCGTAGCGGGCGTCGATGCCGAACGCCGCGAAGGCGGCGTTGTGCATGACGGCCGAGTGGGTCCGCCGCAGCGGGTTGCCGAACAGGGCTACGGTGCGCATCACGACTTCCTGAAGGCCGGCGGACGCTTGGCCAGGAAGGCGCGGGCGCCTTCGCGTGCGTCCTGGGTGGAGAAGATCTCTTCCGACGCGTCGAGCTCCAGCGCGAGCCCGTCGTCCAGCGGCCGGTCCGCGGCGTGGTCGATCAGTGCTTTCGCCGCCTGTACGGCGAGCGGCCCGCGCGCGGCGATCGTCGCGGCCATCTCCCGGGCAGCGGTCAGCGCCGTTCCCGCGCGTACCACGCGGTTGACCAGGCCGATCGAGAGCGCGGTGGCGGCGTCGAGCGGCTCGCCCAGGAGGATGATCTCCTTGGCGCGGGCCGGGCCGACGATGCGCGGCAGCCGCTGGGTGCCGCCGCTGCCCGGCAGGACGCCGAGTTTGAGCTCCGGCAGGCCGAGCCTGGCCTGGTCGCCCGCGATCCGCAGGTCGCAGCAGAGCGCGAGTTCGAGGCCGCCGCCGAGCGCGTATCCCTCGACGGCCGCGATGGACGGCACCCGGAGCCTGGCGAGCTGCCGGTAGACGAGCTTCTCCAGCAGCAGTTTGCGTTCGGCGACGTGCTCGTGCAGCTCGTCGAACTCGGCGATGTCCGAGCCCGCGCAGAAGGCCCGCGTGCCCGCGCCGTGGAGGATCACGACCCGGGTGTCCTCGTCGCCGGCGACGGCGCGCAGCGCGGCGCGCAGTTGCCCGGTCAGCTCGCGGGAGACCACGTTCATCGGCGGGTTGTCCAGCTCGATCTCCGCGCAGGTTCCGTGTGTCACGTTGACCAGCGTCGCCATGTCAGTCCTCTTGTCCGAAGGTGATCCCCATGCGGGCGGCGCGGAACAGGCGGGCGTCCATGGGGCGCAGGTGCTCGCTGACTTTCGGGCGGAAGTCCATGTGGGCGAACACGTCCTTCTCCACGTCCATCCCGTCGGCGACCTCGATCAGCTCCAGGCCGTCGGCGGTCAGGGCGAAGACGGCGCGTTCGGTGATGTAGCGGACGCTCTGGCCCTTGCCCAGCGCCATCGGGCCGTTGAAGCTGATCTCCCTGACGTCGTCGACGAACTTGCGCCGGGCGCCTTCTCGTTCGACACGGGGCCGGCCGCCGGACAGATCGACGCGCAGGCCGCCCGCGGTGAACGTGCCGACGAAGCAGAGCCGCCCGGTCCGCGCGCTGATGTTGACGAAGCCGCCGGGGCCGCGCATCCGGTCGTCGAAGGCGTGCACGTTGACGTTGCCGTGCCGGTCGACCTGCGCGAAGGACAGGCTCGCCACATCGAGGCCGCCGCCGTCGTAGAAGTCGAACATGGAGGGCTGTTCCAGGCGGGCCTGGTAGTTCACCCCGGCGCCGCCGTCCGGGCCGTGCGCGGGCACGCCGCCGAAGATGCCCTGCTCGACGGTGAGCGTCAGCCGTTCCGCCACGCCTTCCTCGGCGGCCACCGCGCCGATCTGCTGGGAGATGCCGAAGCCCAGGTTGCAGATGTCGTTCCGGCGGAACTCGAGCAGGGCGCGGCGTGCGATCACCTTGCGCACGTCCAGGGGTGTGGGGGCTGTCGTGCCGTACGGCCTGCGCAGCTCACCCGAGAAGTACGGCGAGTAGCCGGTGCGGTAGGTCTGCCGCTGCTCGGCGTCGACGTAGACGTGGTCGACCAGCGCGCCGGGGATGCGCACCCGGTTCGGCGGGAGCGAGCCGCGCGTCGTCAGGTGGGCGACCTGGGCGATGACGACGCCGCCGCTGTTGTGCGCGGCCATCGCCAGCGCGAGGGAGTCGCCGAGGATCGGCTCGTGCTCGAAGGTGAGGTTGCCGTCCTCGTCGGCGGTGCTCGCGCGGATCACCGCGACGTCGACGGGCAGCGCGGGGTAGAAGAGCCATTCCCGCCCGGCCAGCTCGACGATCTGGACCAGGTCCTCGGTGGTGCGCGCGTTCTGCCGTCCGCCGGTCTGGCGCGGGTCCACGTACGTACCCAGGCCCACGTGGGTGAGATGACCGGGACGGCCCGCGGCGATGTCGCGGCACAGGGCCGACAGCACGCCCTGGGGGAAGGAGTACGCCTCGATCGCGCCCTCGGCGACCATCGCGCCGAGGGCGGGTTCGTTGCCGATGTTGCTGCCGATGGTGCGCCGGGTCAGTCCGGGCAGCGCGAGCTGGGACAGGCCGCGCTGGGCGAAGTCGCCGATGCCGACGACGCGGACCGTGGTCAGGTCGCGGGGCGCGGCGGTGCGGGTGAAGGTCGCGGCGAGTTCGTCGATGAACGCCTGCGGCACGCCGTGCCCGGCGCCGGACCCGCCGATCCACAGGGCGGCGCCGTCCGGCACCAGGGCCACGGCCTGCGCGATGGTGCGGAGTTTGGCGCTCATGGCATCAGCCCGCCGCTGTTGGGGCTGAGCGTCTGGCCGAGCATGAGGCGGGCGCCGTCGGACAGCAGGAAGGTCACGCATTCGGCCACTTCCTCCGGCTCGGCGAAGCGGCCGAGCGGAAGTTCGGCCATGCGCTTGCGCCCGACCTCGCCCTCCATCACGGTGCGCCCCATCGCGGTGTTGGTGACGCCAGGCGACACGGCGTTGGCCCTGATGCCGCGCGAACCGAACTCCCGCGAGATCGACTTGGCCAGCGCGATCGCGCCTGCCTTGGCACTGGCGTAGTGCGCGGCTCCGGCCCAGCCCATCTGGCCGAGCCTGGAGGCGATGTTGACGATGGAGCCGGAGCCGCGTTCCAGCATGCCGGGAAGTACGGCCTGGCTCGCATGGAACATCCCGGACAGATCCGTCCTGAGGACCAGATCCCACTGCTCGGGAGTGATGTCGAGGAAGTCCGACTCCATGAGGATTCCGGCGTTGTTGACCAGGCCGTCGACGCGCCCGAAGCGCGCCCCGGCCCAGGCGGCCAGGGCGAACACGTCCTCGCGCACCGACACGTCGCACGGCCGGACGTCGGCGTCGCGGCCCATCGCCCGGACCTTCTCGGCGACCTCGTGGGCTCCGGCCCGGCTGGAGTGGTAGGCGACGGCGACGTGCGCGCCGTCGCGGGCGGCGGCCAGGGCGACGGATCGTCCTATTCCCCGGCCGCCTCCCGTGACCAGGACGACCCGGTCGAGGAGGGGTGTCGATGGCATGAGACCAGCACCTTTCATCGGGAAGCGCTTTCAATTTTCCGCACGTTCTCATGAAAATTGAACACACGCAAGACTCAAGACAGCCTTGACACTAGCTGCTTCGATGGATAGAAAGCGCTTGCAATTCAAGTCAAAGGAGCGCTCATGGATCAGGTCCGAGCCGGCATCATCATGAACGGCGTCACCGGGCGCATGGGAACCCGGCAGCACCTCGACAGGTCGATCATCGCGATCAGGGATCAGGGCGGGCTGACCCTCTCCGACGGGCGGACGCTCACGGTCGACCCGATCCTCGTCGGCCGCAACGCCGCCAAGGTCGAGGCCCTCGCCCGCCGGTACGGGATCGACCGCTGGACCACCGACCTCGACGCGGCCCTCGCCAACCCGGACGACACGATCTACTTCGACGCCCAGGTCACCAACCTGCGCGCCGAGGCGGTCAGGAAGGCGATCGCGGCGGGCAAGCACGTCTACTGCGAGAAGCCGACCGCCGGTGACCTGGCGGACGCCCTCGACCTCGTCAGGCTCGCCGAGGCCGCGGGCGTCAAGCACGGCGTCGTGCAGGACAAGCTGTTCCTGCCGGGAATCCGCAAGCTGAAGCGGCTGGTCGACGGCGGATTCTTCGGCGACCTGCTCAGCTTCCGGCTCAACTTCGGCTACTGGGTGTTCGAAGGCGACTGGCAGCCGATCAACAGGCCCTCATGGAACTACCGCAGGCAGGACGGCGGCGGCCTCATCCTGGACATGTACCCGCACTGGCGCTATGTCCTCGACGACATCGTCGGCCCGGTCAGGTCGGTGCTGTGCCACGGCGAGATCCACATCCCGAGCCGCTGGGACGAGGACGGCAACGCGTACGTGGCGACGGCCGAGGACGCCGCCTACGGCCTGTTCCAGTTCGACCACGGCGTCCTGGCGCAGTTCACCACGTCGTGGGCGACCCGCCCCTACCGTGACGAGATCGGCGAGTGGCAGCTCGACGGCACGCTCGGCAGCGCCGTCGCCGGGCTGCGCGAGTGCCGGATCCAGTCGCGCGCCGCCACCCCGATGCCCGTGTGGAACCCGGACATCCCCAACCCGATCGACTTCCGCGGCGGCTGGTCCCCGGTCCCCGACAACGAGGAGTACGGCAACGCCTTCCGCGCGCAGTGGGAGATGTTCCTGCGCCACGTCGCCGAGGACGCCGCGTTCCCCTGGGACCTGCTGGAAGGGGCCAAGGGCGTCCAGCTCGCCGAGCTCGCGATGCGCTCGTGGCGCGAGCGCCGCTGGATCGACGTCCCGGAGCTCACGGTCCCGTCGTCATGAGCCCCTGACGGCGGGGGCGGTGCTGTCGCGCATGAGCACGGTCCCGCCGATCTCCACGGTGTGCCGCGGCTCGTCCAGGGGCAGCAGCGCGAGGTCCAGCGCGGTCCTGCCGATACGTTCGAGCGGGAGTTCCACGGTGGTCAGGGCCGGTACGGCGTCGGAGGCCAAGGGGGTGCCGCCGAAGCCCGCGACAGAGACGTCCTCGGGGATGCGCAGCCCGTTGCTCCTGGCCCAGGCCATCGCGCCCACCGCCACCACGTCGGCCACCCCCCACAGGCAGGTCGGCCGGCCGGGGCGGTCGAGCAGGCGGCGGGCGGCCCGCGCGCCGCCGTCCCGCGACATGTCGGCGTGCACGATCGCGTCGGGCGCCAGCTCGATGCCCCGGTCCTGCAGGCCGAGCCGGAAACCGTGCATGCGGTCGCGCACCGCGATCAGCTTGGCGGGGCCGGAGATCACGCCGAAGGAGGTGTGGCCCAGGTCGGCGAGCAGGTGCGCGAGCCGGCGGGTGGCCTCGACGTTGTCCACCTCGACGAGATGACCGATCCTGCGCCCGCGGGTCACCGAGACGACCGCGCCGCCGTCGGCCTGGTACGCCGACAGCTGCGCGGTCATCGCGGCCGTGTGCGCCCGGTCGGCGAAGGAGCTGCCCGCCAGGATGATCGCGCGGGGGCGTTGCGTGCTCAGCAGGCTGACGTAGCTGAGCTCCTGCCGCGGGTCCCGGTACGTGCACACCATGGTCACCAGCAGCCGGTGCGCCTCGGCCGCCTTGATCACCCCTCCGGCGATCATGGCGAAGTACGCGTCCCGCACGTCGTGCACGACGAGCCCGACACTGGTCGAGGTCGAGCTGGCCAGGGCGCGCGCGTGCAGGTTCGGCCGGTAGCCGAGCTCGGCGGCGGAGGCGACGACCTTGTCGCGCAGGGCCGCCCTGCCCTTGTAGTCGGAGTCGCTCAGCATGCGCGAGGCGGTGGCCAGGGAGACGCCGGCGTGGTCGGCGACGTCCTGAAGCCGGACCCGGCGTCCTTCAGACGACATCCGTGTTCCTCCCGTGAACTGCGAGCGCGAGCACAAGATACTCGACCCTCCGGCAGGAACGCCGACGCCTAGCCGGTCGGCCGCCGGGCGGTGGTCTCCCGGGGGATGACGCGGTGGCTCAGGAGGGTCGTCGCCGCGTCGCCGGGCTGGGCGTCGATCACGTGCTGGGCGGCCATGGCGCCCATCTCGTACAGCGGCAGGCTCACCGTGGTGAGGCCGACGAACCGGGCGACCCTGAGGTCGTTGATGCCGGCGACGGAGATCTCGCCCGGCACGTCGATGCCGGCCTGCCGCAGCGCGTTGAGCGCGCCGACGGCGGCCTCGTCGTTGGCCGCGAGGACGGCGTCGGGCAGCGGCGGGCGGGCGATGAGCCGCATGGCGGCCAGATGGCCGGCCTCGAAGTCGAAGCCGCCGGGCAGGCATCGCGCCACCTCGCCCAGGTTCGCGTCGTTCATGCAGGCCAGGAAGCCGTCGCGGCGTTGCTTGCTCGTGGTCATGCCCGGCGGGCCTTCGATGAAGGCGATCCGGCGGTGGCCGAGCGAGACGAGGTGGTCGGTGACGTCGCGGGCGGCGGCCTCGTTGTCGGCGGTGATGACCGGGCAGCCGAGGTCGCGGGCGGTCAGGGAGACGGCCTGGATGCCCTGCGCCTTCGCCTGCCGTACCGCCTCGGTCAGGTCCGGCGCGAGCGGATCGTCCTCGAAGCCGCTACCGGCGATGATCACCCCGGCCGCGCGGTAGTCGCGCATGGTCCGCAGCCTGCTGATCTCCGTGCTGGTACGCCGGTCGACGTTGGACAGCATGGTGACGTATCCGGCGCGGCTGGCGACGTCGTCGATGCCGCGGGCGATGACGGAGAAGTAGGGGTTGACGATGTCGCTGACGAGGACGCCGATGAGCCTGCTGCTGCGCGACACCAGCGCCCGCGCGAGAGCGCTGGGCGAGTAGCCGAGCTTCTCCGCGGTCGCGATGACCTTGGCGCGGGTCTTGGCCGAGATCGGGTGACTGGAGCCGGTCAGCACCCGTGACGCTGTCGACACGGAGACGCCGGCCGCTCGTGCGACTTCCACCAATGAGCTCACGGCACTCAGCATAGCGAGGAAAACGTTTGCCTGCGTCATCCGAGGTCAGCGGGCGAATCTGACATTTGCCGCGAAGAACGCCCTTGACGGCGGCCCGATCCTTCTCTCTATGCTGCCGTTAGGCATACGTTTGCCTAGCCGTTGACAAGGAGCATTATGCATCTGAAGAGGCTCGCGGCGCTGGCGGTGATGTCCGCACTGGCCGCGTGCGGCGTTCGGGGGACCGAGACCAACCCGGACGGGACCCTCTCGTTCTCGATCGCCGTCACGGAGCCGGACATCACCACCGTGCCGATTCTCGCCGCCGCCGACGTGGTCAGGCAGGCGGGCCACAAGGTCGAGGTGGTGGAGCTCGCGGAGCCGGAACTGGCCATCGGGGGCCTGGCCGAGGGCGCGTACGCGATCTCCGCCGAGGCGACCAGCCCCGCGCTGAGCGCCATCGAGCAGGAGGCGCCCATCCGGATCATCGCCGACGCGATCGGCAACCAGTGGGCGATCTACGGCAAGTCCCGGGTCACCTGTGACGAACTGAACGGCCGGCCGTTCGGGATCTTCAGCCGGGGCGCGGTCGCCACCGCGATGACCGAGGAGTGGGTACGCACGCAGTGCACCGGAGACCGCAAGCCGGAGTACCTGACCATCGGCGGATCGGACGTGCGCGCCCAGGCCCTGGTCGCCGGCGAGATCGACGCCACGGCGCTGGAGCTGGCCGACGTGGTGGCCCTGGAGCGCTCGGGCGACTCCGCCTTCGCCCAGGTCGTCGACTTCGGCAAGACCCTGCCCGACCTGCGTCCCCAGACGGTCTACGCCAACACCGCGTTCCTCGCCGAGCACAGGGACGTGGCGCAGCTGTTCGTCTCCGCGCTGGTGCGCGAGCACGCCAGGATCAACGCCGATCCGCGGCACCTGGTGAACCTCGTCCGGACCCACCTGCCGGAGGAGGAGATCGGCGACGTGGCCGAGATCGCCGAACGCTCGGTCAAGGCGGGCCTGTTCGACGCGGCGGGACTGACGGAGCGCAACATGCAGGTCACCATCGACTTCTTCGTCCGCGCCGGCGTGATCGAGCCGGGGATGAAGGCGAAGGACGCCACCGATCTGTCGTTCATCAAGGCGGCGGCGTGACCAGGCGGGGGCTTCTGCCGTACCAGCTGCTGACGTTCGTGATCTTCGCGGTGAGCTGGGAGGTCTACGCCCGCGTGCGCGGCGGCCTGCTCATCCCCACCTTCACGGAGACCGTCGGGGCGGCCGTGAAGCTGCTGGGCAGCGCCGAGCTGTGGCAGGCGCTGTACGCCAGCAACCAGGCGCTCGTGCTCGGCTTCGCCGTCGCGGTCGGCATCGGCGTGCCACTGGGCATCGTGCTCGGCCGCTTCCGGTCGCTCGAACGCTTCGCCGACGTCTACCTCAACATCCTGCTGGTCACGCCGATGGCCGCGATCATCCCCCTGCTCGGGATGTCGGTGGGGTACGGCCTGGCCGCACGGGTCATCCTCGTCGCGATCTTCGCGATCGTGATGGTGGTGGTGAACAGCCGCGCGGGCGTCAGGCAGGTCGACCCGTCGCTGATCGAGATGGCGCGCAGCTTCGGCGCGAGCGAACGGCGGATCTGGACCCGCGTCCTCCTGCCCGGCGCCCTGCCGGCGATCATGACCGGCATCCGGCTCGGCATCGGCCGCGCGGTCACCGGGATGGTGCTCGTCGAGCTGCTCATGGTCTCCACCGCGCTCGGCGGGCTGATGCTCGAGTACCGCGGCCTGCTCAAGGCGCCACAGCTCTACGCGACCATCGTGATCATCCTGGCGGAGGCGCTCCTGCTGATCTCCGTGGCCCGCTGGGGCGAACGCAAGCTCACCGGAAGGAGCGTCTGATGATAGAGATCCGTGGACTGAGCAAGAGCTTCGTCGGCCAGGACGGCGGCCGGGTACAGGCGTTGAGCGACGTCGATCTCGACGTGACGGAGAACGAGTTCCTGACCGTGCTGGGCCCCAGCGGCTGCGGGAAGACGACGCTGCTGAAGGCGGTCGCCGGGCTCGTCCCCGCCGACTCCGGGCAGATCCGCGTCGACGGCGCGCCGGTGCGGGGTCCCGGTCCCGATCGCAGCATGGTCTTCCAGAACTTCGCCCTCCTGCCGTGGGCGACCGTGCTGGACAACGTCGCCTTCGGCCTGGAGTTGCGCGGCGCCGGCAAGGCCGAGCGCGAG
This sequence comes from Nonomuraea sp. NPDC059007, assembly GCF_042740555.1. Classification (NCBI taxonomy): domain Bacteria; kingdom Bacillati; phylum Actinomycetota; class Actinomycetes; order Streptosporangiales; family Streptosporangiaceae; genus Nonomuraea; species Nonomuraea sp. NPDC059007. The sequence goes on along the minus strand of NZ_JBHYJD010000025.1, from coordinate 27,215 downwards.
GAGCGTGCCCGTGCGCTGATCGCCATGGTGGGGCTGGCCGGGTTCGAGACCAAGCGTCCGGCCGAGCTGTCCGGTGGCATGCAGCAGCGGGTGGGGATCGCGCGGGCGCTGGCCGTACAGCCGAGAGTGCTGTTGATGGACGAGCCGTTCGGCGCCGTCGACGAGCAGACCAGGCGGCTGTTGCAGGAGGAGCTCCTGTCGATCTGGGAGGAAAGCCGGCTGACCGTCGTGTTCATCACGCACAGCATGGAGGAGGCGGTGCTGCTCGGCGACCGGGTGGTGCTGATGAGCGCCCGCCCGGGACAGATCGCCGAGATCGTGCCGGTGCCGCTGCTGCGGCCGCGTTCCCGCGACGTGGGCGCGCTCGAACGCTCCGGCGAGTACGCCGAGATCACCGCCTACCTCTGGGACCGGCTGCGCGACATGCACGAAGAGCACCGGGCGGCACGATGAGAACCCGCATCCCCGCCGCCCTCATCAGCCTGGCCGCCGGGGCCGTCGCCTGGGAACTGATCGGCCGGCTGTCGGGCGTGCCGTTCTTCCCGCCGCTGAGCACCGTGGCCGCCCGCCTGGCGGAGATGGCGGTGGACGGCGAGATCTTCCGGAGCGTCGCCGACAGCCTCGTCAACCTGCTGATCGGCTTCGCGATCTCCCTGGTCGCCGGGCTGCTCGTGGGCGTCGCGATGGGCCGCTACCGCAAGGTGGAGGCCGCCCTCGGCGTGTACGTCTACGCCCTGCTCACCGCCCCCGCGCTGGTCTTCGCGCCGATCTTCTTCTCCCTGCTGGGAGACGGGCGCGCCTCGATCATCGCGGTCGTGATCATGTACGCGCTGTTCGTCGTCATCATCAACACCGCGTCCGCCATCCAGACGGTGCCCGCCGACCTGGTGGAGATGGCTCGCTCCTACGGCGCGAGCGAGCGCCAGATCCTGCTGCGGGTCCTGCTCCCCGCCGCGACGCCAATGATCATGGCAGGGGTACGGCTCGGCGTCGGCAGAGCCGTGACCGGCATGATCAACGGCGAGATGTTCATCGCCGTGGTCGGCCTCGGCCACATCGTCACCGAGGCCGGAGGGCGCTTCGACAGCGCGAGCGTGCTGGCCGTGCTGCTGGTCATCATCGCCGTCGCCCTGGGCGCGGTCTGGCTGGTCCAGGCCGTGGACCGCAGGCTGACCGGCTGGGTTCCGCAAACCTCGAGAGGAAGTCAATGAAGATCGACGCCTACAGCCACATCCTGCCCGCGCCCTACTTCGAGCGCATGCGCGAACTCGCCGTCGACCCCGGCGCGCTCAAGCGCTGGCTGGAACTGACCGCGCTGCACGACGTCGAGGCGCGGCTGCGGATGATGGAGGAGTTCGGCGACGGCTACCAGCAGATCCTCACGCTGTCCTCGCCGCCGATCGAACTGCTCGCCGGGCCGCGTGACTCGCCCGAACTGGCCAGGCTGGCCAACGAGTCGATGCTGGAGTTGTGCCGCGAGCACCCGGAGCGCTTCCCCGCCTTCGTCGCCTCCCTGCCGATGAACAACCCGGACGCGGCCATGGCCGAGCTCGCGTACGCCATCGACGACCTCGGCGCCCGCGGCGTGCAGGTGTTCACCAACGTGAGCGGCCGGCCACTGGACGATCCGGCGTTCCGTCCCGTCTTCGACGAGATGGCCCGGCGTGACCTGCCCATCTGGATGCACCCGGCCCGCGGGGCCGCCTTCGCCGACTACGCCACCGAGGACGCCTCCCGGTATGAGATCTGGTGGGCGCTGGGCTGGCCGTACGAGACGAGTGTGGCCATGTCCCGGCTGGTCTTCTCCGGCCTGTTCGAACGCCATCCGGGCATCAAGATCATCACGCATCACATGGGCGCGATGATCCCCTACCTGGAGGGCAGGATCGGACTGGGGTGGAGCGACCAGCTCGGCAGCCGCACCGAGGGGGAGGTGCTCGACGAGACGTTGCCCAAGGGGCTCCTGGAGTACTTCCGTAACTTCTACGCCGACACGGCGTTGTCGGGTTCCGCGATCGGGATGCGGTGCGGGCTCGAGTTCTTCGGTCCCGGGCACGTGCTGTTCGCCACCGACTGCCCGTTCGACCCGGAAGGCGGGCCCATGTACATCCGCGAGACGATCAAGGCGATCGGCTCGCTCGGCCTCTCCCCGGACGCCCGCGACCGGATCTACCACCTCAACATCAGGTCCATGATCGGGCTCTAGCCGGACAGGTCGCCCTGGCGGATGCGATAGGCCTGCAGGGTGAGGTCGTAGTACTTGGACGTCTCGCCCACCCACTGCATGCCCAGACGCTCGGCCGTGGCGATGGCGCGCCGGTTGGCCGGGCGGGCGACGGCGAACAACTCGTCCACGTCCTGGGTGAACGCCCAGGCGATGAGCGCGCGGGCGGCCTCGGTGGCGTAGCCGTGGCCCCACGCCCTGCGGTCCAGCTGCCAGCTCACCTCCAGGTCCTCCTCGTACGGCGGGAGCAGCCGGATGCTCAGCCCGCCCACCACCTCGCCCCCCTCACGGAGCTGGACCGCCCACCGGCCGCGCGGCTTGAGCAGGTTGGGCTGCGCCTCCTGCCAGGCCTGCAGGACGGATCGCATGCCCGCCACGTCCTCGACGCGGTGCATGGCCGGGGTGAGCCACCGGGTGACGTCGGCGGAGCCGTAGATCGCCAGCGCCGCCTCGGCGTCGTCGGCCGACCAGTCCCTGATGAGCAGACGGTCGGTGGCCAGTGGCATGTCCTTGCGCGAGTTCCTCTCCGTGGGGACGGCTCTCCTGAGCTTCGCATGGGCTCGCGGGGCGGGCCGTACCGGGGGACCCCTGGTAGCATGCACGGCATGTCTGGCGCTTCTGCCGCGGCTGCCGCCGCCGTGACCAGGACGCTCCGCTAGCGGCGGGGCGTTCCTCCTTCACCTTCCACTGAACGATCCGTCGCTTCGTGCCGCCCGAATCTCTCTCGCGCACCGGAGCGTTCTTGTGTCGTCCCCTTTTCGTTCTTCCGTGCGGCCGTGGCTGGTCCTCGGCTGCCTGTCCATGCTGCAGTTCCTCATCGCGGTCGACGTGACCGTGGTCAACATCGCGCTGCCGTCCGTCGGCGCCGAGTTCCACGCGGACGCCCGTCAGCTGACGTGGGTGGTGGTCGGATACACGATCACCGGCGGCGGCCTGCTGATGTTCGGCGGCCGCCTCGGCGACGTGCTCGGCAGGCGGCGCGTCCTGCTCGGCGGCACGGCCCTGTTCGGGGCCGCGTCGCTGCTCGCCGGCCTCGCCCCGTCCTTCGCCCTGCTCGTGGTGGCGAGGCTCCTGCAGGGCGCCGGTGAGGCGCTCGCCCTGCCCGCGGCCATGGCGGTGATCGTCCTCATGTTCCCCGAGGGGCCGCGCCGGTCCCGGGCGCTGGGCGTCTGGGCCGCGGTCGCGAGCACCGGTCTCGTGCTCGGGTTCGTGCTCTCCGGCGTGATCACGCACCTGCTCGGGTGGCGCTGGGTCTTCCTCGTGGCGGTGCCGTTCATCCTGTTCGTGCTCATCGCCACGCTCCTGCTCGTCCCGGCCGACCGGCCGGGACGGCGGGTCCCGCTCGACCTGCCCGGAGCTCTGCTGCTGACCGCGGCGCCGCTGCTGTTCGCGTTCGGCGTCGCCGGGGAGACCGGCCTCGCGTGGCTGCCGCCCGTGGCGCTGGCGGGGGCGGTGCTCGCCGGGGTGCTGTTCGTCGCGGTCGAACGCCGCGCGGGCAATCCGCTCATCCCCGCCGGGTTCTTCCGCGACCGGGCGCGGGTCAGGGCCAACCTCGCGACCGCGTTGCTCAGCGCCGCCCTGTCCACCTCGTTTCTGCTGTTCACCTACTACCTGCAGGACCGGCTGAAGCTCAGCCCGCTGACGGCCGGGCTCACGCTGGTGCCGCTCGCGGTGGCCCTGGTCGCCGCCGCGACGTTCGTGCCGCGGCTGCTCGGCCGGTGGGGCGCCCGGGGCAGCGCCGTCGCGGGGATCGGGTGCACCGCGCTCGGGATGGCGGCCATCGCGCTCGTCGTGGGCGCCGGAGCGGGCGCGCTCGCGATGATCCCGGCGATGGTGCTGATCGCCGCCGGGATGGGCTTCGGGCTCGTCGGGCTGCAGTACGCCGCGGTGGCCGGGGTGGGCGAGAACGACGCGGGCGTGGCTTCCGGCGTGCAGCGCGCGGCCGATCAGCTCGGCGGCTCGACCGGCATCACCGTGTACATCGGCCTCGGGGTCGCTCCCGGCCTCGCCGACCCGTTCGTCACGAGCGGCGTGCTGGCGATCGCGGGTCTCGCCGTCGCCGCGGTGATCGCCCGGGGCGTTTAGGCCGTGTTCTCCTCCTGGGTGGCGAGCCCTTCGGCCAGTTCCATGCAGCGCAGGCGGGCTGGGGAGAGGTCGTAGGGCATCTTGCCGGTGGCTTCGAACGCGCTCATGGACCCTTGCTCCGCCTCATCAGGGGCGTCACGGGAATCCCAGAGCGCGTCGTCGCTCTCCGCCAGGCCGGAGTCCTCGATGACGGCGTGCAGCGCCCTTTCGAAGGCGTGCCGTTCTGCGGCCACCCGGGCCACCCGGGGGTCGTCGACGGCGATCGTGTCATCGAGTGCCTCCTCGGCGGCATCGACCCGGTCGGAGTCCTCCCGCAGGTCCGGGTGGGTGGCCAGGGCGATGAAACGGGAGGCCTGGACGGCCGCGCCGAGTGGGCCGAAGATCCGCTCGGTGACCAGCAGGCTGTCCAGGTCCGCCTGGCGCAGGGAGCCCTCGGGCAGGCTCTTGAGGCGGCCGGCGACGAAGTCGGAGAGCAGGCCCATCCTGCTGCCCTCGGTACGCATGCGCACCACGGCGGCCCGTTGGCGCCGCAGTTCCGCTTCCTGGGCGACGAGGGTTTCCTCCAGCCGTTCCAGGACGCTCGCGATGCCGTCGTCGCCGCCTTCGGAAGCCGTGTCGGCGAAGGCGGCACGGATGTCGTCCAGGGCGATCCCGGCATCGGCCATCCTGCGGATCCACAACAGCCGGATCATGTCGTCGTAGCCGTAGCGGCGGCGATCGTCGCCGCCCCGCACGGGCTCGGGGAGCAGGCCGATCTCGTGGTAATGACGGATCGCCCGCGGTGTCGTGCCGGCGAAGGCCGCCGCGTCACCGATCTTGACCTGGCGCGGCGGGATGAAGGACGAGTACATGAGCAGGAGCCTTCCTCAGTGGGACGTAGGTCCACGGGATCACATACCGCTACGGAAGGTGCAACCCACGACCCCTCTGCCACCCGTCAAGGCGCGCGCCGGTACTCAACCTAACCGCTTCTGCTGGGAAGCCTTGCCGCGAAATCGGTCAGCGCGGCGGTGAACGCGTCCGGCTTGTCGCCGTGGATCACGTGCCTGGCATCGATCCGCCGGTAGACGGTCTGCGGCGCGAGCTCGCGTACCCTCCGCGCGTCGTCGTCGTCCATCGCGCCGACCAGCCCGTGGTTCTCGTAGCGGTTCCAGTTGGCGTGCAGCAGCAGGACGGGGCAGGACGTCGCGCGGAGTGCGGCCTCGTGGGAGAAGTCGCCGTAGAAGCGGCCGTCGAGGAAGGCCTGGGCGAAGTCGGGATCGAACATCGACGCCGCCCGCACCATCTCCTCAAGCGACCGTGGCAGCCACCGGACGCCCAGGCTCGCTGGGCGTCCGGGGTGCCGCCGCCGATGCCGGGCCACCAGCCGGTCCAGCAGGCCGACGAGCTGGTCCGGCATCCGCACGGACCTGGTCTCCGAGACGGGGATCTCCTGGCGGTAGATGCCGGCGACCCGCCGCGGGTCGAGGTCGCCGAGCACGCTGACGGCGTGCGCGAGACTGCCGTAGACCCACCGGTCCCGGTCGCGGAAGCGCGGCATCTCGGCGGAGAAGATCGGCGGGTCCTCCAGCACGATCGCCGCGACCTCTTCCGGGGTACGGCTCGCGCACCACAGGGCCAGGACGCCGCCGGAGGAGTTCCCGCTGACGATCGCCGGCCGGCCGATGACCTCGCGCAGCAGGCGGGCCAGGTCGTTGCCCGCGGAGTCCCAGGAGTAGTCGCCGGGTGTCCAGGAGGAGTTTCCATGGCCCCGGACATCGACGGCGAAGACCGTGAAGCGCCGTGAAAGCTCCGGCATGACGCGGCGGTAGCTGCTCCACAGGCTCATCTGGCCGGGGACGAGCAGAAGCGGCACCCCGGCCTCCGGCCCGCGGACATAGCTGATGACCGTGCCGTCGAACGTGGCGAACTCCTGCCGGAACCCGGCCCGCGCCAGCGCGGGCGGCAACGGCTCTCCTTGCCCTTCGAACGGGTTGCGGTAGCCGGTCATCTCTCCGGCTCCTCGTCCTGCACGGCTTCTTGCGCGGCCTCGTGTACGGCTTCTTGCGCGGCTTCTTGTGCGGTTTCTTGTGCGGCCAGCACGCCGCCGGCGAAGTTGCGGAATCTCTCGTTGTCGACCAGCGCGATGCCCTGCTTGCGGTCCACGAGCACGAGCAGGGTGTCACCCGGCTGAAGGTCGAGCAGGTCCCGCGCGTCCTTCGGGATGACGATCTGCCCCTTCTCCCCGATCTTCACCGTGCCCACGATGTACCGGCCGTCCGGCCCTTCGATCATCTTTCCGGCCATACGCCCTCCTATGCCAACTAGTCGCATCGTACCCACTTTTCCAACTAGTTGGCATCAGACTCTGGTCGGACAGAGGCGTACGAGGTCCTACCAGGGGAGCACGCAGGTCTGGACGTAGAGCTGATGCCCGGCGCGGCGGTGATCCGAAGAATGGGCGGGTGACGATTCTCGGGCTGTCTCCCCTGGAGATCCTTGCCGTACTGGCCACCGTGGCACTGGTGCTGGCCCGCTGGCTCCCGCCTCCCGCGCGGCGGCCGGTCGCGACGGCGGCCGGGGCCGTCTTCGCCGTGTGCGCGGTGGTGCTGGCCGTGTCCGGTGTGCGCTGGCAGCTCGTCCCGGTGCTCGCCGCCGGCGGAGTGGCGCTGGCTTTCGCGGTGTTCGTGCTGATGAGAGGACGGACGGGGCGGCCGGTGCGCAGGGCCCGATGGTGGGCGGCGCTGCCGGGAGCGGTGGCCGGGCTTGGCCTGGTCGTGGCGGGTACGGGGGCGTCGTGGGCGTTGCCGCTGCCGGCGTTTCCCCGGCCGCCGGGGGCGTACGCGGCCGGGACCACCGTGGTGCAGTGGACCGACGCCGACAGGGACGAAACCGCCACCGCCAAGGCGGGTGACCAACGGACGGTCGTGGTCCAGCTCTGGTACCCCTCCGGTGACTCCACGGGCGCCCGGCAGAGCCGCTACCTCGGCCGCACGGCGGAGGAGGCGCGGATCGTGGCCGGGGGCGCCGCGGACTATCTCGGGGTGCCCGGGTTCATGCTGGACGAAGTCGCGCGTGCCCATGCGCGTTCGGCCCCGGAGGCTCCGGTGGCGGGCGGGAGCGAGCGGTTTCCCGTGGTGCTCTTCTCGCCGGGGCTTGGCGGGGTGCGTACCCAGAACACGGCCTGGGCCGAGGATCTGGCCAGTCGCGGGTACGTGGTGGCGGGGGTCGACCATCCGTACGACTCGGCCGTGGTCGTGCTCGACGACGGCAGGGCCGTACGTACGCGGCTGGCGGCGACCGGTGACGACGCGGAGGACGAGCGGCGGGCGGCCGGATGGACGGCGGTCCGCGCGGGCGACCTCAGCTTCGTGCTCACGCAGCTCGGCCGGATGCACAGCGGCGAGATCCAGGGCCCGCTGACCGGGCGGCTCGACCTGGAACGGGCCGCGGCGACCGGTCACTCCCTCGGCGGGGCCGCCGCGCTGCAGGCCGCCCGGCAGGACGCGCGGTTCGCCGCGGTCATCGTGCTGGACGGCTACCCGCGCGACCCCGTCGCCCGGCCGTTCCGTCAGCCCGTGCTCGCGCTGACGCACGACATCGGGCCGGGGGAGGAGCAGGACTACCTCTCCCGCCTCACGCGGGTGCTCGACCTCAGCGAGGCGGCGAGCTACCGGCTCACCGTCCCCGGCTCGGCCCACCTGACCTTCACCGACGCGCCCCTGTACCTGCCGCCGCTGCCCTCGCTGATCGGCTCCGCCGGGCGCACCGCCGGCCCGCGGCTCACCTCCGCGGTCACCACCGCGTTCCTGGACGCCACGCTGCGCGGCAAAGGGGGCGATCTGGCCAAGACCCTGTCCGCGTACGGCGAGCTGACCACCTACCCTCCATAGCATGTATGGATGATGGATCTACGCCAGTTCCACGTGCTGAGGGCGATCGCGGTCAGCGGCTCGCTGGCCGGGGCGGCCCGCCGGCTCCACTACGGCCAGCCCACGATCAGCTACCACCTCGACGCGCTGGAGGCCCACCTCAGCGCCCGGCTGGTCGAACGCGGCCCCACGGGCGCCGTCCTGACCGACATCGGGGCGATGGTGCTTGAGCACGCGGCGGACGTGCTGGAGCGGATCGAGACCGTGGAGTCGGACGTGGCGGCGCGCCTGGCCCACGGCGTGTCCACGCTGCGGGTCGGCGCGTTCACCACGGCGGCGACCAAGCTGCTGCCCGGCCCGCTGCGACGCGCCACCGAGGGCAGCGACGTCCGGATCGAACTCACCGAGGCCGAGCCCCTCGACCTCCTCACCCGGCTACGGGCCAGGTCGCTGCACTGCGCCCTGATCTACGACGTCGCGGCCACCAAGGCCGGCCACGTCACCGCCGCGAGGTACGGCCACGGCTCGGGGACGGAGCACAGGCTCGGCGGCTCGGGGGCGGAGCACGGCCACAGCCCGGGTGTGAAGCCTGCCCACGGTTCGGGTGTGGAGCCTGGGCTGGGCTCGGATGTGACGCCTGGCCTCGGGTCGGGGGTGGAGCACGGGCTCGGGTCGGGGCTGGGCTCGGGTGTGGTGCCCGGTGGCGACTCGGGGGTGGAGCCTGAGCCTGGCCTCGGGTCGGGGGTGAAGGCGCGTGGTGGCGTAGAGGTGAAGGGTGGGGCGGGAGTAAGGGGGCGTTATGGGGCGGATCTGCGGGTGCGGAGGTTGATGGACGATCCCTACCGGCTGCTCCTGCCCAGGGGGCATGCCCTGGCCGCCCGTGAAGGGCCTGTCGATCTCGGGTTGCTGGCCGGCGAGGGGTGGATCATCTCCAGCGGCTCCTACGACCCGAGCGACCAGACCCTGTACGCGACCTGCCAGTCCCTCGGCTTCCGTCCCCGCATCGCGCTGCGTGCCGACAACTACAGCGTGATCCACGGCTTCGTCGGCGCAGGGGGTGCGGTGGCGCTGGTGCCCGAGCTCGCCTTCGAGCAGGGGTACGACGTGGTCTCCCGCCCAGTGCTCCAGGACGTGGGCGCGCGCGGGATCCAGTTCGTCACCCCCGCCGGGCCACGCCCCGCCGTCGTGGACCGGGTCTGGACCGAGCTGCATAGAGCCTATGGAGGTGGTGCAGAAAAGCGGGGCGTTCCGGATCAGGACCGGTCGCTGTGAGGATGCGGCCATGACCCGATTCGGCGCTATGTATGGTCCTGATCTCACCTTCCTCGGCGTCCCCGCCTGCGACCTGGACGATCCGGCCTCCTGGGAGGAGGCAGAGGTGGTCATCCTGGGCGCGCCGTACGACGGAGGAACCTCCTACCGCGCGGGCGCCCGCTTCGGCCCCGGCGCCATCCGGCAGGCCTGCTACCTCGAACACGACGGCGTCCGCCCGTCGCTCGCCCTCGGCGTGGACGGCCTGCTGGACCTGCGGGTGAAGGACGCCGGTGACGTCATGATGTTGGGCGGTGACGCCTATGCGGCGCACGCCGCCCTGGAGCAGGCGGTTCACACGGTCGCGGCGGCCGGCAAGATCCCGCTCGTGCTCGGCGGCGACCATTCGATCGCGCTGCCCAACATCACCGGCGTCGCCCGCGCGGCCGGGTGGGGCAGGGTGTCGGTTCTGCACTTCGACGCGCACGCCGACACCGGCGACAGCTCCTACGGCACGCTCATCGGGCACGGCCAGCCCATGCGCCGGCTCATCGAGTCGGGCGCGGCCAGGGGCGACCGGTTTCTGCAGATCGGGCTGCGCGGCTACTGGCCGGGGCCGGAGACGTTGCGCTGGATGGCCGACCAGGGGATGCGCTCGTACGAGATGACCGAGATCGTCGAGCGCGGCCTGGCCGAATGCCTGAGCGAGGCGGCCGAGATCGCGCTGGACGAGTGCGACGCCGTGTATCTGTCGGTGGACATCGACGTCGTCGATCCGGGCATGGCACCGGGAACGGGCACCCCGGAGCCGGGCGGCCTGACCTCCCGCGAACTGCTGGACGCGGTGCGGCGCCTGTCCTACGAGCTGCCGATCGCCGGCGTCGAGGTGGTCGAGGTCGCCCCCGCCCATGATCACGCCGACGTGACGGCCATGCTCGGCAGCCGCGTCGTACTGGAGGCACTGTCCGGCCTGGCCAGGCAGCGCGCGGAGAAGCACGGACAACTGCAGCCATGGGACCGCGGCGAGCCCCTGCTCAAAAGGCACACGATGTCACCCGGTGGCGGTCCGCGGTGACCGGCTCGTGCCCGTGACGCACAGCGCGCTGCATGTCATGTGATGTCGGCCGATGGCGGGTGTGAGGCAACCGGCGGGCCCCTGCCGCGTGTCAGGCGATGTCGGCCGAGGAGGGGTCGGCGGTGGTCAGGCCGGAGGCTTGGAGTGCTGTTTCGAGGGTGGGGTGGATGTTGAACTGGCGGTACGCGCCGGTGACCTCCAGGATGCGGGCGGGCCGGGGTTGCACGGTGGCCAGGTGGAGACTGCCGCCGTGCTCGCCGGAGCCGGCTCTCAGATGCAGGAGCAGGCTCAGGCCGGTGCTGTCCATGAAGGTCAGCCCGCTCAGGTCGAGAACCAGCGGCAGCCCCGGCTCGGTGTGGCGTTCGGCGACGTAGTCCGCCAGCTGCGCGACGTTGCCGGCGTCCAGCTCGCCGGTGACGGTGATCAGCGTGCCACGCAGCATACTGACGGTCATCAAGGACAGCGGCGTCATCACGACCTCGGTGATCTCCCGGACAGAAACCCTGCTCAAACGGCGCCACTCTACTCTATGGGTGAATGACAATACAGGAAAGATATTTCAGTATACGATGTTCCTATAACAGTCGTCACGTGAGGGACGAGAGAGTGAACGCCGTGCCCGAACCTCAGGGTGAAAGCCCGCCCGGCTGGACCTTCCTCACCCACCACGCCCGGGTCCTGCTGGAGATCGCCCGCGATCCCGAGGTGAGGCTGCGCGACATCGCCGCCACCATCGGCATCACCGAGCGCACGGTCCAGGGCGTCGTCAACGACCTGCACGAAGCCGGTTACCTCGGCCGCGAAAGAGTCGGCCGCCGCAACATCTACACGCTCAACCCCGACCGGCACTTCCGCTACCCCACCGAGTCCGGCATCGCCGTCCGCCACCTCATCGAGATCTTCACCAAACGCCGGCGGCCGGCCTGATCCATGTTAAGAATCTTTGACATCATGTCCAAGGTGCTTTACCTTGGCGATGTCGGCTTTTCTTTACATGGAGGAGTGTCATGTCCACCGAGGAGAAACGGGTGTGGGCGTACGCGGCGGTCGCGCTCGCGATCCCCGTCGTCTACTTCACCATCGTCCTCCGGCAGCTGCCCGGCGCGGACGTCACCCGGATCACCTACATCCCGGCCCTGCTCACCGCCATCGGCGTCGCCGTACTCGCGAACATCGTGGCGTCGATCGCCACCGCGATCGCCGCGCCGAGGGAGGCGGGCCTGAAGGACGAGCGCGACGCCTCCATCCGCCGGTACGGCCAGCGGGCCGAGTACTACGTGCTGGCCGCCGGCGTCGTCGGCGTGTTCGCGCTGACCCTGGCCGGCGCCGCGCACTTCTGGATCGCCAACGCCCTTTACCTGGCGTTCGTGCTGTCGGCCCTCGCCTCGGCGATCGCCCGGATCGTCGCCTACCGCAGGGGTTTCTGAGCATGGTCAAGCCCACCAGGGTGACGAACTCGATCCGCGCGCTGCGCTTCGCCAGGGGCGAGATGACGCAGGCGGACCTGGCCGAGCGGGTCGGCGTGACCAGGCAGACCGTCATCGCCATCGAGCAGGGCCGCTACTCGCCCTCGCTGGAGATGGCCTTCAAGATCGCTCGCGCGCTGGGCGTCACGCTCGACGACGTCTTCCAGTACCCGGAGGACGGCGACTGACGGCGGTGTTCCACGGTGGAACGGGATGTCACGCCCCTCTGATGACATTCACTCTCAGAGGAGGCACCTCATGCGCAAGCACCTGCCGGCGATCCTGGCCGCGGCGGCGACCGTGGCCGCGCTGACGGGCTCCGTGCCCGCGCAGGCATCGGTCGGGACTCTCATCCTCGGCCAGAACCAGTCCCTGGGCGGGCTGAACTGGACCTTCAGCGAAACCAACGGCAACCTCTCACCGACCGGCAGCGACGACCGGGCCAGCTCCCTGCGGGTCACCGGCAACTCGGCCTGGGTCGTCTACCAGCACGACAACAACGGCGGCCGCGCCTACTGCGTGCTGCCCGGCCAGAGCATCAGCGACCTGCACCACCGGTGGTGGCAGTTCGGCGACACGATCTCCTCGGTTCAGCGGCTCATCGGACCGAACTGCTTCCAGTTCCCCATGTTCCTCAGCACGACCCTCTGACCCGGGCACGCGCCTGGATAGGGTCGGCTCCATGGATCTGATCGCATGGCTGCGTGACTCCGATCCGGCGCTGCGCTGGCAGGTCGAGCGCGATCTGGCCGGCGAGCCGCCGCGGGTGTGGGAGGCGACGCGGGCGCGGATCGCGGCCGAGGGCTTCGGCGCCCGGCTGCTCGCCCTCCAGGACCCGGACGGCCAGTGGGCGGGCGGCGCGTTCTTCCCGAAAGAACCTGAGAAAGAAGACGGGCAGCCCTGGACGGCGACCACCTGGACGCTCACCACACTGCGGGAATGGGGGATGGATCCGGCCGTCCTGCGCGAACGCCGTACCGCGGAACTGCTCGCCGAGAACTGCCGGTGGGAGTACGACGGCCTGCCCTACTGGGGCGGCGAGGTGGACTGCTGCATCAACGCCTGGACGGCCGGGAACGGCGTCTGGCTCGGCGCCGACGTCACCGGCATCGCCGAGTGGTTCCTTGAGCACCGGCTGCCGGACGGCGGCTGGAACTGCGAGTGGGTCAACGGCTCGACGCGCTCGTCGTTCCACTCGACGCTCAACTCGCTCAAGGGGCTGCTCGCCTACGACGTGGCGACCGGCGGCACGGACGAGACCCGCGCCGCCCGGCGCTCCGGCGAGGAGTACCTGCTGCGGCGCGGTCTTTTCCGCCGCCTGTCCACCGGTGAGCCGGTCGGGCCGTGGGCGGGGCGGTTCGCGTACCCCGTCCGGTGGCAGTACACCGTGCTCAACGCGGCCGAGTACTTCCGCGAGGCCGCGCTGTTCGACGGTACGAAGCCGGACCCGCGGATGGCGGAGGCGATCGAGCTCATCCGGTCCGCCCGGCGCCCGGACGGCACCTGGGAGCAGGCGTGGCGGTATCCGGGGCGGGTGTGGTTCGAGGTGGACGCGCCGGTGGGGAAGCCGTCGAAGTGGCTGACCCTGTCAGGGACGCGGGTGCTCTCCTGGTGGGACGCCCTTATCTGAGTTTAACCGCCGCCTCTGTTGTGTGGCCTTGATCGATCCGCACCCGACACGAGGCAGGACACATGACCCTCCACCATGCCGACCGGCGCACGTTCCTGAAGGGAGCGGCGGCCCTCGCCGCCGCCGCCGGAGCGAGTACGGCCCTGCCCCTCGCGGCCGAGGCCGGCACCGAGGACCCCGACCAGCTGTTCAAACAGGGCAGGTTCGCCGACGCCGAACGCGGCTACCGCCGCCAACTGCGCGAGGACCCGCGCGCCGCCCGCGCCCACGCGCAGATCGGCTACATCGCGCTGCTGTCCAACCGGTTCGGCACCGCGCAGGCGCACCTGGGCAAGGCCATCGCGCTGGCTCCGGGCGACATCGCCTCCACCCAGCGCCTGGCGGAGTGCTTCGTCCGCCAGGACCAGCCGGCCCGCGCGGTCCCGCTGCTGCGCCGTACCGGCCGCCCGCGCGACGCGGCGTTCGCCAAGGTCTACTCCCACATCGAGGGCACGCCCTGGACGATCTCCGGCGCCCGGAGCACCCGCGTGCCCTTCCACACCCTCGATCCCGTCCCCTCCGTCGAGGCCACCGTCAACGGCGGCAGGCCGCAGAAGTTCTACCTCGACACCTACGCGACGCTGGACCTGTCGATGGAGGAGGCGGAACGGGCCGGGCTGCGGGCGCTGGCCACCGTCGAGGGCGGGGTCGTGGACGCCCATCCCGTCGTGCTCCACTTCGGCGTCCTCGACTCCTTCAGGGTCGGCGACATCGAGATCCGCAACATCCCCGTGCAGTGGAACGACGCGCAACGGCCGCCCCTGCCCGACGGCTCGCAGGCGGCGGGCGCGTTCGGCACCACGATCTTCTACCACTTCCTGACCACCATGGACTACGCGGGCAAGGCCCTGCTGCTGCGGCGCACGCCCGGCGCCGCGCGCGACGAGATCGCCCGCCTGCCGCTGTGGCTGGCGGGGGACCACTTCCCGTGCTCGGTGGGCAGCCTCGGCGACCACCCGCCCAGGATGGTCAGCATCGACACCGGCGGCATCGGCAGTGCCCTGGACACCACGGTGGCGATCGCGGAGCAGTACGGCCTCACGGTGGACTACGACAACCCGAGCGAGCGGTTCGGCATCAAGACCTACCCGCTCACCGCGGAGCGGGCCGGCCTGGGCCGCGCGGTCCGGCGCGACGTGCGCGGCAAGGCCGCCGAGAAGGTCTTCCCGGGACTGCCCGGCCCCGGCCAGTCGGCGCAGTTCGGCTTCGACATGATCGCGAACTTCACCCACGAGTTCTTCAAGCCGTACGCCGTCACCTTCGACTACACCCGCATGCGCATGTCCATCAGCCGCCCGTCATAGGCGGGCCTCGGCGAGGGCCTGGTCGAGGATGGCGGCGCCGCGGGTGATCTCCTCGTCGCTCGCGGTCAGCGGCGGCGCGATCCTGAAGATGCCGCCCATGCCGGGCAACTGCACGATGTTCATGTGCAGCCCGAGGTCGAAGCAGCGCCGGGTGACCTCCGCGCCCAGCCGGTCGGCGCCGCCCGCGCCCAGTACCTCGTCTCCGGCCAGCTCCACCCCCAGCAGCAACCCGCGCCCGCGCACGTCCCCGACCACCTCGTGACGGGCGGCGATCGCGTCGAGCCGGCCCCGCAGCAGCGCGCCGAGCTCGCCCGCCCGCTTGTCGAGGTGGTCGCGCTCCAGGACGTCCAGGACGGTGTTGCCGACCGCGGCGGGCAGCGGATCGCTGACGTGGGTGGTGAAGAACAGATACCCGCGTTCGTGCGCCCGCCGCTCGATCTCCGCGCTGGTCAGCACGGCCGCCAGCGGCAGCCCGGCGCCGAGCGTCTTGGACAGCGTGAGGATGTCGGGCACCACGCCGTCGTGCTGGAAGGCGTACCAGTCCCCGGTACGGCACAGCCCCGTCTGCGCCTCGTCCAGGATCAGCAGCATGCCGCGTTCCCGGCACTTGCCCGCCAGCGCGGCGAGATAGCCGGGCGGCAGTTCGATGACGCCGCCCGAGCTGAGGATCGGCTCGACCAGGCACGCGGCCAGGCTGCCGACCGACTGGGCGTCGATCAGGTCGAAGCCCAGGTCGAGCTGGCGGCGCCAGTCGAGCGCGCCGCCGGCGTCGACGACGCCGGGACGGAAGCGGTCGGGAACGGGCAGCGCGAAGTTGCCCGGCGCGGCGGGCCCGTACCCCTTGCGGCCGGCGCTGTAGGTGGCGTTCGCGGCGGCCATCGTCATCCCGTGCCAGGACCGGGCGAACGACACGATCTCATGCCGGCCGGTGACGAGCTTCGCCATCCGTACCGCGGCCTCGTTGGCCTCGGCTCCGGTGGTCAGCAGCAGAGCCTTCTCCAGCGGATCGGGCAGTGACTCCGCGAGCCGGCGGGCTAGGTCGACGACGGGGCGGCTGAGCATGCCGCTGTGCAGGTGGTCGAGCAGGCCGATCTGCTCGCGCACCGTCGCGACGATCGCCGGGTGGGAGTGCCCGAGGATCGCGCTCATCTGGCCGGAGGTGAAGTCGAGCAGCTCGTGGCCGCTCTCGGTGAACACCGAGGTGCCCCGCGCGCGGGCGATGAGCTCCGGTGTGAACGCGGCCTGGCCGCTGTAGCGGATGAGGTGGCGGGCTGATTCGGGAACCATGCCACCGACGTTAGGCACGCGCCGCCGTACGCGTCCATCGCGCTAGTGGATCTCGGGCAGATCCCGAAGCTGCCTGCGCGAGGTGAGCCCGAGCTTGCGGAAGATGTTGCGCAGGTGGGCGTCGATGGTGCGCGGGCTGAGGAAGAGCGTGGCGGCGACGTCCTTGGAGGTCGCGCCCTCGGCTACGAGCCGCGCGATGTGCACCTCCTGCAGGGTGAGCTGCTCGCCCTCCGCCGCGGTACGGCTGCGCGCCTGCTCACCGGTGCCGCGCAGCTCGCCGGCCGCCCGCTTGGCGAAGGCCTCCGCGCCCAGCTCGGACAACTGCTCATGGGCCTGCCGGAGTTGTGCCCGCGCGTCCCGGCGCCGTCCCTCCCGGCGCAGCCACTCCCCGTACAGCAGGTGGGCCCGGCCCCGGTGGATGGCCGTCGGGCTGTCGCGCAGGTGCTCGACGGCCTCCCGGTAGCCGTCCTCTTCGCCGGTGACGAGGGCGCGGCAGTACGCCTCGACGCCCAGGGCCCAGGCGGTACCGGCGGCGCGGGCGCGCACGGTCAGCTCGCGCAGGGCTCCGGCGGCCGGCTCGGGGCGGCCGGAGCGCACCGCGGCCTCGATCAGCTCGGGCAGGGCCAGACCGGACACGCCCAGGTCGCCGCTGGCGGTGGCGGCCCGGGCCGCCACCAGCGCGGCGGGGTAGTCGGCCAGGCCGTTGTGCAGGACGGCCGCGGCCCACTGCGCGCTGAGGCTCATCCTCGGCGGCACGTCCGCGAACAGCGCCATGGCCTCCTCACGCCGTCCGCGCAGGGCGGCCAGGTGCAGGCGCGGGTAGACCAGGGGAGCGGCCCCGGTCGCCGAGGCGATGGCCTCCTCCTCCGAGATCATCTCGGCCGCGGGGCCGAACGCGCCCTCGTGCGCGCGGACGGTGGCCAGCATCGCCAGGCCGATCGGCACGAGGTGGAAGGCGCCGGACTCGCGTCCCGTGGCCACGACCCGCTCGGCCGTACCGCGCATCACCTCGATGTCCCACAGCTCGGCGGCGATCATGTAGCCGAGGGAGGGGCGGCTCGCCCAGACCTCGTCGTCGAGCCGGCGCACGATCGGCCGCAGCGGCCCGGCGGCCGGGGCGTGGCCCCGGGTGACGAGCGTGACCAGGCCGTCGAGCACGGTGTCGGTGCCGGTCCCGGTGCCGGGCGGCGCGGACCTGGCGGCCTCCACGATGGCGGCCAGCTCGCCGGTGAACACGCCCATCTCCATCGCGTCCAGGTAGCAGGCCCGCGAGCGGGCCGGGTCGGTCTCCGCCAGGGCGCGGGCGGCCCGCAGGAGGTAGGCGGCAGGGTCGGCGCCGCCCCGGTAGCGGGCGAAGGACAGGCGGCCGCGGAGCACGTCGAAGCGCGGGTCGTCGCTCTGCACGCTGGTGAGCAGGTCGGCGGCGACCTCGAACGCGCCGGCCGCGAGCTTGGCGCGGGCGGCGGCCAGCACCCGTTCGGCGCGCGCCGCGGGGTCGGTGGTCAGCGCGGCCGAGCGTTCCAGGAAGGCCGCCGCCGCGTCGATGCCGCCACGGGCCTGCGCGCGGGCGGCGGAGGCGTCGAGTTCGGCGGCGACCTCCTCGTCCGGGCCGGGGGCGGCCTGGGCGCGGTGCCAGGCGCGCCGGTCGGGCTCGGCCGCCGGGTCGGTGGCTTCCGCCAGGGCCGCGTGCGCCCGGCGGCGTTCACCGGCGGTGGCGGCGCCGTAGACGGCGGAGCGGGCCAGCGGGTGGCTGAAGCGGATCCGGGTGCCGAACTCGGCCAGCCCGCCGGTCCGCGCGGCGGTGTCGGCGGTGATGCCCAGCCGCCCGGCGGCCCGCCACAGCAGTCCCGCGTCGCCCACCGGCTCGGCCGCCGCCACGGTGAGCAGGGTTCTGGCCGGTTCCGGCAGGGCCCGCAGGCGCGTCAGGTAGCTCTGTTCGATCACGGCCGGGACGTCGAAGCCGCCCGCCATGCCGCCCAGTCCCGCGGTTCTCGGCAGTTCGAGCAGCGCGAGCGGGTTGCCCCTGGATTCGGACAGGATGCGGTCGCGGACCCGCTCGTCCAGCGGCGCGTGGACGGCCTGATCGAGCAGGGCGCGCGCCTCGGCTTCGCTCAGGCCGCGCAGCCCCAGCTCGGGCAGGTCCGCCAGCGCGGCCGGTCCCGGCTCGCGGACGCCGAAGATCATGGCGATGCGTTCGGTCCCGATCCGGCGGGCCAGGAAGGCCAGCGTGTGGGCGGAGGCGTGGTCGAGCCATTGGGCGTCGTCCACGACGCACAGCACCGGCCGCTCGCGCAGCGCCGCCAGCAGCAGTCCCAGGGCGCCCAGGCCGACCATCAGGGGCTCCGGCGTGCCGGAGTTCAGCCCGAACGCCCCTTCGAGGGCCGTGCGCTGCGGCGGGGCCAGGTCGCCGAGGTGGTCCAGGAGCGGCGCGCACAGCTGATGGAGCGCGGCGAAGGGCAGCTCCATCTCGAACTGCGCGCCCGTGGCCCGGATGACGAGGAATCCGTCCGCGGCCTGCCCCGCCTGCCGTAGCAGCACGCTCTTGCCGATGCCCGGCTCTCCCTTGACGACGAGGGCGCCGCCCCGCCCCTGCCGTGCGGCATCGAGCAGAGCGGTGAGCCGCGCCATCTCGGCGTCGCGCCCGAGCACCATGTCCATGGGCAGACACTCTAGGGGGCCTTCTCCGCCTCCTCCTTCAGGTGGCGCAGCCAGGCGGTCAGCGACCCTTCGAGCGCGGCGCGCATGCCCGCCACGTCCGCGCGGATCGCCGCGCCGTCCCACGACTCCTCGGTGTGCACGTGTACGGCGCCGCCCTCCTCACGGAAGGTCCACAGGTGCAGCCCGTCGATGCCATGGGCGGGGCCGCCCCACAGAATGCGGTCCCGCGGCTCGGCCAGGTGCACGGTGGAGGTGATGTCGAGGCCGAAGGTGCTCCAGTGGAAGACCGCGCCGGCGACCAGCGGGGTGTGGGCGGAGGAGCTGGTGATGTCGCTCTGCCAGGCGGGCCAGCCGTTCACGTCGGTGTGCAGGCGCCAGACGCGCTCCAGCGGAGCCTCGATCACGGTGGCGAGGCGGACGACGACGGGGGCGCCGAAGTCGATGGCGGTGATCACTTGGTGTCCTCGATCCAGTGTCCGTGGATGCCCGACGGCACCCGGTGGGGGAGCTCGACGGCGGCGACCGTGGTCAGCTCGGCGGCGTCCAGGACGAGCAGCTCGGACGCGCCGGCCTTGAGGTCGCTGACGACGGTGAGCAGGTAGCCGTCGTCCTCGTTGTTGCTGCCGACGGCGGGCACGAAGACGGCCTCGCCGGGCATGCGGTCCTCGCCGTGGGAGAACAACCGCTGCCCGCCGGTCGCGGTGTCGAACTTGACGGTGTGGTAGCCGGACAGGCCCGCGCCGGGGAAGGCGATGGCGTAGCTGTAGCGGTTGGCGATGCCGGTGTGGGCGTCGTTGATGGCGGGGAACTCGACGTTCAGGCTGTTCAGGGGCTCCTCGGCGGCCTTGCCGGTGGCCGGGTCGAGGATCCAGCGGTGCAGGGTCGCGCCGGCCAGCGGGCTCGGGCCGTACGCGGGCGCGCCCACCCACCACTTCCACGACGACTCCCACCCGGCGCGGTCGAAGCGCGGCCCTTCGAGCACCACGCGCCCGTGGGCGTCCACGTAGGAGTTGCTGACGTGCAGTAGCGTGCTCTGCTCGACCTCGAACCAGGTCACCCGGTCCGACTCGCGCGGCATGACGCCGATCCGGAACGGCACGTCGTCGTGCCAGCGATAGGGGATGCCCGAGTGCTCGGCGTGGTCGAAGACGACCGGCGAGCACATGAACACCGCGTGCTGCGCGGTGATCGCGAAGTCGTGCATCAGCGACGGCCCCGCCCCCTCGATCACCTGGGTCCGCACGATCTGCCCGGAGGCGTCGGCGACGTGGTAGGTCAGGTACGGCGGGAAGGGGCTGTAGCTGAAGAAGTGCAGCTCCCCGGTGACCGGGTCCTCCTTCGGGTGGGCGGTCATGGCGCTGGTGAGCTTCCCGCCGAAGTCGTACACGCCGACGGTGTCCAGCTCGGCGCTCACCTCCCAGGGCAGGTTGGCCTCCTGCAGGGCCAGGTAGCGCCCGCCGTGGAAGATGATGCTGGTGGCCGCCGCGGAGACCTCCAGCTCCGTGCCGTGGAAGGGCACTCCTTCCAGGTACGGCGTGCGCACCCACCGGTTGCGGTACCACTCGGCCCTGCCACCGGCCAGCCGGATGCCGTGGATCATGCCCGCGCCCTTGAACCAGTGGGTGGGCGTCACCCCGGGCTTCGGGTTGTGGCCGTTGCGGAAGTAGCGGCCGTTGAGCTCGGGCGGCAGCGTGCCGCGCACGGTCAGCTCGTGGGCGGTGATCTCGTCGGCGACCGGCGAGTAGTGCCCGGTCAGGTACGGCTTGGCGAGGTCGTTCATCAGGGTGCCTTTCCAATCGAGACGATCGTGATGAGCAGGGTCAGGGCGGCGCAGGCGAGGAAGGCCCCGCCGTACGACGGAAGGAGGGTCAGCGCGGACAGGCCCACGGCGCCGCCGACCTGACGAGTGGCGTTGACCAGCCCGCCGGCCAGGCCGCTGTCCTCGGCCGGGACCCCGGCCGAGGCCCAGGCGGTCAGGCGGACGAAGGCCACGCCGAGCCCGGCGCCGATGAGCAGCGACGGCGCGATCAGCGCGCCGGTGAGCCCGAGCCAGGCCAGGCCCGCGGCGAGCAGCAGCAGGCCGGCGGGCAGGACCGCGCAGCCGCGGATCCTCCCGGCCGCCCAGGACGCGATGGTGATCATCAGGGCCAGGGGGAGCTGGGACAGCCCGGCTTCCAGCGGCGTGTAGCCCAGGTCCCGCTGCTGGTAGAGGGGCAGGAAGTAGAACAGGCCCAGCCAGACCGCCCCGAGCAGCGCCATCAGCAGGTTGGGCCGGGCGACCACGGCCATCCGCGCGGGCAGCAGCGGGTGGGGCGAGCGGCGCTGGATCACCACGAACACCGCCAGCAGCGCCAGACCGACAAGCGCCGCGGGCCACAGGCTGGTCAGGCCGTAGGTGAGCATGAGCAGGGCGGCGACGAGCGTCGTCGTGCCGGGCAGGTCGAGGGTGCCGCCGCGCGGGGTGTCGGCGGGTACCAGCCGCCAGGTGGCCGCGATGACCGCCAGGGCGAAGGGGACCAGGACGGCGAAGACGGCGCGCCAGCCGTACAGATCGGTGAGCAGGCCGCTCAGCAGCACGCCCGCCGCGCCGCCCGCGCCGGAGACCGCGCCCCACACCCCGAGCGCCGTCCCGCGGCTCTTCCCGTCCGGGAACAGGCGCAGCACCAGGGCGAGCGCGGCCGGCGCGAGGAGCGCGGCGCCGAGGCCCTGCGCGACCCGCGCGGCGATCAGCATCGCCGGTCCCGTGGCCAGGGCGGCCGCCAGGCCGGCCAGGGCGAACAGGGTGGCGCCGGTGAGGAAGACGCGGCGCAGCCCGTACACGTCGCCGAGCCGGCCGCCCGGCAGCAGGATCGCGCCGAAGACCAGCACATACGCGTTGATCACCCAGGTCAGGCCGGCCGGCGACATGGCGAGGCCGGTGCGGATCTGCGGGAGGGCGACGTTCACGATCGAGGTGCTGAGAACCACGAGGAACTGGGCGGTGGCCAGTGCGGCCAGGGGCGCCCAGGCGGCGGTTCGGTGGAGTCCGGTGCCGTGCATGACCTCAAGGTCGCAGCGGGGCGTACGTCCTCGCGTCGGTGGTTTTCGCCTATTCGCTGACTTGCGAACCTCTATCGCAACCTGTAGGTTGCCATACATGGTGACGAACACGATCGAACGTGAGGTGGTGCTGCGGCATTCCGCCGACCGGGTCTGGGCCGCGCTGACCACCGCGGAGGGACTGTCCCGGTGGTTCGGCTCGGTGGCCGAGATCGACCTGCGGCCCGGGGGGCGCGCGTACTTCCGCTGGGACGACCTCGGCCAGGAGTCGCTCGCCACGGTCACGGTCGTCGAAGCGCCGCACCGGTTCGCCTTCACCTGGGCGATCGAGGGGGTGGACGCGCTGCTGACAACGGTCGAGTTCACCCTGGACGAGGTGCCGGGCGGCACCCGGCTGCGGCTGGTGGAGAGCGGGTTCGCCAAGGCCGCCGACGCCGGCGTGGCCCGCACCGCCCGCCAGGCCAACACCCAGGGCTGGGACGCCGAGCTGGCCGACCTGGAGAGTTACCTCGATGCCGCCGCCTGAGGCGGAGGCTCAGGCCGTGGCGGTGTTCGCGGCGCTGACCGATCCGACTCGGCGGGCGCTGCTGGAGGAGCTGGCCCGCGCGGGTCCGGCCACCGTCACCGATCTGGCCCGGCGGCTGCCGATCAGCCGCCAGGCCGTGGCCAAGCACCTCGGCCTGCTCGCCGAAGCGGGCCTGATCAGCGCCGCGGAACCCACCGGCCGCCGCCACCCCTACCGCCTGGAACCCGCACCGATCCGCGCCGCCCAGGTGTGGCTGGCCATGCTCGCCCACCGCTGGGACGACCGGCTGTCCGCACTGGAAGACGCTCTCGATATGGAGGAATCATGACCGTGTACACCGCTGGACTGAACATCGCGATGAAGATCCCCAAGGCGCAGTACGAGGCCACCGTGGCCTTCTACCGCGACACCCTGGGCTTCGAGGTCAAGGAGGAGGACGTCGGCTACGCCCCGACCGTCTCCAGGACCCATTCGGTGAAGTTCGGCCCCAACACGCTGTGGCTGGACCGCGTCGACAACTACAGCCGGCCCGACCTGTGGCTGCAGCTCCACACCGACGACATGGACGCCGCGACGGCCGAACTGGCCGAGACCGGCATCCACCCGTGCGACGAGGTGGAACCGCTGGAGAACCTCACCACGAGGACCCACTGGATCAAGAACCCGGCCGGGATCGTGCACCTGCTCGCCGAGTCCGGCTGACCGGCCACCCGGGGGTCCCTCCCGGTCCGGCCGGCGGCTGGGCGTTCAATGGAGTGGGGGGACGACATGGAGTCGACGACATACGCCCTGGTGGTGGGCGCGGGGCCGGTGGGGCTGACCATGGCGGCCGAACTGCGCCGCCACGGCGCGGCCTGCCGCGTCATCGACAGCCTGCCCCGGCCCACGGGCTGGGCGAAGGCCGTCGGGATCCAGCCGCGTACGCTCGAGGTCTGGGAACAGATGGGCGTCGTCCGCGAGGCGATCGCGGCGGGGGTGTGGCTGCGGGGTCAGCTGCAGTTCACCGACGGCGTGGCCGGGGACCCCTACGAGCTCCGGGTGCCCGACGGCACCTACGGTTTCCTGGCCCTGCCGCAGTACGAGGTCGAGCGCATCCTGACCGAGCACCTGGCCCGCCTGGGCACCGAGGTGGAGCGGGGCGTCGAGCTGCGGAGCTTCACCCAGGACGCCGACGGGGTGAGCGCCACCCTCGCGCTGCCCGGCGGGCCGGAGCGTAACGTCCGCGCCGGCTACCTGGTCGGCTGCGACGGCGCACACAGCGCGGTACGGCACGGCCTGGGCCTGGCCTTCGAGGGCGACCGCTTCCCCGAGGAGTACATGCTCGGCGACGTCGAGGTGGACTGGTCCATGCCCGCCGGCTACGCGCTGCGCTTCCTGGCCGAAGCACCGGACGGCGGGCGGGACCTGCTGGTCTGCGTCCCGCTGCCCGGCCACAACCGCTACCGGCTGTCGATGCTCGCACCGGCGGAACTGCGCGGGGACGACGGGGCCGGGCACGGGATCGTCACCGACCGTCCCGGCCCGAGCCTCGCCCAGCTCCAGGCGGTCGTCGACCGGCTCGTACCCGGGAAACCGGCGATGGGCAATCTGCGCTGGTCGTCGTTGTTCGGCATCAGCCACCGCCTCGCCGACCGCTACGGCGCGGGCCGGGCGTTCGTCTGCGGCGACGCCGCCCACATCCATCCGCCGACCGGCGCCCAGGGCGCGAACACCGGCATGCAGGACGCGTACAACCTGGCGTGGAAGCTGGCCCTGGCCCTGCGCGGCGTGGCCGCTCCCGGGCTGCTGAGCACGTACGGCGCCGAACGGCGACCGGTGGGGGAGGAGGTGGTGAGCCGGACGGTCCGCTACGCCCGCACCCAGTCACTCGGCGACGCCGACGCGACCCAGCTCGCCCGGGAGGGCCAGCTCCTGGTCGCCTACCCCGGCAGCCCGCTGTCCGGTGAGGCGCAGGACCCGCCCGGCGGTGGTCCCCGGCCGGGTGAGCGCGCGCCGGACGTGCAGGGGCTGACGCAGGAGGGGCTCGGCTTCCCGGTACGGCTGTTCGACCTGCTCCAGGGGCCCGGCCACACGCTGATCCTTTACGCGGACGCGGCGACCGGCCTGGACGACGCCGAGACCCTGGCCGGTCTGGTCCGCGTCTACGTCGTGCTGGCTCCCGGCGTCCCGCCGCCCGAGCAGGGAGCGCGGGTGCTCCGGGACGCCACGGGCGCCTTCCGCGACCGGTACGCGGCCGGGCGCAGCGCCGCGTACCTCATCCGCCCGGACGGGTACGTGGGCTTCCGCGCCCAGCCGATGGATCTCGCGGCCGTCACCGCGCACCTGCGGAACACCTTCGACGTGCGGGACGACTAGCGCGGCGTCCGCCCTGGTGGCTCGGTACCCTGGTGCCCGGTCGATCGGAGGCGGGGGAAGACGTGACGGAGCACGGGCGGATCGTGGCCGAGGTGTCGGCGGTCATCGGGGAGGCGCGTCCCACGCTGGCGCGCGCGGCCACCGGAGTACGCGCCCTGCTGGACGCCGAGGCGTGGCGGGAGTTCACCGGGCCGGGCGGCGAGCTCGTGGAGCACGGCGACCTCGTCGAGTTCATCACCGCCGACCCGCCCCGCGGGCTCGGCGTGACGCCGGGGCTGGTGCGGGCGCTGGTGGCCGACGACCTCGACGTGGCCGCGCAACTGGACCAGGCGTTGCTCGCGGCCACCCCCGCGCGGCAGCCGCAGCCCGAGGAGCCGGAAACGCCAGAGGAGCTGGATGAGGCCCGCGTCGCGGCGCCGGAGACGCCCGCGCTGCGGCGGCTGCGGGAGGACGCGCCCGCGCTGCACAGCAAGGTCGTGGCGGGCGAGCTGAGCACGAACGCGGCCATGGTGCAGGCGGGCTTCCGCCCCCGCACGATCAGCGTGCCGGTCTCGCGCCCGGAGAACGCGGCCAAGGCGCTGCGCCGCAACCTCAGCCGCGAAGAGCTGGTGGAGCTGGTGACCCTCCTGTCGCAGGACCTGTGAGCCCCTCAGTCCAGTAGCGGCAGGGTCAGCCGGAAGCGCGCGCCCTCGCCGAGGGCGGTCTCCAGCTCGACGTCGCCGCCGTGCGCGCGGGCCAGGGAACGCGCGATGGCCAGGCCCAGGCCCGCGTTGGTCCCGGCCGAGCGGTTGCGGGAGCGGTCGGTGCGGTAGAAGCGGTCGAAGACGCGGCCCGCCTGCTCGGCCGTCATCCCCGGCCCCGTGTCCGCCACCTCGAGTACGGCCCGCCCGCCCGCCGTACCGACGCCGATCCGCACGGGCGTGCCCGGCGGGGTGTGCGCGGCGGCGTTGCCCACGAGGTTGGCCACGACCTGCCGCAGCCGGTCCTCGTCGGCGCGGACCGGAGCCGGTCCCGGCGGCCCGCCGCCACCGGGGCCGGTGAGCTCGACCCGGCGTGACGGGTCGAGGGCGCGCAGGTCGTGGCGGGCGTCGTTGGCGAGGGTGCGCAGGTCCATCGGGGCCGGGTCGAGCTGGCTCTCGGGCGCGTCGTCGAGCTGGGCGAGCAGCATCAGGTCCTCGGTGAGGGCGGTCAGCCGGGTGGCCTCGCGGTCGATGCGGGCCATCGCCGCGTCCACCTCGGCCGGTCCGGGCAGCCCGCCCATCCGGTAGAGCTCCGTCGAGCCCTTGATGACGAACAACGGCGTGCGCAGCTCGTGGCTGACATCCGAGACGAACGTCCGCATCCGGTTCTCGGAGGCGGCCCGGTCGGCGAAGGCCCGTTCGAGCTGGCCGAGCATGGTGTTGAGCGAGGCCCCGAGATGCCCGATCTCCGTGCCGGGCGGCGCGAGGCCCGGCACACGGTGGGTGAGGTCGCCGCCGGCGATCGCGGCGGCCGTGTGCTCGATCCGGCGCAGCGGCCGCAGCCCCCGCCCGAGGGCGAACCAGCCCACCCCCGTCAGCAGTACGAGCAGCACCACACCGCTGACCAGGCTGCTGGCCCGCAGTTGCGCGATGGTGGCGTCGGCCTCGGTGAGCGGCGCGACCGCGATCACCGTCCCGCCCCAGCCGACGGTCGGGCGGGCGACGGCCCGCCAGCGTCCGGAGCCGTCGGCGGCCGGCAGGTCCACGGCCCTGCCGTCGGCCGGGATCGCCCGCAGCCGTTCGCGCGCGGGCAGGCCGGCCTCGTTCAGCCCGGGGGAGTGGACGCGGCCCGACACCACGCCGTTCGCGTCCAGATACACCAGGTACGGCGCGCCGAACAGGTCGAGGGCCGGGGCGAGGAGGTCCGGGCGGGTCCCGGCCTGCGTGAGGTCGGGCGGGCCGTCGCCGGACACCCGGGAGATGATCGAGGTGAGCGTGCCGAGCTGGTGGTCGAGCCGGTTGAGCTGGTAACGCTCCAGGCGGTCGGTGACGACGGCGCTGATGAGGCTGAGCCCGGCCAGCAGCAGGCCCGTGGTGAGCAGCAGCAGCCTGGCCCGCAGCGAGAGGCGGCTCACGGCCGGGGCTCGCGGAGCTCACGGATCACGTAGCCGGTGCCGTGCACGGTGTGGATGAGCTTGGGCTCGCCGGTGTCGACCTTGCGCCGCAGGTAGGAGATGTAGGTGTCGACGATGCTGGCGTCGCCGCCGAAGTCGTAGCGCCAGACCCGGTCGAGGATCTGCGTCTTGGACACGACGCGCCCGGCGTTCTCCATCAGGTAGTGCAGCAGCCGGAACTCGGTGGGGGAGACGCGGACGGGCCGGCCCGCCCGCGTCACCAGGTGTCCCTCGGGGTCGAGCGCGAGCGGGCCCACGGTCAGCACGCCGGGCTGGTGGCCCGTGGTACGG